>DATJJW010000085.1:0-8032 GCA_035491935.1 Allostellaceae bacterium | reverse complement strand
CTGCGGCAGGGCGAAGCCCAGCCCCAAGCACAGGAATACGGCCATGATGTCGCCGATGCTGCCGGCGAGCGCGAAGCCCACCGCCGTGCCGAGAAACGGCGCCGAGCAGGGTGTCGCCAGCACCGTGGCGAAGATGCCGGTGACGAAATGACCGAGCAAGGATGGTTCGCCCGAACGCGAGGCCGGTAGTCCCAGCGACGGCATCGGCACCTCGAACCAGCCGAACAGATTGCCGGCGAACGCGGTGGTGATCGCGGCCAAGGTGCTGAGGAACAGAGGGTGCTGGAACTGCACGCCCCAGCCGATGCTTTGCCCAGCCGCCTTGGCCACCGCCAGCACGATGCCCAGTGCCATGAACGAGACGACGATGCCGGCGGCACCGGCCACGAAGCCCAGCCGCCGGCGCCGGCGGTCGACATGGTTCAAGCCCGCCAGCCCCAGCACCTTGAGCGACAGGACCGGCAGCACGCAGGGCATGACGTTGAGGATGAGCCCACCCAGCAGCGCCGCCAGCAGGATGCCACGCGACAAGGGCACGGAATTGGCCGATTGCGCTGCCGTCTCGGCATGCAGCACGGGGACGTCCGCGTGGGTCACGGCGCGTGGCGTCGGGGCACCAAGGGTCGCGCGGTCGACCACGGTGATGGCGATATGCTTGCCCGAAAGCTTGGCGAGCGCGCCGTCCTTGTCGCTGGGATCGGTCAGACGCAGCACGGCCGTGACCGGGGATTGGGGAATGACCTGCGGCGGACGTGAGACGACGGCGCCATCGCCCTCGATCATGACGTCGGGCGACGCCATGGGCGGCGCGGCGCCGACCAATATGTCGAGAAAGGCGCTGCGCCCGATGCCGCCGGAAGCCGCCGAGATGATGGTGAGGTCGGTGCGGAAACCGGTCGGCACCCGCGCCATCCAATGGTCGAGCAGGGGCGCTTGGCCCGCCGGCACGGCGCCGGGCGCCAGGTCGAGTGCCAGGTCGACATGGTTCGGCACGCATAGCGTGGCGCAGGTCAGGAAATCGACCGTGGCCGAGAGATGCGTGGGCTTCGTCGGATCCGTCCGCATGGCCGTCAGCGGCAGGACGAGCCGCCCTTCATAGCCGAAGGTCTCCAGCCCCTGCAGCGAGTAGCGCGTCGGCACCGGCCAATCGAGCGGGCCCGGCTTGACGTTGGACGAGCCCTTCCAGTCGATGGAGGCCGGAAACCCGGCATCGCCGGGCGAGCGCCAATAGGTCTTCCAGCCGGCAGCCAGATCGAATTCGAGACCGAGGCGGATTGTCCCGGCATCCGGTCCCGAGGTTGCATTCGTAGCAGGTGCCGCCACCAGCCGGACCGCGGCCTGGGGCGTCTTCGCCCAGGGCGAGACGGCACCGACATCCGCCGCGTAGGCAGGACACGCCGCGATCAGCAGCAGAGGCAGGAAAATATGGAGAATGAGGCGCATCGGCGCTTTCCTATAGCATCAATGGGCCCTATAGCATCAATGATGCCCCGATCGGCCATTATCAATGGCTATACGTTCGAGTGCCCGATCGGTTACCGGATTCGCAACCACCTTGCCGCCGCCTCTTGCAGCGCGCCCATGACGGTTTTATGTGTGAACCATGCCACCGTCCATTTCCATATTGTCGCGTGCCAAGGGCCCCGACGCTCCCGGAAGCGGCTATCTCGCCGGACATTTCCTCATCGCCATGCCACATCTGCCGGACGCCCGCTTCCAGCGCAGCGTGGTCTATCTCTGTGCCCATACCGAGGAAGGCGCGATGGGGCTGATCATCAACAAGGTGCTGGACAGCCTGACCTTGCCGGAACTGATCGCCCAGCTCGACATCCCGCCCGACGAGACCAAGCCCGAGAAGGTGCATTTCGGCGGTCCGGTCGAGACTTCGCGCGGCTTCGTGCTGCATAGCTGCGACTATATCGAAAGCAGCACGGTCGTGGTCGGCCACGGGCTGGCACTGACCGCCACGGTCGAGATCCTGCGCGCGATCGCCCGGGGTACCGGGCCGCAGCAATGGATGGTGGCGCTCGGCTATGCCGATTGGGGCCCCGGCCAGCTCGATGCCGAGCTGCAGGCCAATGCCTGGCTGCATGGCAGCGCCAATGAGGACATCGTCTTCGATCCCCAGAACGACATCAAATGGGAACGCGCGATCCAGGAGATCGGCGTCGACATCTCCATGCTGTCGAGCGAATCCGGGCACGCTTGAAATAAGCACGCCCTATTTCTGCTTCCGCCCCTTCCAATCGTCCCTCAGCATCGCGTAGAGCACGTGGTCGGCCCAGCTGCCGTTGATGAAGAGGTATTGTCTGGCATAGCCTTCCTGGGTGAAGCCCGCCTTGGTCAGCAGGCCACGGCTGGCCTGGTTGGCCGGCAGGCACGCCGCCTCGATACGATGCAGCCGCAGATGCTCGAAGCCGAAGGATAACGCCAGCTCCAGCGCCTCGGTCATGTAGCCTTGGCGCGCATGGGGCTGGCCGATCCAGTAGCCGATGCTGCCGGTCTCGGCGACACCGCGCCGGATGTTGCTGAAGGTGAGGCCGCCGAGCAGCGCGTTGTCGGCTATGCGGATGATGAAGAAGCTGTAGCCCATCCGGTCGCGCCAATCGACGGCGTAGCGCATGAGCCGGCGGCGGAAGGCTGCCTTGCTGAGCGAATCCACCGCCCAGCTCGGCTCCCAGGGGGTGAGGAAATCGCGCGACTGGGCACGCAGCGCACTCCAGGCCAGCCAGTCGGTGCGCAGGGGCGAGCGAATGGCGATCTTCTTGCCGTTCAGGTTGACGAAGGGTACCGAGCTGAAGAAGAGCGCACCCAACGGCATCGGCTACGCCTCAGTGTCCAAGCCGCCGCAGGATGTCGCCGAAATCCTCGACCCGGCCGATCGGCCCCAGCGCCGCGAAAGTGGGTGCGGCGGTCAGCACCCGTCTTGCCGCCCGTGCGATGCCGGCCTGGTCGACGGCGTCGATCTTGGCCAGCAGCTCGGCGGTGCCGACGGCGCGGTCATGGATCAGGAGCTGCGTCGCCTGATGCTCGGCACGCGAGGAAGTGCTTTCCAGCCCCATCAACAGCCCGGCCTTCATCTGGGCGCGCATCCGTGCCGTCTCCTCCTCGCTCACCGTATCGGCGACCTTGAGCAGTTCATCGCACAAGACCGGGATCAGCTCCGAGACCTCTTCCTCGCCGGTGCCGGCATAGACGCCGAACACGCCGCCATCGCGATAGGCGGCGGTAAAGGCATAGACGGTATAAACCAGACCGCGCTTCTCGCGGATCTCCTGGAACAGGCGAGAGGACATGCCCCCACCCAGCACGGTCGAGAGCGCGGAGACGTTGTAGTAATCCGCGTCGAGGAACGAGACGGCCGGCATGCCCAACACCAGATGGACCTGCTCCAGCTCGCGCTCCTCGCGCAAGACCCCGCCGCCATAGAGCGCGGGCTCGACTTCGATGGCGGTATGGCGCGGCAAATGGCCGAAAGCCTCGCCGACCAGCTGCACGATCCTATCATGGTCGAGATTGCCGGCGGCGGAGAACACCATGCGCTCGGCCGCGTAATGCCCGCTCATGTAATGGGCGATGGCATCGCGCGGGATGCGCCGGATGATCTCGGCATCGCCCAGCACCGGACGGCCCATGGCCTGCGCCGGATAGGCTGCCGCCTGGAACATGTCGAAGATGACGTCGTCCGGCGTATCGGCAGCCTGGCCGATCTCCTGCAGGATCACCGTGCGCTCGCGTTCCAGCTCCCCCTGATCGAAGACCGAATGCTGCAGGATGTCGGCCAGGATATCGACCGCCAGATGCACGTCGTCCTTCAGTACCTTGGCGTAATAGGCGGTCTGCTCGCGCGAGGTGTAGGCGTTCAGATGCCCGCCGACATTCTCGATCTCCTCGGCGATGCGCAAGGCACTGCGCCGCTCGGTGCCCTTGAAGGCCATATGCTCCAGGAGATGCGCCACGCCGTTGATCTCGGCCGGTTCGTTGCGCGTGCCGACATCGACCCACACGCCGAGCGACACGGTACCGACACTGGGCATGGCATCGGTGATGACCCGCAGGCCGTTGGGCAGGGTGGTGAGACGCGTGGTCATTACGCCCTCCCCTTGCCCGGCACGCTCTTTTGCGGTCCGCAATGAGCGTCGACGAAGGCGCGCACGGCAGCGAAGTCGTTGGCGATGCGCGTGATGCGCTCAGGCTTGGTCATGAGGTCGGCCATATGCGGCGGCAGCATGGGGACGAGACCGATCGCCTCGGTCACCGTCTCGGGGAATTTCGCGGGATGCGCGGTCGCGAGCGCCACATGCGGCACGCCCGAGCCTGGTTGCTTCGCCACATGCCGGCGCATCGCCTCGACCGCGATGGCGCTGTGCGGGTCGAACAATTCGCCGGTCTCGGCATGGAGCGTGCGGATCGTGGCGCGCGTTTCCTCGTCATCGACGCGATAGGCCTGGAAGCCCTCACGCACCTTGTCCCAGGCGGCTTGGGTAGCCGGCAGCAGCCCGTTCTTGCGAAAGGCCGCCATGGCCTCGGCAAGCTTGGCACCGTCGCGGCCCAGCACTTCGTGGAACAGGCGTTCGAAATTGCTCGACACCTGGATGTCCATGCTGGGGCTGAGACTGGGCTCGACCCCGTTGATGCGCATCTCGCCGGTCTCGACGAAGCGGTAGAGGATGTCGTTGCGGTTGGTGGCGATGGTGAGGGAGGATATCGGCAGTCCCATCAGCCGTGCGGCATGGCCGGCCAGGATATTGCCGAAATTGCCGGTCGGCACCGAGAAGGCCACCGGCACGTCGGGTGCCCCCAGCGCCATGCCGGCCCAGAAGTAATAGACGATCTGGGCCATGACCCGGGCCCAGTTGATGGAATTCACGGCCGAGAGCTGGTGGCGTGCGCGGAACTCGGCATCGGCGAACAGCGCCTTCACCAGGTCCTGGCAATCGTCGAAGGTGCCGGCAACGGCCAGCGTGTGGACGTTGGAGGCATTCACCGTGGTCATCTGCCGGCGCTGGATGTCGGAGGTGCGGCCCTCGGGGTAGAGGATGACGATGTCGATGTTCTCGCGGTCACGGCACGCCTCGATGGCGGCCGAGCCGGTATCGCCCGACGTCGCACCGACGATGGTGATGCGCTGCTTGCGCCGCGCCAGCACCGTGTCGAAGAGCCGGCCCAGCACCTGGAGCGCGAAATCCTTGAAGGCTAGCGTCGGCCCGTGGAACAGCTCGGCGACGAACTGGCCATGGGCCAGCTGCTTCAAGGGCGCCACCGCCTTGTGGTCGAATCCCACATAGGCGTCGGTGAGCAGCGTCAGCAATTCATCCTTGGTGAAGCTGTCGCCGACGAAGGGCAGGATGATCTCGGTCGCGAGATGCGGGTAGTCGAGCCCACGCAAGGACCGGATGCGATCCTTGCTGAAGTGCGGCCATTCGGTCGGCACGTAGAGGCCGCCATCGGGTGCCAGACCGGCCAACAGCACGTCTTCAAAGCCCAAGGCCGTATTGTCGCCGGCCGGCTGCCGGGTGCTGACGTATTGAAGTGAGGACACGGATTGAACTGGGGACACTGGCACTCGCTGGATTTCAGGCTGATCGTCGGGAATACCCTTCTACCAACCTATTCAGACTTATGCAGCATCACAACAGCCTCTGGCGAAGCCCAGCCCCCGAGGCGGCGTGGGTCATTTGCCAACCTCGGCCTTGGCGCCCCCGCGAACATGCCCGCTCATATCGGCACCGGCATCGGGAGCGAGCCGCGCGCAGAACGGTATCGCGGCGGCGCTGGCCAGAGCCATGACCAGGAATCCCACCGAGAAATCGTCAAGCATGAGCTTGTCGTGCCCCAGCACCACGCTGGAGAGATACAGCACGCCGACCGCGGCGCAGATGCCGATCGACAGCATCAATTGCTGGAACGTCGAATAGAAGCTGGTGGCCGCGCCCATCTGCTCGGGCGCCAGATCCGCATAGGCCACCGTGTTGTAGGCCGTGAATTGCAGCGCCTGAAAGAAGCCGCTGACCAGCAGCACCGCGAAGATCAGCGCCAGCGGCCAATCGGGTCGGAACGCGGCGCAGATCGCGATCGACAGGCTGGCGATGACGCAGTTCCAGATCATGACGTCGCGGAAGCCCCAGCGTCGGATGATGCCGGTCGCCACTGCCTTCATCACTATCGAGCCGGTCGCACCAGAGAGGAGGATGAAGCCGCTGGCCATGGGGGAATAGCCGAAGCCCAGTTGCATCATCAGCGGCAGCATGAATGGAATGCCGCCGCCCGAGATGCGCGTCAGCGCTCCCGCGATGACCGAAACGTTGAAGGTCGTGACCCGCATCAGCTTGAGATCGAGGATCGGCGCCGGGTGGCGCTGGGCATGGATGAGGTAGAGGCCCCAGAACACGGCACCCACGCCCAGCAGCCCCAGCGTATAGGCCGGATCGCCGGCACCGCGGCTCAGCGCCTCCAGCCCGAAGACCATGCAGGCGAGCGAGATGCCGGACAGCACGAAGCCCAGCGGGTCGAAGCGGGTGCGGATCGCCTCGCGCACCTCGGGGATATAGATGGTCGCCAGCACCAATCCGAGCAGGCCGATCGGCACGTTGACGAAGAAGATCCAGCGCCAGGAGAGATACGTCACGATGATGCCGCCAACCGCCGGCCCGACGATCGGCCCGACGAAGCCTGGCACCACGACCCAGGACAAGGCCCGGACATATTCCGATTTCGGCGCGCAGCGCACCAGAATCAGGCGCCCTACCGGCATCATCAACGCGCCGCCCAGCCCCTGCAGCAGCCTGGCGAAGACCAGGAAGGCCAGGCTATGCGCCTGGCCGCACAAGACGGAGCCCAGCGTGAACAGCAGGATCGCCGCGCGGAACACCATCCGCGTGCCGAAGCGATCGGCGAGGATGGCGCTCACCGGGATGAAGATCGCCAAGCTGAGCAGATAGGAGGTCAGCGCCAGGCTCATATGGAGCGGCTTGACCGCCAGATCCTGCGCCATGGTCGGCAGCGCGGTCGACAGGATGGTGACGTCCAGCATCTCCATGAACAAGGCGCTGCCGATGATCATCGCGATCAAGCGGATGCGACCGGGGCTGAGCGTCTCCCCTGGGCTGGGCGTGTTCGTCGAGGCGTACGGCATCGTTGGAATAATCGTATCTGCTTCGCGTCTACATCCCGGCGGCGTATGATAGATGCTGTCCTGGAATGCCGCCTTGGGTTGTCGTTTCCATAATCTACCGGACGATATACCGAGGCACCTAAGCATCTTTCGGACGCCTTCCATGCAAGGGGGAGCATTTGGTGGAGGCGTGCCAGGCTTGCGGCCTGTCCCCTCTGAGCCATCCCCGGGGCGGCCATTCGATGCCGTCTCGACAACAATCAGCAAGGGGAGCCCTGTATGAAGACTTCATTCCTGGCGGCGGCCGTTCTCGCCGCGAGCATCGGCTGGGCCGCCAGCTCCGCCTCGGCTCAGACCGCGGCGCCCGCCGCACCGGCCATGAAGGGCCCGGCACCGACAGCACCGGCACCGACAGCACCGGCGGCGAAACCGGCGGTGAAGCCCACCCGTCTGCACGGCACCATCACCGGCGTGCACAAGGATCATATCGATTTCACTTCGCTGGGCGGCGCCACCTCCACCATCGCACTGATGCCGAACACCACCTACGTGCTGGTCGAGAAGACCACGCTGAGGAGCGTCAAGAAGGGCAACTTCGTCGGCGTCGGCGCCATGGAACAGGCGGATGGCGCGCTGGTCGCCACTGAAGTCACGATCTTCCCGGAATCGATGCGTGGCCGGGGCGAAGGCAACCGTCCCTGGGAAATGCCGAAGTCGCAGATGACCAACGGCACGGTCGGCGACATCAAGGGCAAGACCTCGAAGAGCCTGACCGTCGCCTACAAGGGCGGCCAGAAGGACATCAAGGTCGTCAAGCAGACCGTGATCGTGAAGCTGGTGCCCGGCAACACGAAGCTCTTGAAGAAGGGCGCCAAGGTCTCGATCAATGCGATCAAGACCGGCGATGCCAGCTACAAT
>DATJJW010000084.1:0-7655 GCA_035491935.1 Allostellaceae bacterium | reverse complement strand
GGATCTGGGCATGGACACGATCACGGTGCGCGGGACCGACACGCCCGCCCATCACTATGACCTGATCGGCGCCAAGCTGAAGCGTGAGGTCTGGTTCACCCGGGACGGCATGCTGGCTAAAGTGCGTTTCCGCCGCATGGGCGCCGATATCATCTACGAGCTGCGCTAGGCCCCACCTGCCTCAGACGATCATTTCGCCTTGCCGGTCAGGATGTCGCGCACCCGATCGATGACGGCGGGCGGGGTCGCATAGATCCGGTTGATCGTCGCCGTCACCTCCTCGCCCGAAAGCGGCGAGACGTCGAGCTTGGTCTTCGCCTCTTCGGCGAGGAAGCCCGGGTCCTTCATGGTGGCATCGAAGGCGCGGCGTAGAATCTCGACCCGATCCGCCGGCACGCCCGGCGGCAGGAAGAACGGCTTGCCGACCACCAGCCGCGCAATGGCGAGACCGATCGCTTGGCGGTCGGCATCGTTCTTGGCCAAATCAATGGCGCGCGGGATACCAGCCAGGGGCGGCAGGGACCTCTCGCCCCAGACGAGCAGAATGTTGACCTTCCTCTGCGCCAGCCACTGCGGTTCGAGCGTGGCCAACGAGCTATAGGAAGTCCCGCCATTGCCCATCAGCTCCCCCCGCTCCATGGCGGCATGGATCTGCTGCGTGCTGCCATAGCCGGAGATCACCTTGAATTTGGTGCCAAGCACCGCATTGGCGATCATCGGATAGTCCCATTGGCTGGCGCCCGGCCCCTCGGCACCGACCAGCGTCTCGGTGTGCAGCAGGTCCTGATAGGTCTTCACCGGCGTCGCCGCCCAGACATAGGCGATCTGGGTGTCCTGGGTCGTGGTGCCGAGCCAGATCAGCTTGCGAGCGTCGAAATGCACACCCTTCGGCTGCAGCAGCTGGGCGGTGACGATGCCGCCGAATCCCGCACCGATGGTCAGCCCGTCGAAGCTGCCATTGTTGTAGACCGAATTGGCCATGATCAGGCTGCCCGCGCCCATCTGGTTCTGCACGACGATGCTGGGCTTGCCGGGAATGTGGTCCGGCATGTAGCGGGCAAGGATGCGGGCGTTGAGGTCATAGCCGGCACCAGCCGCCCCACCGACGATGATGCGGATGGTCTTGCCCCGGAAGAAATCATCGGCCTTGGCGGATGTTGCGGCCAATACCAGACCCAACGCCGCCAGTGCCGCGAGCAGCCTGTTCACGTCCTTGCCTCCCTGCCTGCATCGAACAGCCGGCCCGGCAGGTCCGCCCCGGCTTCGGTGCCTGCGAGGCGCAGCAGGTGCCACAGCACCGCCTGGTTGCTGGTCACCACCGGCCGGCCCAATTCCCGCTCGATCTCGGCCACCACCGGGAAAACCGAGATGTTGGCGCAGCTCACCAGATACGCCTCCGCCGCCTCGCGCCGTTCGGCCAATACCCCGTCGCGCCAGAAACGTGCCGGGGTCGAGCAATAGGCATCGCTGCCGGCAAGCTGGAAAGCCCGCCAATGCACGACCTCGATGCCGACACTGCCGAGGAAGGCCGCCTCCTTGGCGGTGACCGACGGCCCGTAAGGGGTCACGAGCACAATGCGCCGCGCGCCCAAGGTCTCGAAGGCGGCGCGGATCGCGGTCGCCGTTGTCGTGACGTGAGTGCCGCCGGCCGCCCGCATCGCCGCCAGGATCGCCGCCTCGCCCTCGGGCCCGGCTTCCATCGAATTCGCCGTGCAGTGGAAGGCTATGGCGTCGCAGCGGGCATCGAGCAGCAGCTGCGTCGCCTCCCCGACCATCTCCAGCAGCCGTTCCAGGTCCACATGATGGGCGCCAGTGATGCGCAGCCGCGTGACATGCGGTTGCGCGCCGGGCAGGAACGCGGCCAGCATCTCCCCCTCGACCATACGGTTGGAGGACGGAATGATCAGGCCGACCCGGCGCCTCATATCGGTCCGCCTAAACGCTGGGGATGAACTTCAGGTTCGGGAATGTCGTCCCGAGCCAGGAAGGCAGCCAGGGGATCTCCAGAAGCTGGTCGAAGACGCCATAGATCAACAAGGTCATGATCCCCGCGACGATGGCGATGGTACGCCAGCGCTCCCGCCCTTCGACACGCATGAAGGCGGCGATGAAGATCGGCACCGACGGAATCCAGCCGATGATGCTCATCGAGACCATGAAGCCCACCATCCACAGGAAGAAGCACGCACCGCGCCTGATGATGGTCCAGCGGTCGAGATGGTCGAGCCTGCTGCCGACATCCATGTGCCGACCGTGCTGCCCGGCGCCTGCCGAACCGGCTGCCGACGCACCCGCCGCCTCGGCCGGCGACAGGTCGGCACCCGCCGGAGCCGCGGCCACCGGCAGCTTGAACACCTCGTTGATCAGCGCCAGCGTGCCGAAGAGGAGCGCGCCGGAACCGACAATCACCGGGATGATCTTGGCCGCCATGTCCCAGGTCACGGCCTGAAGCATCATCACCGTGAACAGGCAGAGGAGGAACACCGGCAGCAGGCTCCGCGCCTTGAAGCTGGGCCGGCCGAAGCCCGACAGCATGCCGTTGAGGCCGCCCCGGCGCCGCATGTCCTGGAAGAGCGGCCGAAGCAGGCTGAGCGCCGCCATGGCGAAGAGGATCACCACCACAGGATGGGTCAGCCAGGCAAGATCGTAGCGCTGGATCGAAATGAACATGTAGCGTTCCAGGACCGACCCCAGGATGAAGCCCAGCACCAGCGGCGGACGCGGCCATTTGCAATGCTTGAAGGCCCAGCCGAGCACACCGAAAGCCAAGAGCGCGATGAGGTCGCCCCATTCACGCTTGCCCTCGAAGGCACCGAGGAACACGAAACTCAGTACGATGGGCAGGATCAGCGTGTAGCGCAGCATGGCGAGCCTGGCGAACTGCCCGCTGAACAGGAAGCAGAGCCCGGAACCCAGAAGGTTGGCGATCGCGATCGACCAGACCATGGCGTAGCTGATGTTCAAATTCTTGGTCAGCATCTCCGGCCCCGGCACCAGCCCATGCATCAGGAAGGCGCCGAGCAGGATCGCCATGCCGGCCGAGGAGGGAATGCCGAAGACGATGGTCGGGATCAGCGCGCCGCCCTCGCGCGAATTGGTGGCACTCTCGGCGGCGATGACGCCGCGTACGTCGCCGGTGCCGAAAGTCTGCTGCGCGCCCTTCTCGGTGCGCAGCGCATGGCCATAGGACAGCCAGTCGATGACGCTGGCGCCGATGCCCGGCACCGCCCCCATGGCCGAGCCGATCCAGGAGCAGCGCAAGATCAGGAACCAGTTCTGGAAGCAGTCGCGGATGCCCAGCATCAACCCGATCTTGGTGTCCATCGGCTTGATGTCGCGCACGATCGAGGTCCGGCCGACCAGCAGGTCGCAAAGCTCCGGCAGCGCGAAGACGCCGAGCGTCAGCGGCACCAACGGCAGCCCGTCCATGAGATAGAGGCTGTCCAAGGTCCAACGCAGCTGGCCCACCTGGGTGTCCTGGCCGATCATCGACAGCATCATGCCGAAGCAGGCCGCTGTCAGGCCCCGCAAGGGCGTGTTGCCGGAGAGCACGGCGACCATGGAAATGCCGAAGACGGCGAGCGCCAGCAGCTCGGGGGCGCCGACATGCAGCATGATCGGCCGCATGATCGGCAGCGTTAAGCCCAGCAGGCAGGCGCCGAACAGCCCGCCCAGCATCGCCGACATGTATGACGCGCCCAAGGCTCGGCCGCCCTCGCCGCGCTGGGTCATGGGATAGCCGTCGAGCGTGGTGGCGGCCGAAGCCGCATGGCCGGGCGCGCCCAGCACGATGGCCGAGATCGGATCGGCGGTCGCGGTCGTGGCCGCCAGCCCCAGCAGCAGCGCCATCGCCGTCGGCGAATCGAGGTTGTAGGTGAAGGGCAGGAGCAGAGCGGTGCCGGCGACGCCACCGATGCCGGGCAGGATGCCCAGCGCCAACCCCATGCACACGCCGCCGAACAGGAAGATCAGGCGATGCGGATCGGCGATAAGCCAAAAGGCCTCACCGGCCGCATGCAATACACTTGTGTCCATCGGTGGCTCAGGATGACTTGCCGGCCAGGATGTTCCGCACCCGCTGCACCACCGCCGGCGGATAGGCATAGACCTCGTTCAGGGCCTTGGTCACCTGCTCGCCGGTCAGTGGATCGACATCGAGACGCGTGGTCTTCTCATCCGCGATGAAACGCGGATCGCGCACCGTATCGTCGAAGGCCTTGCGCAGCACGGCCACCCGATCGGCCGGCACGCCCGGCGGCAGGAAGAACGGCTTGCCGAACAGCAGACGGATCTGCGCCAGCTTGATCGCCTGGCGGTCGGCATCGGTCTTGGCGAGGTCATAGGCGCGCGGCACGTCCTTGAGCGCCGGATAAGTCTTGTCGCCCCATTGCAGGATGATGTTGACCTTCTTCTCGGTCAGCCATTGCGGGCTGATCGTCTGCAGCGTGGTGTAGGCGGATGCGCCATTGCCCATGATCTCGCCACGCTCCATGGCGGCGTGGATCGCCGGCGTCGATTCGTAGCCGGAGATGATCTTGTATTTCGTGCCGAGCAGCGCGTTGGCGATCATCGGATAATCCCATTGCGAGGCGCCCGGCCCCTGGGCGCCAACGATCAGCGTCGTGTGCAGCAAATCCTGGAACGTCTTCACCGGTGCCGTGTGCCACACGTAGGTGACATGCACCTCTTGAGTCGTGGTGCCGAGCCAGATCAGCTTGCGCGCGTCGAACCGGACGCCCTTGGGGTTCAGGAGCTGCGCCGTCACGATACCACCCAGGCTCGCCCCCACCGTCAGCCCGTCGAAGGAGCCGGTGCTGTAAAGCGTGTTCGCCATGATGATGCTGCCGGCACCGCCCTGGTTCTGCACGATGATGGTCGGCTTGCCGGGAATGTGGTCGGCGAAATACTTGGCGAAGTTGCGGGCATTGACGTCATAGCCGGCACCGGCGGGCGAGCCCACGACGATGCGCAGCACCTTGCCCTTGAAGAATCCGCCGGCGTCATCGGCCGCGGAAGCGGGATGGGCAGTACCGAGGCAAAGCGCGAATACAGCTGCAGCGGCCGAGGCGATGGTCGAGAATTTCATGGCGTCCCTGACTTTTGTTGTTCTTGGCATCCGGGGTTACCGTCCCCGTCGTTTTATCTTTTGACAAACTGGTATGGGATAATACCGTATAGGCCGTCAATGGGCTTTGCCAATGGCTACACGGATGAACTAACCATGGCATAAGCTGCCTGGCGAAGGCTAGAGTTCACCCCAGCCAAGACTAGGCCCGCTATAATAATACCCGAGGGAGGCCATCATGTTTGGTGAGATCGCGATCGAATACTGGCGACCGCGTCGTTTATGCCACGGCATGACCTGAGCTCGGGCAAGTTCAACCAGTAGAACTAACCACCCCAATTATTAATAACTTGTGGCACGGGCATTGAGCCGATCTGCTGCCCGCTGCCTCGTATCCGCGCCAGGAGGAGAGTGCCCGACCATGTCCGACCCGAAGCCCGCCCCCACATCCCTGCCCGACCCTGAGATGGGCAAGGTCGAAAGCCCGGTCTCGGGTGTGCCGAACAACGCACTGTTCGGCAGCGACGTCATCGCCGACACGCTGCGCGCCTTCGACATCCCCTATATCGCGCTCAATCCCGGCGCTTCGTATCGCGGCATCCATGACAGCCTGGTCAACCGCCTGGGCAATGTGAACCCGAAGATGCTGCTGTGCCTGCATGAGGAGCACGCCATCGCCATCGCCCAGGGCTATTTCAAGGTGACCGAGAAGCCGATGGCGGCCGCGGTTCACTCCAATGTCGGCCTGATGCACGCGACCATGGCGATCTTCAATGCCTGGTGCGACCGCGCCGGGATGCTGATCCTGGGCGCGACCGGCCCGGTCGATGCGGCGCTGCGCCGGCCCTGGACCGACTGGCTGCACACCGTGCGCGATCAGGCCGCGATGATCCGCCAATACATCAAATGGGACGACCAGCCGGCTTCGCCCGCGGCCGCACGCGAAGCCTTGCTGCGCGCCTGGCGCATTATCCAGACCGCGCCCGCGGGCCCGGCCTATATCAACTTCGATTCGACCGTGCAGGAGATGGAGCTGACGGAGCCGCCCCCGCCGATCGCCCTCGAACGTTTCGCCGCCCCCGCGGTGCCCTCATCCGCTCCGGCCGAAGAGATCACCCGGATCGCGGCCCTGCTGAAGAGCGCCAAGAACCCGGTCCTTCTGGCCGGTCGCGTCACGCGCGGCGAGGCCGCCTGGGACGCGCGCATCGCGCTCGCCGAAGGTCTGGGCGCCAAGGTGCTGACCAGCCAGCGTCCGGGCGCCGCCTTCCCGACCGAGCATCCACTGCATCTGGGCGCGCCGTTCAAACGCCCGCATGACGCCGCCAGGAAGGCGCTGAAGGAGGCCGACGTCATCATCAGCCTCGACTGGCTGGACCTCGCAGGATTGTTCAAGGGCGTGTTCGGCAAGGAGCTGCCGACGGCCAAGGTCATCCAGGTCTCGGTCGACCACCACATCCACAATGGCTGGAGTATGGACCATATGGCCCTGCCGGTGGCCGACATCTTCCTGGCCTGCGAGCCCGACTCCATCGTCGTGCCGCTGATCAAGGAGCTGGGTCTCAACCCGACGCCCAAATATTCTGCCGCCAACCCGCCGCCGCGCCGTCCCATACCGGCTTTCGAGCCGCGTAAGGATGGTATCAGCCGCCCGGCCGAGTTCGCGCTGGCGCTGCGCCACGCCGTCGGCGAACGCAGGGTCTCTCTCCTGCATCTGCCGACCTCGTGGAAGGGCAAGGATTGGGACTACCGTCATCCGCTCGACTTCATCGGCGGCGATGGCGGCGGCGGCATCGGCGGCGGCCCGGGCATCTCGGTGGGGGGCGCGCTGGCACTCAAGGGCTCCGGCCGTCTGCCGATCGCGCTCTTGGGCGACGGCGACTATCTGATGGGCGTGACCGCGCTCTGGACCGCGGTGCATTACCGCATCCCGATGCTGGTCTGCGTCGTCAACAACCAGAGCTTCTTCAACGACGAGGAGCATCAGCTGCGCATGGCCGAGCGCCGTGGCCGGCCGATCGAGAACAAGTGGATCGGCATGCGCATGGCCGATCCCGAGATCAGCATGGTCAAGATGGCCGAGGGCCAGGGCGCGATCGGCATCGGCCCGGCGATGACCCCCGCCGATCTGCCGGCGATGCTGGCCGAAGCCATCGCGCTGGCCGAAGCCGGCAACGTCGTCGTCGTCGACGTCCGCATCGACCCGAATGCGGAGAAGGACCAGGCCTAATCCCGCATCTCTAAAACGCGTCATGGCCGGGCTAAACAGCAGCCCGGCCATGATGATACTGGCAACAAAAACCCCGCCGATCGCTCGGCGGGGTTTTTCGTTTTAGGTGCCTCCGGAAGGCCTAACGCTTCGAGAACTGGGCACACTATAAGCTATTGATTTAATTTAGTTATTTAACGTCAAAAAAATCTGTGAACGATCTGTGAAGGCTGATTGGCCGATTGATCGCCGATCAGGCTTCGAAGCTTCTTATTCCAGTTATGACATATCAGGATCGGAAGCTCTGTAATACACTGATTTAATTTGATTATTTTACGGAAAAATCATCTGTGAATAATCTGTGGAAATGGGCTTTGGCCGGCT
>DATJJW010000083.1:0-5138 GCA_035491935.1 Allostellaceae bacterium | reverse complement strand
GGTGGGGCTGACCGAGGACGAGGCGCGCGCCGCCGGCCATGACATCCGCGTGCTGCGCTGGCCGATCGCCGAGAACGACCGCGCCCAGGCCGAACGCCGGCCGGACGGCCTGGTGAAGCTGGTCGTCACCCGGCGCGGCCGGGTGCTGGGCGTCGGCATCCTCGCCGCCCATGCCGGCGAAATGCTTGGCGCCTGGACGCTCGCCATCGCCCGGCGCATCCCGCTTGCGGCCCTGGCCGGGATGATCGTGCCCTATCCCACCCTCGCCGAGGCGCCCAAACGGGCCGCCGGCGCCTTCTTCGCGCCAAGGCTTTTCGCTGAAGGAACAAAACGACTCGTCCGCCTGCTGGCATGGTTGCCTTGATGCGCCGTCCGGCTCAGTTTGGCAGGATGGCGACTCGCACATACGATCTTGCGGTCGGAGCAGGCGATGGATGAGTTCGGCTTCATTGCCGGCGCCCTGCTGCTCGGCTTCGGCCTGGGCGGCATCGCGGTGTGGTTCAACCGCCGCAATGCCGAGGCGCTGGCTCAGTCGAAGGTGGGCGAGCTCGCCATGTCGGTCAGCCGGCTGACCCATGACCTCCGCGGCGCGCTGTCGCCGGCGCTGCTGATGGCCGAACGGCTGGAGCGGCATGACGACCCGGCGGTACGCCAGGCGGCCGAAGTGGTCGCCAAGGCGATGGACCGCGCCGCCACCATGTGCCGCGAGGCTTCGGCCGCGGCAAAACGCCATAGTTCCGAAGGATAAGCCGCAATGCAATGGGACCCGCAACAATACCTGCGCTACGCCGACGAACGGCTGCGCCCGGCACTGGACCTGATGGCCCGGGTACCGGCCGAGGCGCCGAAGACCGTGATCGACCTCGGCTGCGGCGCCGGCAACGTCACCGCCCTGCTGGCCGCGCGCTGGCCCAAGGCGAAAGTCGGCGGCGTCGACGGCTCGGCCGCGATGCTCGAGAAGGCGCGCGAGGCGGCCCCGAAATGCAGCTTCGTCGAAGCCGATTTCGGTACCTGGACCCCGGCGGCCCCGGTCGACGTGCTGTACTCCAACGCCGCCCTGCACTGGCTCGGCGACCATGCCACCCTGTTCCCGCGCCTGCTCGCCCAAATCGCCCCGGGCGGCACCTTCGCGGTGCAGATGCCGGCCATGCACAACGCCCCGCTGCGCGCGCTCCAGCACGACGTCGCCGCCAACGGCCCCTGGGCCGAGCGGCTGATCGATGTCGGCGCCGCCCCATCCATCCTCGAGCCAGGCCAATACTGGGACCTGCTCCGCCCGCTGACCGCGACACTGGACATCTGGGAGACCACCTACCTCCACGTGCTCAACGGCGAGGACGCCGTGGTGCAATGGGCCACGGGCACCAGCCTGAAACCCTTCCTCGACAAGCTCCCCGCCGGCCTGCGCCGCGACTTCCTGCGCACCTACGCCGACGCCCTGCGGCCCGAATACCCGCCGCGCTCCGATGGCACCACGCTGCTGCCGTTCCGCCGGCTGTTCATCATGGCGGCGCGGTAGGGAAGGCAGGGCCTCCGGCGGCCAAAAGGCTGGCGCCCTTTGGAATGGCACTCGTGCTGGCGGCTGGGGCACCGGCCTTCGGGTGATAACTGCTTCCTTGCTTGCGCCGCAGGCAATCAACCTTGCGAACCCCGCCAGTTCGGTGCGGTCCCGAGGATTCTGGGCTTCGCCGGCGCCCGAGGCGAGATCATGGGTTTGCGATCGAAGGAAGCCGATCCAGCCGCCAGCACGAGTGCCATTCCAAAGGGCGCCAGCCCTTTGGCCGCCGGAGGCTCTTCCGACCGCCGACGCCATCCCGGAGGACCATGTCCGTTCCTATTGTGCCACGATCGCCGGGAACGTCCCGTTGACCATGCAGGCGGTCAAGCGCACCGTTGCCGAACTGTCGAAGGCCGCCGCGCCTTCATGGAAAAACGCCGGCCCGTCTTCAAGGGGCGCTGAGCCGGGCCAAGAGGGGAAGAAACGCATGCCTTCGAAGATCGTGCTGGTGCCCAACGGGCAGGCGGATATCGAGATCGCCACCGACATGGCGCCACGGGGTTACGACCTCGTCATCACCCAGCCCAACTCCGCCGAGTTCCGTGCCGCCGTGCCGGAGATGAAATACCTCGTCGGCCTCGGCGACGCCTCGATGGACGACGCCTTCTATCGCTCGGCCTCCAAGCTGAAACTGGTCCAGCTCCTCTCCGCCGGCTATGACCGCTGCGACGTGAACGCGGCCAAGCGCGCCGGCGTGCCGATCTCCAACAATGGCGGCGCCAATTCGGTGGCGGTGGCCGAGCACGCCATCCTGCTGATGCTCGCCGTCTCCCGCCGGCTGATCTGGCAGCACCAGAACGTCGCCGCCGGCCGCTGGCGCGGCAATGACTGGCAGGACAAGCACCTCTACGAGCTCGAAGGCCGCACCCTGGGCATCATCGGCCTGGGCACGATCGGCAAGAAGGTCGCCCGCATGGCCCGCGGCTTCGGCATGCGCATCCAGTACTACGACGTCGCCCGCCTGAACGAGGATGCCGAGGACGCGATCGGCGCCAAGTTCCGCCTGATGGACGAGGTGCTGCAAACCTCCGACATCGTCAGCCTGCACGTCCCCCTGCTCGCCTCCACCCGGCACATGATTTCCACCCGCGAGCTCGGCCTGATGAAGAAATCCGCCATCCTGGTGAACACCTGCCGCGGCCCGGTGGTGGACGAGGTGGCGCTGCACACGGCCCTCTCCGACGGCACCATCCTTGCCGCTGGGCTCGACGTGTTCGAGCAGGAGCCGCCCCAGCCGAACAACCCGATCTTCGGCCTCGACAACGTCATCCTGACCGCCCATCTCGCCGGCCCCACCTGGGACAACCGCTTCAAACGCTTCCGCAACGCCTTCGACAACGTCCAGCGCGTGGAACGCGGCGAGACGCCGCTGTGGGTGATTCCCGAATTGCGAGGATAGGGAATCTGCCACCGATCAAAGCCCCTCTCCCGCACTGCGGGAGAGGGAGGGGCCCACTGCGAAGCAGTGGGAGGGTGAGGGTCGCGCCGACGCACCCAAACCCAGCCTTCCTCCTTTACGCGAACGCCACCACCACGATCGTCAGCCCGGTGGAATGCCCCCTTCCGGGCATTCCACCACAGCCCCAGGGCATTTCAGCGCAAAGGCAAGCAAGCCTCCGGCGGCCAAAGCGCAAGCGCGCTTTGGAAACGCATCCATGCTTGCGGCCGGATCGGCATCTCGCAGTCGGTAGCCCACGATCCCAAGGCCGGCTCCATCGACCCCTATCGATCGGAAAAAGCTCTAGCCGGCATGCGCGCAGACTGTGGGAAAGACGGGCTAGATCAGCGCACTGGCTGGAACTCTCGCGACGCCGCGACAATCGCGTACAGGAGCTTCGCGACGCCGTAGCCAATATCTTCCCGCGTTAATCCCATGCGCAGGATCACCAGTTTCCGCGAGGGGATGATCGTGATCACCTGGCGGAGGTGTCCTTGCATCATGAACGTGTCGGCGGGGAGGTTGAATCCTTCGCCCCGCGCCAACCAAACCCCTCCGCGACCGTAGACCGGGCCATGTCCCTCGTCGGACGCTGGCACGGGCGAGCGCATGTAATCGACGAAACCCATAGGCACAAGCTGCTCACCGTTCCAATCTCCGCCCAGGCGCAAGAACTCGCCGAAGCGCGCCCAATCATGCGCATTGGCGTAGAGAAAGCCTTCGCCAAGGAATGTGCCTGAAGGGTCAGATTCGAGAACAGCGCCGGTCATGCCCAGGGGCTTGAACAGCCGCTCCCGCGGATAAGCTCGCGCCTCCGCTCCAATCGCGTTCTGCCAGAGCCGCGCCAATAGGACGGAGGAGCCGCCGGAATAGTTGAATTTCGTTCCGGGCGGGGCGACAAGCGCGCGGTCTCTCGCGAACGCCGCCGCATCCCTTGCAAGATTCTCCAATCGTCCAGGGTCGGGAGAATTGCCTTGATCTTCATTCCATTCCAATCCGCTTGTCATGGCCATCAAATCGGCCACCGAGATTTCCGCACGCGCGTCGCCCTCCCATTGCGGAAACAGATTTTTGCGATCGAGCGAAAGCTTTCCGTCCTT
This sequence comes from Allostellaceae bacterium, assembly GCA_035491935.1. Lineage (GTDB taxonomy): Bacteria > Pseudomonadota > Alphaproteobacteria > ATCC43930 > CGMCC-115725 > DATJJW01. The sequence goes on along the minus strand of DATJJW010000083.1, from coordinate 1,042 downwards.
GATCGCCATGCCGGCCAGGACCGTGTTCACGGACTTCGTCATCGACCAGCCGAGCAAGGGCGTCGAAGCGTTGAAGCCTTCGCCATAGATCTCGCCGACAATGCGCCCATCATGGACGACGACGATCGCGCGCATGCCAGGTCCCTGGAGAGCCGGATCATTCAGCGCCGCCAGCAAACGCTTGTCGTCGGAGAATTCTACCCTCTCGCCAGCCGGCCACAACGCGTCAGACGTTGCTGGCGGCAAAGGCGGCGCGGCACGGTCAGGGATTTCGTTCTTTGAGACCAATGTGCAACCGCGTCCCTCCTCATACTGGGCGTAGCGTTTGGCGAACAGGCCCAGATATGCGACCTCGACACGCTGGTTGGCGGTCTCGATGCTGATCTTCATACGTTTGACGATACGAGGAAGCACGAACTCCACGTCGGTTCCAATGACCGCATCCGCGTCGCGTTTGGCAATGAACACGTTCGAGCAAACCATCTTTGCCGCATAGGCCGAGGCGGACAGCAGTCCATCGGGTGGGCTGAAGGTAAGCCAGCCGCTCAACCCCATGACCCCCAGAAGCACAATCGTGACAAGAACTTTGGATATTAATTTCAAAACCCGCCGCATGCTCCCCAGCCTCGTCTCAACGCCAAACAAGGGTGCCCTGTGTTGTAAGCCTTTATATCAGCTATCGAAAGTCCCGACCTGTCCTCGTCATGGTCGGCGAAGGCCGACCATCCACGTCTTGCTGATTTCAGCTCCATCTTTGCCAGGGATCTGCTTTGTCGAAGGCGCCACGGACAAGCCAGGACTACCGCCGCTTGGTACTACACGGCCAAGCTTGGGAAGCCGAGCGTAACGGAGCGCCGGTTCCAGACCAATCTTCTGCGTTGCAGAAACGTTGAGATAAGCATCATCTCGATTTGGTTGGAAGCGAGCACGGTGTTGGCCACCCGACTCCTGCTGCAATCCAGCGTCATGATCACCCTGTTGAGCCCCGCCCCGGGATCACCGTCAGCGCGATGCCGGCCAGAACGATCGCGGCGCCCGCTCC
>DATJJW010000082.1:0-17452 GCA_035491935.1 Allostellaceae bacterium | reverse complement strand
CGGCGGCGTCGGCGGCGCCATCATCTGTTTCGTCCTGGCCCGCTACCTCAATGCCGGCTGGATCAAGCCGGAGACGATTCCGAAATTCGGCGACTTCCTGGTCCGGGCCGAACGCGGCGGCTGGCGCACCGTGGCGATCCTGCGCCTGGTGCCGGTCATGCCGCACACGCCGGTCAACTACGCCTTCGGCCTGACCTCCATCCCGTTCGTGGCCTACACCATCGGCACGCTGGTCGGCATCGCGCCGATGACCGTGTTCTATGCCGATCTGGGTGCCGCCGGCAGCCAGGCCATGCTGGGCGGCAAGGGCTGGATCATTCCGGTCGCGATCGCAGTGGTGGCCTTGGGATTGTCACTTCTGTTGCCTAGATTGCGCTTCATACGCAACGACAAGGGCTCAAGCCAATGACGACGCCGACGAAGATGCCGATGAATATCCTGGGCCTGTCCACTCTTCTGCTGGTGGCAGCATCCCCGGCGCTGGCGCAGATTCGGCCCCCGGATTCGGTGCAGGCGACCTCGCAGAGCCGTTGGGCACAAAGCGATCTCTGCATCAAGCAGGCGAACGAGAAGTACCCCAACACCAACTGGACCTCGCTGCACAATCGCGACCTCTATGTCGATGATTGCCTGGCCAGGCACCATCTGCCGAAGCGCGCGCATCTGGTGCAGGACACGATGCCGAAATAATTAGGGCCGCAAACACGCCGCAGAGCCCCTCACATCAGCCGCTTGAGGTTCTCCACCGTATCCGCTTCGGCGATCGGCTTGTCCCAACGGATGCGGTGGACACGCGGAAAGCGCATGGCGAGGCCGGATTTGTGCCGGGTCGAGGTATGCACGCTGTCGAAGGCGATCTCCAGCACCAGCCCCGGCTCGACCTCGCGCACCGGGCCGAAGCGCTTGGTCGTATGGTGACGCACCCAGCGGTCGAGCAGCAGCAGCTCCTCATCCGTGAAACCCGAATAGGCCTTGCCGACCGGCACCAGCTCGCCCGCCGGCGTCCAGGCGCCGAAGGTGTAGTCGGAATAAAATGACGAGCGCTTGCCATGGCCGCGCTGGGCATACATCAGCACGCAGTCGAGCGTCAGCGCGCCGCGCTTCCATTTGAACCATGGCCCCTTCGGCCGGCCGGAAACGTAGGTCGAGTCCCGGCGCTTGACCATCAGCCCCTCGATGCCGGCCTCGCGCGCACCGTCCCTCAGACGGCCAAGCTCGGCCCAATCGGCGAAGGGGATGAGCGGCGACAGGTCGAGGCGTGGGCGCGGCGCTGCCCGGTACCAATCCTCCAGATGCTGCCGCCGCGCCTCCAGCGGCAAGCCCCGAAGATCGGCGCCGCCGATATAGAGCGCATCATAGAGCCGGACGAAGGCCGGATACTCCTTCAGCATCGCCACAGACGGCACCTTGCGATTGAGGCGCTGCTGCAGATCGTTGAACGGCCGGACCTCGCCCCCTGAACCACTGGCCGCCTCGCCGACCAGCAATTCGCCATCGAGCACGACATCCGCCGGCATCGCCTCGATCATCTCGGGAAATGCGGCCGAGGCATCATCGGCGCCACGCGACCAGATACGCTTCTCCCCGCCCCGCGCCGCCAGTTGCACTCGGATGCCGTCCCATTTCCATTCGGCGAAATAAAGCGTGGGATCGAGGGCGGCGAAATCCTCGTCCTCCAAGGGGTTGGCCAGCATCAGCGGCATGAAGATCGGCCCTTCGCCGGCATCCGGTCGGCTGGTCCGGCCGTCGAGCCAGGCAAAAAGCGGCCCATAAGGTGGCTTCTGCCCATGCCAGACCTCCTCCACCGCCTCGATCGGCTGGCTGCCGAATTGGGCGAGCGCGGTCTTGGCGAGCCGGGCCGAAACGCCGATCCGCAGCCCGCCGGTCACCAACTTCAACAAGGCCCAGCGCGCCGTGGGGCCCAGCCGGTCCATCCAGCCGGCCAAGAGATCCGGCGCCTGGCCGCGCTTGGCCTGGGACAGCGCCGTCACGATGGCCGTCAGTGACAGCGTGTCGTCATCCTCGACCGGCTCGGCCGCGTGGTCGTCATGGGACCCTGCCGGCCAGATCAGCGCCACCGTCTCTGCCAAATCGCCGACGAAATCATAGGACCAGCCGAAAAGCTCGGCATCGACGCGAGCCGCGGCCAGCGCGCGGATCGCCGCCGGCTTCACCTCGGCGAAATCGAGGCTGCCGGTCAGCGCCGCCAGCGCCCAGCCGCGATCGGGATCGGGAATGGTGCGGAAATATTCGACCATAAGCCTGAGCTTGCCGTTGCGCTGCGGCGTGAACAGCAGATCGTCGAGGAAGCGAGCGAAACGGATCACGTCTCATCCTCGTCATCATAGCCCACCAGGGAAAGGGCACGCGCCTTCAGTCCCATGAGGCTCGCCTGACGCATCAGCGCTTCCTCGCCGCCGTGGGTAACCCAGATCTCCGGCGCCTGGACGTCGCGCATGGTCTGGACCAGCTCGTCCCAATCCGCATGGTCCGAAATCACCAGCGGCAGCTCGACCCCGCGCTGGCGGGCGCGCTGCTTGACCCGCATCCAGCCGGAGGCGAAGGCGACCAGCGGGTCCGGCAGGCGCCGCGACCACAAATCATTCATCGCCGAAGGCGGCGCCACCACGATCTGCCCTTCGAGCTGGGATTTGGGAACACCGGTGACATGGCGCAATTCGCCGAGTTCCACGCCATGGGCCTGGTAGAGATCACACATGGCGAGGAGCCCGCCATGGATATAGATCGGCGCGTCGTAGCCGCACGCGCGCAACGTCGCGATCACCCGCTGTGCCTTGCCCAGCGCATAGGCGCCGACCAGGTGGCAGCGCTCCGGAAACAGCCGGACAGAGTGCAGCAGGCGGTCGATTTCCTGCCTGGCGTCCGGGTGGCGGAACACAGGTAGCCCAAACGTCGCCTCGGTGACGAAGAGGTCGCAGGGCACAACCTCGAAGGGCCTGCATGTCGGGTCGAGCCGGCGCTTGTAATCACCGGAAACGACGACACGTTGGCTGCGATATTCCAGCACGGCCTGCGCGCTGCCCAGCACATGGCCGGCCGGCACCAGCTTCAGGTCGACCTCGCCGATGCGGATGGTTTCGCCATAGCCGAGGGCCTGGTGCCGGCGTCCCGCGCGTTCGCCCAGGCGCAGCTTCATGATGGCAAGGGTCTCAGGCGTCGCCAGCACATGTGTCTGGTCGGGCCGCGCGTGGTCCGAATGGCCGTGGGTCACGATCGCGCGATCGACCCTGCGCACCGGATCGATGTAGAAGCCGCCCGGCTCGACGAACAGCCCCGCCGGCATCGGCCGTATCCAGCTTTCGGGGCGCAGCGCGGTCATGGGGGCTTAGATGGGGCCGGCGCGGCCCTTCGCCAAGCGTCCCCTCAACGCAGCCAGGTGATGTGGCTGGCCAGGAATTCGCCGAGGAATTCGCATTGCCGGCGGATGTCCGGCACCGCGGTCATTTCCCAGAATGCCCCCTTGGTGACTGGTCCGACGGCGAAGAGCCGGCGGGAGATGGCGCCGTCGCGATGCCTGAGGGCGCAGTTGGCAGTAACGTCCAGCCCGAGATGCATGGGATCCGGCCGCACCAGACCGGCATCCAGCAGCCCGCGGATCAAGGGATGCGCGATGCGGGCATAATCGCAGCCGGGTCCGGCACAGTTGATGATCCGCCGCACCCGCAGGCTCGCCATCTCGCCGCTGCGGCGGCGCTGGAAGGAGACTTCGACGCCCGCCTGGACGCCGTCGAAGCGCCGAAAGGCGCGGATGCGGCCGGCGTGGATCGAGAGCTGTCCGCAAGCGCGTGCCTCCTCGATGCGATCGGACAGGGCCGGCGCCATGCGATGCCGGTGAACATCCCACCACGGCCTTAGATGGCGCAGGAATCGTTGGCGATCCGCCGCCGACAGGGTGGCCCAGATGTCCTGGGTGAAGGGGCGCAGCTCGTCGATGACCGTCTGCCAGGAGCCGCCGCGCCGCATCACCTCGCGGCTGTCCTGGCGCAACAGCCTCGTCAGCTGCCGCAAGCCGCCGGGCAAGGCTATCTGGGGTGAACCGGCGCCGCTGCCACCATCGATCGCATGGCAGCGCGGCAGCAGGCCGCGGCGCGACAAGGCGTGGATCGGTCCCCTATGCCCCTTGTCGAGCAGGTTGACGACCGCATCGACGGTAGTCAGCCCCGTGCCGATGATGAGCACCGGTGCAGCGGGGTCGAGCGCGCCAGCCGCCGGGACCCAGGGATCGGGCTGATAGAACGGGCTGTCCAGGATTTCGGGGCCGAGACCGGGTGGTGGCTCCGGCGGGAAATTACCAATCGCCAGCACGGCGACATCCGCCTCGACCGTGCGGCCGCGACCGAAATCGAGCGTAAGCCGGCCGCCGTCGTCATCGAGCGAGACGACATCGCCCCGCGACAATTTCAACCGGCCGAAATTCCGGCTCTGCCGCATTTCGTCGAGCAGCAATGCCCGGATATAGGCGCCGAAACGCTGGCGCGCCACGAAGCTCTTCTCGGTCAGCCCGTCGACCGCGTATTGGGCATCGTTCTGCGTGCCCATCCAATCCAGGAAATCCCGAGGCCGGTCACGGAAGGCGCTCATGCGCCCGGCGGGCACGTTGAGGAGATGGCTAGGATTGCCCGTCGCATAGGCTGCGCCCGGCCCGAATTGCCGGTTGCGCTCGATGAGATGGATGCGGGTCGATGGCGGACATCGTCGCAGCAGATGCAAGGCCAGCAGCGTCCCGCTGAAGCCGGCGCCAATCACGGCGATGGTTTTCATAGCGCGTCATCCTCGATAGCCGACATAGGACGCAGATTGGGGCTCGGCGCCATCGTGCCAGCCGGGATGGATAAAAATTCCCAAAACGGGATCAAAATGCGGGACCCTTGCGGGCCTGTCAATATTTTATCATTTTCAACGTTATAACGCCATGCACCTCGCACTACAGCCGCGCCATTCATTCAAATTCCAATATAACATCGTAAGATTCAATATATTGACTCATTCGATCGTTCCAATCATCCTCACTGATGACGGCGGTACCCGCCGGATGAGCAGTGGAGATCGACATGACGAGCAAAACGAGCCTTGGCGCGACCAGAACAGCCATCGGCGACGCACATCATGACGTGGACGTCCTCGTGATCGGCGGCGGCCCGGCCGGAACCTGGGCGGCCTGCACCGCTGCGGCCGGGGGCGCCAGCGTGGTGCTGGCCGACAAGGGCTATTGCGGCAGTTCCGGCGCCACGGCGCCGTCGGGCACCGGTGTCTGGTACGTCTCGCCGGATCCAGCCAAGCGCGACGCGGCGATGGCGAGCCGCGAAGCCATGGGCGGGTTCCTCGCGGACCGTGCCTGGATGAAGCGGGTGCTCGACCGCACCCATGACAACATCGACCTGCTGGCCGAGCGTGGCTATCCCTTCCCGCTCGACGATCAAGGCGTCTCGCGCCGTGACAGCCTGCAGGGTCCCGAATACATGCGGCTGATGCGTCGGCGGGTGAAGGAAGCAGGCGCCAGGATATTGGACCACAGCCCGGCGCTTGAATTGCTGGTCGACGAGGATGGCGCCGTTGCCGGCGCGATCGGCATCCGGCGTCAGGAAGGCACGCGCTGGAGCGTCCACGCCAAGGCGGTGGTGCTGGCGACGGGCGGCTGCGCCTTCTTGAGCAAGGCGCTCGGCACCAATGTGCTGACCGGCGACGGCTATCTGATGGCGGCCGAGGCCGGCGCCGACCTTTCGGGCATGGAATTCTCGAACGCCTTCGCCATCAGCCCGATCTTCTCGACCGTGACCAAGACCCGGTTCTACCAATGGGGCACCTTCTTTTATGAGGACGGCTCGATCATCCCCGAGGCCACGAGCCGGCGTCGCTCGATCATCGCCGAGGCGCTGATGAAGGGGCCGGTCTTCGCCCAGCTCGACCGGGCGGATGAGAAGGTCCAGGCGATCATGCGTTCGTCGCAGCCGAATTTCTTCCTGCCTTTCGACCGGGCGGGCATCAATCCCTTTGCCCAGCGTTTCCCGGTGACGCTGCGCCTCGAAGGGACGGTGCGGGGCACCGGCGGCCTGCGCATCACGGATAAAAGCTGCGCGACATCCGTGCCCGGCCTCTATGCGGCAGGGGATGCGGCGACGCGCGAACTCATCTGCGGCGGCTTCACCGGCGGCGGCAGCCACAATGCCGCCTGGGCGATGTCGTCGGGTTACTGGGCGGGCGAAGCAGCAGCCGATTACAGCCGCCAGCTTGTCCAATCATCGGCGCGGCGACTGCGCCCGGCCGGCGGTGCCGCGCTGGCCGGCGGCCGGGAACGGGCCTTCGATCCCGATGCGGTCGTCAAAGCCGTTCAGGACGAGGTCTTCCCTTATGCGAAGAACTACTTCCGTAGCGGCGATGCCCTGACCGAATCCTTGGGCAAGCTCGACGCTACCTGGACCAAACTCCGTAACGCCGACGCCGCCTCGGCCGAACATGTGGTCCGGGCCCGCGAAGCGGCGGCCATGACGGCAACGGCGCGGTGGATGTATCGCAGCGCGCTGACGCGGACCGAGACGCGCGGCATGCACAAGCGCTCGGACCATCCGAGCCAGGAATCCGCCCAGCGCCACTACCTGACCGTCGGCGGTCTGGACGAGGTGTGGGTCGCCAGGCGTGCCGCCCCCGCCTTGGAACGAAAGGAGGTGGCGGCATGATCGAACTCGTCAGCAAAGAGCGTTGCACCAATTGCAACATCTGCGTCGCCGTCTGCCCGACCAACGTCTTCGACGCCGTGCCGGATGCGCCACCGATCATCGCGCGGCAGGCGGATTGCCAGACCTGCTTCATGTGCGAGGCGTATTGCCCCGTGGATGCGCTGTTCGTCGCCCCCGAGGCCGATCATCCGGTCGTGGTCGACGAGCTGGCGCTCGACGAAGCGGCCTTGCTCGGCAGCTATCGCAACGCCCTCGGCTGGAGCCCGCATTTCCGGCGCCACCGCGGCGTCGACAACAGCTTCCGCCTGAACGACCACTAGGGCGTTGACCGTGAAATATGAATCGAGAGTTGAACCGTCTTTTCCGTCATCACCGGGCTCGACCCGGTGATCCACGAAGATGGCCGGGTCAGGCCCGGCCATGACGAGGGGAAAGATGGTTCTGGGCTCAATTTTCCTAATCCTTCTTTGAAAGACGACGCCATGAGCCGCTTCCTTTTGAGGCCGCTGACGCTCCTCCTCGCCCTGTTGTTGCCTGTCGTGGCGGCCCATGCCGAAGACCTGCCGGCGACCATCCGCTTCGGCGGGGTCGGCGCCGGGTACGGCTTGCCCTTCGGCACCAGCCTGATCGCCATCGCCCATGTGAAAGGCTTCGTCGCCGACCAGTTCAAGGGCACGCCGGTCAAGCTGCAGTGGAATTATTTCACCAATACCGGCCCTGCCATCAACGAGGCCTTCGCCAATCAGCAGCTCGATTTCGCCCAATATGGCGTGCTGCCGCAGATCATCGCCCGGGCCAATGGCGTCCAGACCAGGTTGCTGCTGTCCGGCGGCGGCAGCCATATCTACGCCGCCGCCCGCTCGAACCTGCCGATCCATTCCATCGCCGACCTCAAGGGCCACACGGTGACGCTGCAGAAGGCGACCATCCTGCATTGGGCGCTGCTGGAGACCCTGGCGGCCCATGGCTTGAGCGGCAAGGACGTCACCATCCTCGACCTCAAGGGGCCCGACCAGCTGGCGGCACTGGCGGCCGGCAGCGTGGACGCGACTTTCGGCACGACCAACCTGCTCACCCTCCGCGACAAGGGCGTGGTGCGAATCTTCTACGAATCCGCCAAGGACCCCAAGGCGGTCTGGCCGGAATCCCTGCTGGTCTCCGCCGATTTCGAGAAACGCTATCCCGGCGCCACGGAGCGCGTCGTGCGCGGTTTCGTCGAGGCCGCCTATTGGCTGGCGCAGCCGCAGAACCATGACGAGGCCATCCGCATCTGGGCGAAATCCGGCTTGCCCGAAGCGCTCCTGGTGAAAGATTTCGCCGGCGATGACTTCAAGAACCGCTTCACGCCGCTTCTGGACCCCTTCGTGCTCGATCGTTTCCGCAAGGGCATCGCTTTCGCCAGGGATCAGCGGCTGATCCGGCACGATGTCGACATCAACCAATGGGTCGACGGCCATTACCTGGATGCGGCGCTGAAAGCCTCGGGCCATGAGGGTTTCTGGCACCCGCGCGGCCTGTCGGGCCTCGCGTCGAACTGAGACCGGCAGCTATCGGGAGACCGCTCGTGAGCATCGTTCCCCGTTCGTCATACCCACGCGCCAATCTCCCGGTTCTCGCCGCGTCATGGCCGCTGCCGCAGCTCGGCCGGATCGGCGCCTGCGGATTGCCGTTCGCGCTGCCCCTGGCCCTGCTGGGCCTCTGGCAGCTGGCCGCGACCCGCGCATGGGTGGCGGTGCAGATCCTGCCGCCGCCCGTGATGGTGCTGGGCACGTTGCGCGACCTGATCGCAGACGGCACCATCCTCGGCAATCTGGAGATCAGCCTGACCCGCATCGGCATCGGCCTGGGGCTTGGCGTCCTCGCTGGCCTGATCTTCGGGCTGCTGCTTGGGCTATCCGCGCGGGCCGAGCAGTATCTGGGACCGATCTTCCGCGCAGTGGCGCTGGTGCCGTCGCTGGGATGGCTGCCGATCCTGATATTGGTGTTCGGCATTGGTGAGCCGCTCAAATACCTGATCATTGCCAAGGCCAGCTTCGTGCCGATGGCCTTGGCGACCGCCAACGGCGTCCGGAGCATTCCCGGGACATATCGCGAGGCGGGAAGGGTCCTGCGGCTCGGTCGGACCACCATCCTTTTCCGGCTGCTGCTGCCCGCGACGCTGCCGGCGATCTTCATGGGCTTGCGTCTGTCGATCGGCAGTGCCTGGGTGGCGCTGGTGGTGGTCGAGATGCTGGCCGCCACCGAGGGCGTCGGCTACATGATGACCTGGGGCCGGACCCTGTTCCAGACCGATGTCGTGCTCGCCGGCATGCTGGTCATCGGCATCCTGGGCGCCATTGTCGATCTCGGCACACGCCGTCTCGAACGCCACATCCAGCCCGGCAGTGGCATCGGCACCGCGATACGGACGGCACCGCCGAGGACGTCGCTGGCCATCCTTGGCTTGAACATCGATGCGGCCGTTCTGCGCGGCCTGCTCGTCCCGGTGCTCCTGATCGGCGGATGGGTCTTCTGGACCAGCGCCATCCCCGATCACAACCGCTTGATCGTGCCTCCAAGCCAGGTGCTGGGCGCCCCCTTCCTGGACCCGATCGGCCAGGGCCTGTGGCTGGATCTCGGCCGCAGCCTGGCACGGCTTGGCATAGGAATCGCGATCGGCATCGCTACGGGCTTGCTGCTGGGCTTGGGGCTCGGCATGTCCAGGACCGTAGAACGGGCGATCGGCCCCACCTTCTACGCCCTGCGGCAGGTGACGGTCTTCGCCTGGATACCGTTGCTGACAGCCTGGTTCGGCGCCGAGGATCTCGCCAAGATCGTCTTCATCGCGCTATCCGCCTTCTTCCCGATGGTGACCTGCACCCATGATGGGTTACGCGCCGTGCCCGACCGTCTGCGGGAGGTCGCCGCCGTGGCGCGCCTCTCCTGGCATCGGCGCGTGCGGCTGCTGATGGTGCCGGCAGCCCTGCCCGGTATCCTGGTGGGGCTGGAACTCGCGACCATGCATGGCTGGATCGGCACGGTCGGCGCCGAATACGCCATGGGGCTGGGCCAGGGGCTCGGCACCTTCATCGAAGGCGGCCGCGAGCAGTTCCGCATGGATATCGTCCTGCTCGGCGTCCTGGCCCTGGGCGTCGTCGGCTACGGCCTCAACCTCATCCTGCGCCGTGCCCTGCGCGGCCTCTCGACAGCGGAGATACAGCGATGACCCACGCAGCCAGCCTTCTGATCAAGGCTTTGAGCAAATCCTATGCGGTCGGCGGCAGGATGCGGCCGGTCCTGAGCGATGTCGATCTCGCCGTGGCGCCCGGCGAATTCGTCAGCGTCGTCGGCGCCTCCGGCTGCGGCAAGTCGACCCTGCTGCGCCTCATCGTCGGTCTCGACGACCAGTATGATGGCGATATCCTGGTCGACGGCATCCCGGTCAATGGCATCGGCGCCGAACGCGGCATCGTGTTCCAGGACCATCGCCTGTTCCCCTGGCTCACGGTCGCGAAGAATGTCGAACTCGGCCTCGACGCCAGCGATCTCCCGGGCTCCACCAAGCGCGACCTGGTATGCGAGCATATCCGGCTCGTACGCCTGGAGGGATTCGAGCAGGCCTATCCGCACCAGCTCTCCGGCGGCATGGCCCAGCGCGCCGCCATCGCCCGAGCCTTGGTCAACCAGCCGGAGATCCTGCTGCTCGACGAACCCTTCGGCGCGCTCGACTCCCTCACCCGCACCTATCTTCAGGACGAGCTGCACCGCATCCGGACGGAGCAGGGCATCTCCGTCGTCATGGTGACCCATGATGTCGAGGAGGCGGTCTATCTCGGTGACAAGGTCGTGGTGATGGCGCCCAATCCCGGGCGCATCGAAACGACGATATCCATCGATCTGCCCTACCCGCGCGACCGTGGCGACCCTCGTTTCGCCGCCCTGAAACGGCGCATCCTCGACCGCCTCATGCACTGAAAGGCGCTACCGCGTCCAAGGTGCCGCGCCGGTACTGAAGCGGCGGGTCAGGAATTCGACCAGGACCTGGGTCCTGGGAGCACGCGGACCGCCGCCGGGCGTCACGATGTTGAGCGACAGCGGCGGCGACTGCCAATCCTCGAGCACCTTGATGAGACGCCCATCCCCAAGCGCATCCCAGACGATGAAATCGGGAAGGAGCGCCACGCCCTGGCCCGCTTCCAGCGCCGCGGTCAGCGCGTCGCCATTGTTGGCGCTGAGCTTCGCAGGCACGGTAATCGCCTCGTCCTCGCCGCCTTTGGAGAAGCGCCAAGTCTCGCCGCTTATCTGATAGCTATAGGCGAGGCAGGCATGGTCGGCGAGATCACGGGGGCGCGACGGCCTGCCATGGCGCTCGAAGTAGTGCGGCGCACCGACGATCCAGCGGCGCACCTGGCAGAGCCGGCGCGCGAGCAGGCTCGAATCCGGCAGATCGGCGATCCTGACCGCGACATCGACGCCGCCCGCGATGAGATCGACCATCCGGTCGTCCAACTGGAGATCAACCGAGACTTCCGGATATAATGCCAGGAATTCCGGCAGCGCCGGTGCGACATGGCGCAGCCCGAAGGACATGGGTGCGGCCAGACGGACACGGCCGCGCGGCATCGCCGATTTGGCCTGCGCCTCGGCCTCGACCGCCTCGCCCTCGGCCAGGATCGCCGCCGCCCGCACCGCCAGGCCCCGTCCGGTCTCGGTAAGCGACAGCCGGCGCGACGTACGATGGAACAGCCTTTCGCCGAACCGTGTCTCCAGTCGCGCGATGGCTTTCGATACCGTCGGGCTGGACAGGCCCAGCTCCGCCGCTGCCCTGGCGAAAGAGCCGGTTTCGGCGATCTTGGCGAAGATCGCCCAGGCTTCGAGATCAGGAAGCGTCATGGTTCATTATGAAAATTATAGAAACAATGTCATTCCATAGTTTCTATTTTTAAACGGATCATCCAATCTTACCTTTCATTCATCGAACGCTCCATCTTCCTTCTTTGGGAGTGATATCATGATTGAAAGACGACCCTTGGCCGAATTGGGTGGCGCCAATCACGGCTGGCTGAATGCCAAGCACCATTTCTCCTTCGCCGGCTATTACGATCCCGCCCGCATGGGCTGGGGCGACCTGCGTGTCTGGAACGACGATGAGATCGCGCCGGGCACCGGCTTCCCGACGCACCCGCATGCCGACATGGAGATCATCACCTATGTCCGCGAGGGTGCGATCACCCATAAGGATTCGCTCGGCAATACCGGCCGCACCGAGGCCGGTGACGTCCAGGTGATGTCGGCCGGCGCGGGCATCCGCCATTCGGAATACAATCTGGAAGCCACGCCCACACGCATCTTCCAGATCTGGATCCAGCCGACCGGCCGCGGCGGCGTGCCGTTCTGGGGTGCTCAGCCTTTCCCGAAGGCCGAGCGCTCGGGCCGGTTCGTGACCCTGGCCAGCGGCAAGGAGGAAGATGGCGCCTTGCAGATCCGTGCCGGTGCCCGGGTACTGGGCGCCACGATCAAGGCCGGCGAACGCGTCACCTTGACGCTCGACCCGCGCCGCCACGCCTATCTCGTGCCCGCCAGCGGCGCCGTCGACGTCGGCGGCATACGCATCAATGCACGCGACGGTGCGGCGATCACCGATCAGGCGGAAATCGATATCCTCGGTGTCGAAGACGCCGAAGTCGTCTTGGTCGACACACTCTGATACCCTATTTGGCTCGCCGGGACGCCGGCGAGCCCCAGTGGCCAAACCCGGACCGAGAGGGACGCCATGAGTGGCGGACGGCGCTATGGGGACGCGATCGCCCACAGCCTGGGCCTGCGCGGGGCACCAGCCTTCGTGACGTCGGGCCTGAGCGGATCGCAGATCGCCGTCACCCGCATTACCTGCGGGCCGGCCCAGCTCGGCATGTCGCCGCAGGTGCCCACGGAAGACACCTTCATCCTGGCACTCTATCTGACCCGTCTCGACCGGCACGAGCTCTGGAGCCACGGCCGGCCGAAGCTGGTGCAGGGCTATGCCGCCAATGCCATGCGCATCGTCAACCTGCAGGACGAGTTCTCGGCCAACATCATCGAGCCCCATGTGGCCCTCAGCCTCTACATGCCGCGCAAGGCGCTCGACTCGCTTGCCGAGGAAGAGGACGGCCGGGCAGTCAACGTCCTGCGCTGCCCGCCAGGCCTCGTCGATCCCATCGTGGCGCATTTGAGTGCCAGCCTGCTGCCCGCCTTCACCGACCCCGGCCAGGCGAGCCAGCTCTTCCTCGACCATGTGACCCTGGCGCTCGCCACCCACATCATCGACAAATACAGCGAGGAGCGGCTGCCGAGGAGTGTCACCAAGGGCGGCCTCAGCACCTATCACACGCGGCTAACCACCGAGTTGATGGCCGGCCTGGTCGCGAGCAACCCGTCGCTGGCCGAACTGGCACGAGCCTGCGGACTGTCCCGTGGGCATTTCACTCGCGCCTTCAAGATCACCACCGGCCTGTCGCCGCACCAATGGCTGCTGCGCCACCGCATCGAAAAGGCCAGGGACATGCTGGTCCGCACCGAGCTGCCCTTGGCACAGATCGCGCTCCGCTGCGGCTTCGCCGATCAAAGCCATCTCACCCGCGTGTTCGGCATGGCCGTGGGCGACAGCCCGGCGGCGTGGCGGCGGCGAGCAAAGTGAGCAGTCCAAGCAATACGTGCCGAACTTTCAAAAAAACGACCGAACCGACAAGACGAAGCCGAGCGGCTCCGTCGAACGCCGCCAGCTCTCCTCCGCCTGCGGCTGTGCCACAAGCTGTGGCATCCATGGCCATGACCATGCCGGCGCCTGGGCCAGCCGCGTGCCGGTCTCGGACCTGAAAGGCTTCTGGGGCGCGCTCGGCTGCGCCTGCTGGGCTGTATAGCCATAACGACGATCGAGAAGACGAACGCCAGGCGACCGGGGCTCGGGCGCCTGGCAACGCCCGCGTTGCGCTGGCTGGGCCTGCTGCTGCTCTGCGCCGCCTATATTCAGGGCGGGGTCGACAAGCTGGTGGATTTCGAGGGCGCGATCATCGAGATGCAGCATTTCGGCCTGTCGCCGCCCGGACCGATGGCGGTCGCGGTGATCGTGCTGGAGCTGGGCGCGTCCCTCGCCATCCTCACCGGCTATGGGCGCTGGCTGGGTGCCTTGACCTTGGCAGGCTTCACCGTCCTGGCCTCATGCCGCGCCAATAATTTCTGGGCGATGGCGATGCCGGTGCGGATCATGGCCGAGAATGCCTTCTTCGAGCATCTGGGCCTGGCCGGCGGCTTCCTGATCGTCGCCTGGCATGATGTCAGGGCCCGAAGCGCATAGGCGGCGCATGATGGTCAGCCGCGCGCGGTAGCCGCGAAATAACGGGCGGGCGGCTGCCCCAGCGCCTTCTTGAACATGGTGATGAAGGCGGTGACCGACTCATAGCCGAGATCGTCGGAGACGTGCTGGACCGAGGCGCCGTTCGCCAGCTCGCGCAGCGCCACGACCAGATGCAGTTGCTGGCGCCAGCGTCCGAAGGTCAGCCCCGTCTCCTGTACCATCAGCCGCGCCAGCGACCGTTCGCTCAGCGCGACCCGGGCCGCCCATTGCATCAGCGTGCTGCGATCGCCCGGATTGTCCCGCAGCGCATTGGCGATCCGGCTGATCTTCGGATGATCGGAGACCGGCAGATGCAGCTGCTCCATCGGCATCAGCGCCAGTTCGTCCAGCAACACCTGCACCAGGCGCCCCGTATGGCCGTCGATCGGATAGTCCTGGGGCGCCGCAGCCAGGTGCCGGATCATCTCGCGCAGCATCGGCGTGATCGACAGGGTGCAGCACCGCTGCGGCAAGGCCGCAGCACCTGGCTCGACATAGAGCAGGCAGAGCCGCGCATTCTCCGTGGCGCGGTTGCTGTGCGGCATGCCGCCCGGGATCCAGACGCCGCAATGCGGCGGCACCATCCACAGAGCGTCCGGCACATGGCAGGTCACGGCACCATGGAGCGTCAGGATCAGCTGCCCCTTGCGATGGCGGTGCACGGGGATTTCCGCGTCGTAATGGCTGATGTCCAGATCGAAGGCGACGGCAGGACGGTCGGTCCTGTCCGGATCGAAAGCACCGATGGCGGAAGGAAGCGGCATAAAACTGACCATATTTAGCGATTTATTGTCATTATAGCCAAATTCATCCGGACGGAACGCGGCTAGTATCCGGCTATCCATGGAACCCGCGGCGTTTGACCGAACATGACGACACGAAGCGTACCACTTGCCCGCCCTGCCCTGCTCATCGCAGGCATCCTGCTCATCGCCGCCAACCTGCGCGCGCCCATCACCGGCATCGCGCCGGTGCTCGACATGATCCGCAGCAGTTGCGGGCTCGATACGACCGAAGCCGGCGCGCTCACGACCTTGCCGCTGCTGGCCTTTGCACTCGCTTCCCCCTTCACGGTGCTCATCGCGCGCGAATATGGGCTGGAGCGCAGCCTGTTCGGAGCGTTGCTGCTGATCGCGGGCGGCATCGTGCTCCGGTCGCAGGGACCCGTCTGGAGCCTGTTCGCCGGCACCGGCATCATCGGCATCGGCATCACGGTCGGCAATGTGCTGCTGCCCAGTCTCTTGAAGCGCGATTTTCCCGACCGGATCGCTACGCTGACCGGCATCTATGCTCTGGTGGCCGGCTCCGTCGCCGCCCTGGCATCGGCCGTCGCCGTACCGATCGCCAGCCTGCCGGGAGCGGGCTGGCCCTGGGCGCTGGGGGCATTTCTGGTGTTTCCCCTGGCAGCGCTTGCCTTGTGGATCCCACAGCTTGCCGGCCATACCGCGCCCGCTGACGGCACGGCCACGCCGCCCCATGGCGGCCGGATCTGGCATTCGGCGCTGGCCTGGCAGGTGACGCTGTTCCTGGGACTGAATTCGTTCGTCTATTACGTCGTCGTCGCCTGGCTGCCGGCGATGCTGGAGGCGGCCGGATATTCGGCGTCGATGGCGGGATCCCTCCACGGCATATCGCAATTGGCGACGGCGGTGCCAGGCATCCTGCTGGGACCGGTGGTCAGGCGCCTCAAGGACCAGAAGGCGGTAGCGGTCGGCATGACGGCCCTGACCGCCCTTTCCCTGCTGGGTCTCTGGCTGCTGCCTGGATGGGCAATGTTCTGGGCGGTGCTGTTCGGCTTCGGCTCCGGTGCCGCGTTCATCCTGGGTCTCGCCTTCATCAGCCTGCGCGCCGCCGATGCCCGGCAGGCGGCCGCCCTGTCGGGCATGGCCCAGTTCGTCGGCTATCTGCTGGCGGCCGCGGGCCCGCCGCTGATCGGCCTCCTGCATGACCGCACTGGCGGCTGGACAGCGCCGCTTATCGTCTGCCTTGCCATCTGCGGTATCATTGCGATCTTCGGGCTGGGCGCCGGCCGTCCCTTGCACATCCTGGGCAAGCGATAGCCGGCGCCGCCGGCCTGGCTAGCCGCCGATGAAGGCGATGAGGTCGGCGTTCACCCGATCCTTCTCGATCGTGCAAAGCCCGTGGCTGGCGCCCCGGTAGACGATAAGCCGGGCGTTCGGGATCAACTTCTCCTGTAGGCGGCCCGCATTGTCGATCGGCACGATCTGGTCGTCATCGCCATGGATGATCAGCGTTGGAACATCCATGCGGCGCAGATCTTGCGTGAAATCGGTCTCCGAGAACGCCTTGATGCAATCGTATTCGGCCTTCAGGCTGCCCATCATGCCCTGCAGCCAGAAGAAATCCTTCACCCCCTGGCTGACCTTGGCGCCCAGCCGATTAGCACCATAGAAGGGGTCGGCCAAACCCCTGAAGAATTGCGCGCGGTCGGTGGCAACGCCCTTGCGGATGTCATCGAAGATGCTGATCGGCAAACCGCCCGGATAGGCTGCGGTCTTCAGCATGATCGGCGGCACGGCGCTAATCAGCACTGCCTTCGCCACACGGCTGCCGCCGTGCCGGCCGATATAGCGCGCGACCTCGCCGCCACCGGTCGAATGACCGACATGGACGGCGTCGCGCAGGTCGAGATGTGCTGCCAGTTCGGCCAGATCGTCGGCATAGGTGTCCATGTCGTTGCCGCCCCAGGGTTGGCTCGACCGGCCGTGGCCGCGCCGGTCATGGGCGATGACGCGGTAGCCGTGATCGGCCAGGAAGAGCATCTGGTCTTCCCAGGCATCGGCGGAGAGCGGCCAGCCATGGCTGAACACCACAGGCTGTCCCGAGCCCCAATCCTTAAAATAGATCGTCGTCCCATCCTTGGTCGTGAACTGAGCCATAGTCGATCCTTCACCGATATGAGACGGCCGATGCGAGGCTAGGCCGCATATCGATCTACCGCCGACACCAAACCCGCCGCTTGTTGCGAAGCGACTTTTTTTGAAGCATCGGCGCATAAAATCCCGCACCGGCATCGAGAGCGCTGGCAACCGGGACCACAAAGCGTCATGACGCGGAAATCCAGACGCAGCGGAGCATCGCCATGGCAGACGACACCACAAGCAGAGGTCCGGCCACGCGCGAAGGCGAAGTGAGCGCGATCATCAAGCAGAAGGTGGCACCAGCCCAGCGCGATGCCTATGAGGCGTGGCTGAAGGAGATCATTCCGGTCGCCGCCCGCTGTCCCGGTCATCGCGGCGTCAACATCATCCGTCCGCATACGGAAACTGGCGAATACACCGTCATCCTGCATTTCGACACGATGGAGAATCTTGGGCGCTGGCTGGAATCCGGCGAGCGTCGGCAACTGATCGACAAGGCGCTGTTCGAGCTCGATTTCAATGAG
>DATJJW010000081.1:0-5489 GCA_035491935.1 Allostellaceae bacterium | reverse complement strand
TGGCGCCATAGGCCAGGCGGTAGAATTGCAACCGCGCCGAGGCCTGGCGCGCGCTGGCGGCGATCAACTGGGCGGCATCCGGCGCGAAAGAGGGATCGTCTTCCAGGATCTCGATGCCATTGACCACCGCACCCAACGGATTGATCAGCTCGTGGCACAGCCGGGCTACCAGCACCTCGGCAACCCGCGCCTCGGCCAAGCCCAGTTCCATTGCCCCGATATCCGCCATGCTCTTCCCCCGAAATGCCTCTCCCGACGGCAGGCTTGCCGGTCGGCGCAAAAGCTTTAGCATGAAACCCCTTACGGGACCCAAGAGCGAAAGCCGGAGGGTTTCGAGGAAGGAGCATGATGGGTAACGATTTCATCCCGGGCATCTCCCTGGCGCCCGGCGCCTGGGTCGCCCATCCGGCCCAGCCGGATTGGGGCGTCGGTCAGGTGCAGTCGGCGATCGGCACCACGATCACGGTCAATTTCGAACATGCCGGCAAACGGGTCATCAATGCCGAGGTGATCCAGCTGCGCGAAATTTCCGAGGATGAGCTGCCTTCGCTCTGACTGCTCTCGTGAGAAAAGCGTATTATATATATTGTAAAGGCGCGCGGCAGGCACAGGGCGGCATCCCACGCGACGCCGCTTGCTAGGAAAGATGCCCGCGAACATATTGAAGTCATGATCGATCCTTTCGGCCGCCATATCACCTACCTTCGCGTTTCGGTTACGGATCGTTGCGACTTCCGCTGCGTCTATTGCATGGCCGAGACCATGACCTTCCAGCCGAAGGCGGAAGTGCTGACGCTGGAGGAGCTGGATCGGCTGGCCACCGCCTTCGTGCACCACGGCGTGCGCAAGCTGCGGCTGACCGGCGGTGAGCCGCTCGTGCGCCGCAACATCATGTGGTTGGTACGACAGCTGGCGCGGCACCTGGATTCGGGCGCGCTGGATGAACTGACACTGACCACCAATGGCAGCCAGCTGAGCAAATATGCGCAGGAACTGGTCGATGCAGGCGTGCGCCGGGTCAATGTCTCGCTCGACACGCTCGATCCCGAGACCTTCACCGCCATCACCCGCTGGGGCAAGATCGGCCCGGTCATCGACGGCATCGAGGCGGCGGCAGCCGCCGGCCTCGGCATCAAGATCAACATGGTGGCGCTCAAAGGCATCAATGACGGCGAGATCGACCGCATGCTGCACTGGTGCGGCGAACGCGGCTTCGAACTCACCCTGATCGAGACCATGCCGATGGGCGAGATGGGCGATTATACCCGCCTCGCCCAATATCTGCCGCTCTCGGTCGTGCGCGCCGATCTGGAGAAGCGCTGGACGTTACAAGACAGTGCGCATCGCTCCGGCGGCCCCGCGCGTTACGTCGATGTCATGGAAACCGGAGGCCGCCTGGGCTTCATCACCCCGCTCAGCCATAATTTCTGCGAAAGCTGCAACCGGGTCCGGCTGACCGCCACCGGTATGCTCTATATGTGCCTGGGCCAGGAGGATTCGGCCGATCTCCGCGCCGTCATGCGCACCAACCCCTATACCGGCATCGGCGAGGACGTGGCGCTCGACAGCGCCATCGCCGAGGCGATATCGCGCAAGCCCAAAGGACATGACTTCATCATCGACCGCCGCCACACGAACCCCGCCGTGCCGCGCCATATGAGCGTCACCGGTGGCTGACGCCTCGCTGAAGACCGTGGCGGCCACCAAGATCGCTATCGTCGCCTCCGAGGCGGATCTCGCCCAGACGGCGCTGACCGAGCTGAAGGCGCGTAATCCGCATGTGCCGCCGGACGAGGCCGACGTCATCGTCGCGGTCGGCGGCGACGGCTTCATGCTGGAGACGATGCACCGCTATATCGGCCATAACGTGCCGATCTTCGGCATGCATCGCGGCACGATCGGCTTCATGATGAACGACTACCGGCTCGACGGGCTGGCCGAGCGCGTCGCCACGGCCGAGACGGTGCAGCTGCATCCCCTGGAGATGGAAGCGACCTGCATCGATGGGCGCCGGATACGGGCGCTGGCGGTCAACGAGGTCTCGCTGCTGCGCCAGACGCGGCAGATCGCCAAGATCGCCATCGATATCGACGGCGTCCGCCGCATGCCGGAGCTGATGTGCGACGGCATCATGCTGGCGACCCCGGCCGGCAGCACCGCCTATAACTTCTCCGCCCATGGACCGATCATCCCGTTGAGCGCCGGCGTCATGGCGCTGACGCCGATCAGCGCCTTCCGTCCCCGGCGCTGGCGCGGCGCCATCCTGCCGCGCAAGGCGGTGGTCGAGTTCGAGATGCTGGAATGCGCCAAGCGTCCGGGCAGCGCGGTCGCGGATTCGACCGAGGTGCGCGACGTCACGCACGTCAAGGTGCTGGAGAATTGCGACGTCACCCTGCACCTGCTGTTCGACCGGGAATACAATCTCCAGGAGCGGGTGCTGAAGGAGCAGTTCGAGAGCTGACGGCCCTGTTGGGACTGTCGGCTCTTGGGGTCTGTTGGCCCTTGGGCCTGTTCAGGGCCTGAATGAATCGCCATACTGGCTTTTTGCAATCGCGAAGAGAGACCGATATGGCGGGCATGGGCAGCAGGGAATTGGTCCGCCGCCTGGTGGGCTTCGACACCACGAGCCGGGAAAGCAACCTGGCGCTCATCGATTTCGTCCGCGATTATCTCGACCAGCTAGGCGTCGCCTGCGAGCTCAGCCACGACGAAACCGGCACCAAGGCCAACCTGTTCGCGACCATAGGCGACGACCGGCAGGGCGGCATCTGCCTTTCCGGCCATACCGATGTCGTGCCGGTCGACGACCAGAACTGGAGCAGCGATCCTTTCGCCGTCGCCGAGCGGCAATCCAAGCTGTTCGGTCGCGGCGTCGCCGACATGAAGAGCTTCCTCGCCGTCATGCTGGCCAAGGCTCCGGCTTTCGTCGCCAAGCGCAGCGGCCCGCCGGTGCATCTGGCCTTCACCTTCGACGAGGAGGTGGGCTGCCTCGGCGTGCGCCATCTGATCGCCCAGCTCGAACGCCGCGAGGTCAAGCCGCTGGCCTGCATCATCGGCGAACCGACCTCGATGCAGCCGATCACCGGCCATAAGGGCAAACGCTCGATCCGCTGCGAAGTCCATGGTCATGAATGCCATTCGGCGCTGGCCCATGAGGGGGCCAACGCGGTCGAGGCCGCAGCCGAGCTGATTGCCTACATGAAGGGCATGGCACGGCGCTTCCGCAACGAAGGGCCATTCGATCCGGCATATGTTCCGCCCTACACCACCGTGCATACCGGCCGTGTCATCGGCGGCACCGCACTCAACATCGTGCCAAAGCATGCGGAATTCCTGTTCGAGATCCGCAACCTGCCCGGCCATGATTCCGATCCGCTGATGCAGGAGATCTTCGAGGCGGCCCGCCGCCTGCTGCCGGAGATGAAAGCGGTGACCGACGAGGCCGCGATCGATTTCCACGAGATCTCCGCCATGGCGGCGCTGGCCACGCCCGAGGATGCCGGCATCGTACGCCTGGTCCAGCACCTCACCGGCGCCAACGGCACCGGCACGGTCAGCTATGGCACGGAGGGCGGCGCCTTCCAGACGGCGGGCATCCCGACGGTGATCTGCGGCCCCGGCAACATCGTCCAGGCACATAAGCCCGATGAATGGATCGAGCTGGACCAGATTGTCCAATGCGAGGCGTTCATGGACCGGCTGGTCGACCGGATGGATCAGGACCGGCCGTTATTCTGATCCCAGGGCTTCCGGGAAGCGCCGTCATGGCATGGCAGGTCAGGACACCGCCCAGCATCTCGGAATATCGCCTGGGCAACACCGGCATCCCATGGGCCAGGCGCCTGGAAAGCGGCCGGCCCGGTCCCCGGGTCATGATCACCGCCCTCATCCACGGCAACGAACCCTGCGGCGCCGAGACGCTATGCTTCCTGTTGCGCACCGGCTTCCGCCCGGTCATGGGCGAGGTGCTGCTGGTCTTCGCCAATGTCGCCGCCTTCGCCCGCTATACGCCCAGTTGGCCGTTGAAGGCACGCTTCGTCGACGAGGACATGAACCGGATCTGGGACGAGAACCTGCTCGACGGTCCCGAGCAATCGGTCGAGCGTGAGCGTGCCCGGCGCCTGCGCCCGCTGCTCGCAGGCCTGGATTATTTGCTCGACCTTCATTCCATGCTGCATGAAGCACCGCCCTTGATCCTGGCCGGGCGGCATCGCAAGGCCACCGCATTGGCGCAGCGCCTGGGGCTGCCGGGCATGCTGGTGCTGGATGGCGGGCACAGTGCCGGCAAGCGCCTGCGCGACTACGGGCCGTTCGACGATGCCGACGCCGCCCCTGTGGCGCTCCTCGCCGAATGCGGCCAGCACTGGGCCGAAGCCGCTGCCGCCGTCGCGCGGGAGACGGCGCTGCGTTTCCTCGATGGGCTGGGGTTGATGGCGGCGGATTACCGCGCCGAACACCTGCCGTATGAATCGGCCCCAGGCACCAATTGCGCAGTGCTGCCGGTCGTCCAGGTCACCGAAACCGTGACGGTCGAGAGCCCGCATTTCGCCTTCACACGGCCGTTCCGCGGGTTGGAGACGATCGCGGCCGCCGGCACGGTCATCGCCCATGACGGCGAGCGCGTGGTTGCCACCCCCTATGATGACTGCCTGCTGATCATGCCGGCGGAGAAGCCGGCGCCCGGCCAGACCGCCGTCCGCCTCGGCCGACATCTGGGATGTCCCTGACCTCGCCCCCTTGACCTGGACAGGCTGCCGCGCGATAAGCGGCCGCCTTCCGATATTCATGCCCAGGAGCCTTCCATGACCCCCGAATGCGGCGATGCCCTGTTTTCCCGTTTCCTCGGCGACAACCTGATGAGCGGCACGAACCGGCTGCTGAGCGGCGTCGGCCTGATCGTCATCGTCGTAGCCATCCTGATCAAGCTGATCTGAGCCGGCCAAACGCCTTATATCATACCGTCATGGCCGGAACGCGCGTCCCGGCCATGACGCGTTTCAGAAGACCCGATTATATTCCTAATGTGAGATTTCCTCGAGCGGCTTGCCGGCCGTTTCGATAGCGAAGAACAGCACGGTGATGCCCGCCGCCAGAGCGAAACCGGCGAAGACCAGGAACACCGTGCCGATGCCGCTTCCCACGAAGAAGCCGACGATCATCGGCCCGACCATCGAGGCCAGGCGCAACCAGGCGGTGCCCAGCGATGTACCGAAGGCGCGGGCGCGCGTCGGATAGATTTCCGGCGTGTAGAGATAGACGCCCAGCACCGACAGCC
The DNA here is from genome assembly GCA_035491935.1 of Allostellaceae bacterium. Taxonomy (GTDB): domain Bacteria; phylum Pseudomonadota; class Alphaproteobacteria; order ATCC43930; family CGMCC-115725; genus DATJJW01. Next base: position 214 of record DATJJW010000081.1, on the reverse strand, counting down.
CGGCGAAGTAATAGGCGACGCCGCTGCAGATCATGAACTGCAGGACGGAGGAGACGCCCAGATACCACAGCACGATAAGCGCCGTGCTGGCGCCGAAGAAGGCGATGCAGAACATCCGGCGCCGCCCCAGCCGGTCGATCAGGAAGCCGGAGGTGATGCCGCCGGACAGCTGCATGAGGCTGCCGATGGTGGCGAAGCGCAGCGAGGTTTCCAG
>DATJJW010000080.1:0-19266 GCA_035491935.1 Allostellaceae bacterium | reverse complement strand
TTCAGACCGCGGGAATAGGTGCCGGCATCGGGCAGCAGTTCCAGCGTGCCGGCGATGCTGGCCGTGCCGGTGACCGCAAGCGTGCTCGAGGTGGTGGGCGTGAGCTCGATCGCCAGCGTGCTGTTCGAGCCCTGCGTATAGTTGCCGACCACCGTCATCGTGCCGATCGAGCCACCGGGCTGCACGACACCGCCGGCGGTGTTGATGACCGCACCGGTGATGGTGCCGTGGCCGAGCAGCGTGCCGCCTGCGCCGACGGTGACGGTCGGGCTGGTGAGCGTCGCCGTCGGCGTGCTGGCATCGCCGATCTGGAGCGCGCCATTCTCGACCACAGTCGAGCCGCCGACGGTGTTGCTGCCGTCGAGGACCTCCATGCCGGCACCGTTCAGGACGAGCGAGCCGGTGCCGGTGTCCTGGATGTTGCCGCCGAAGGTCATCGCGAAGCCGGAGGGCGGCGCGATCGTCAGCGTGTTGCCGGCGAGCTGCACGAAGACATTCGGATTGACCTGGCTGCCCACCGTTGCAGGCACGCTGCTCAAGGTCTTGATCGTGCTGTCGGTGCCGAGGACCAGCCCGGCGGTCTGGCTGACCGTCAAGGCACCACCGTCCGAGCCAGCAGTCATGCCGCCGATGCGGCCGAGCACGACGCCGCTGCTCGACGCGATCGAGCTGCCGGCGCCGAGCGTCAGCGTGCCCGCCTCGATCGCGGTGAAGCCGCTATATTGCTGCTGCGCGGTCAGGGTGACGTTGCTGGTGCCGGCGCTGTCGTTGGCGGAGTCATCCTTGATCAGGTTGCCCGAGAGGCAGGCCGGACCCTGAGGGTTGGCGCTCGAGCCGTTGCTGCCGCAGCTGCCCGCCGCCATGTCATTGAGGTCGCTGGCGCCGCCGGCCTCGATGCCATCGCTGATCACGCCGCCGAAGGTACCGCCGCTTGTGTTGGAGGTATCGAAATCGACGATGCCGCCCGCATTGGTGATGTTGCCGGCCGTGGGCAGGTTGGCCGGCGTGACATCGAGGGTGGCGCCGGTTTCGATGACGGTGCCGCCGGTATAGGTATTGGTACCGGTCAGCTTCGCCGTACCCGCGAGCAGGTGGAAGATGCCGGCGCCGCTGATCGGGTCGTTGAAAGCCGAGCCGCCATTGCCGCTGTATTGCAGCTCGGCACCAGCGTCGACCACGATCGGCGTCGTGGCGCTGGTGCTGAAGATGCCGTTGCCGATACGCAGCGCACCGTCCTTGACGGTCACCGAAGCGCCCGAGCCGAAGCTCAAACCGCCGCCCGCCGAGACATCGAGCAGGCCGGAACCGTCCTTGACCAGCGAGCCGGTGCCCGTCCCCTTGATGACGGAGGAGAGCGTCGAATTGTAGTTGGTGGTGGTGTCGCCGATCGTCAGCGTGTCGCCGGTGGCGATGTTGACTGCGCTGTTGCTGCCGTCGCTGTCCAGGCCCGAGAGGGCTTCGTTCGCATCGACCTGCAGGATCGCGTTGGACGGCTTGCTCTTGACGTCCGAGAGCCAGACCGTCGTGCCGGTGTTGAAGAAATTGGCAGTGTTGAGCTGCAGCGTGCCGGAGTCGATGTCGATCGGGCCGGACAGGCCGCCGGCCGTGCCGCCCAGAACCAACGTGCCGGAGCCGGCCAGTACCAAGCCGCCGGTACCGGTGATCGCCGCGTTGATCGTGTTGGTCGACTTGCTGTCGATCACCGCTTGGCTGTTGCCGAAGGCCAAGGTGCCATTCTGGATGGTCGTCGAGCCCTCGAGGATCAGGCCAGCCGGATCGGAACCGTCGCCAATCGTTACGGTATGGCCGCCAGCGTCGACGGTAAACCCGTTATCGAGCTTCAGCGCAAAGGCCGAGGCATTGCCCGTCAGGGCCGATGCGCCGGACGCGTTGCCGTTCTGCTCAACCACGCTGGTCGCGGTCGAAGTGGCGAGACCGCCCGTCGTGCCGGCGCCCGTGTCGCCATAGGTCGCGACCTGATAGCCGTTGGCCGAGCTGTAGGTCAGGAAATTATAGGGATTGCTGCCGGCGCTGCCGCCATTGTCGGTGACGATCCAGACCGGCGCGATGCCGTTGGTGAGCGTGGTCGCCGCACCGCTCGCGAAGACCTCGACGCCGTTCGTGCCGCTTTGGCCCAGATTGCTGCCGGTGGCGGGATCGATGAACAGCGTGGCTTCGGGCGCCGCATTGGCGAAGTTGCCGTCGCGGGTGATGCTGCCCAACGACACCGTGGTCCCAGCGCCGCCGGTCGTGCTGGTGGCCGTTCCGGCGTCGATGCTCAAGATGGCGGTGCTGGCGAATTCTGAGGAGCCGAAGCTCACCGAACCGGCTGCCGCGCCGCCGTTCGCGACGGTCAGCGTGCGCTGCACGTCCTGCATGTTTCCGGAGAAGGATGTCGCGAAGCCGTTGGTGTCGATGGTGCTGCCGCTCTGGAGGAACAGGCTGCGCACCGAGCTGAAGCTGGCGCCGGCCTGAAGTGTGCCGCCATTGAGTTCGATCTGGCCGATTTCGTAGGACGGGCCCGTGGTCGCGCCGAGCGATGCATCGTTCGAGACCTGCAACGTGCCCGACACGATATTCCAGTTGCCGCGGAAATTCGGGTTGTTGTCGGTCGAGGGCAGCACCAGCTTGCCGTTGGCGGAAGAGGAATTATCCTCGACCGTGATGTCGTTCTCGCCGGTCTGGTTGCTGATCCCGGTCGAGAGCGCCCCTACAGAATAGAGCGGCCCGGTCAGGGTCAGGGTGTTGCCGTTGAGGTTGAAGGCCGCGACTTCGCCGTCGACGGCGATCGGGCGGTTTTCCGTAAAGCTGTTCGTGCCGGGCGAGGCGGTGGTGCCGATCTGGATCGTGCCGTTGCCTTCGTCGAGGCTGTTGAAGATGATGCCGTTATCGGCCTCGACGCCGCCGGTGATGTTGCTGAGCGAGATCGGGTTGCTGAGCGCCGCCGCACCCAGTGAGGCATCGCTGGTGATGATCAAGGTGCCGGCGACGATGGTGGTGCCGCCGGTATAGGTGTTGTTGCCGCTGAGCGTGACCGTGCCGCCGCTGTCATTGCCAAGCTGCAGGACGAAGCCGGGCCCGGTGCCGGGTGCCTGGACCGTGCCGATTTCGACGCTCTGGCCGTCCGAGCCGAACGTGGCTGAACGCATGCCCGTGAAGGAGGCGAAGCTCGTGCTTTCGTCGAAAGTGCCGGTCACGCCGGCCAGTGCGCCGAGCTCGGCATTGCCGCTGGCGTTGATGAGCGCGTCGGTGACCGTACCGGTGATGACGATGTTGCCCGGCAGGATATAGCCGGGCAGCTGGTTGACGTTGAGCGAGGAGAAGCCTGGCAGGCCCGTCGTGACGTTCGCGCCGTTGAGGTTCCATTTGGTCGCCAGCGCGATGTCGCTCGGCGAGAGATAGGGCAATCCCAGCCCGCCATTGGCGCCGCGATAGGCGTCGGCCCAGATGAAATCCGAATAGAAACCGGTGACCTTGTCGAGGCCGGGGATCGCCGACCCGGTGGCGCCGGTGATGTTGGAGCTGTTCGTGAACAGCTTGGAGCTCTTGTTCTTCAGGATCGAGTATTCGAGCCCGCGATAGGGGTCGCTGGTCATGTCGAGCAGCGAACTCACCAACGGCGCGCCGGTGCTGAGGTCGACCGGATTGAAGGTGCCGTCACTGACCGGGAACAGGAGGTTGTCCGCCTCCATCATCGCCAAGAATTGCTGCTCGGTCAGATACGAGAAATTAGCGATGACGTTGACATAGACATTGGTGTCGGAGGCGCCATAGCCGGAATCCTGCAGGGCGCGCAGCGTATGATGACCGTCGGTCTGGTAGAGCACGCCGCCTGGCCCGATCACCACCGGCTCGATGCTGCTCAACAGATTGACGCTGTTTTCGAGCGCCGCCATGGCGGTGGTGAGGCTGGCCATGCCGGCCGGCGTCGTCACCACGTTGAAGCCGTCGGCCTTCTTGTCGACTTCGTTGAAGCCGACATTGAGCTGCGTCGGCACCAGTTCCGACACCGGCACCGTGAACAGGGAATAGGGACCCGCGACGATGCTCGAGGCGTTGGCGGCATTGTAGGTCTGGAAGGCCGAGGCCGGGAGCTGGTCGGCCCGGCCGTCGGAGGCCCAAAGCAAGGTAGCGAGGGAGACCTGCGCCAACAGAACCGAACGAATCGAAAATTTGCTCGCAATCCGCCGCGAGGCAATGCGCTTGCCCATGTAATTCCCCTTTAAGCCGGCTGAGTTCGCTCCCAAGGATTCCCCTCTTGGGACAGCGAAAAGGCGGAGGACATATCCATGCGGATTGTTGCAGATGCGTGATGGTCTTGTGATACTTCGAGGATGTACCGCGACTTAATGTGATATGCGGTAATTCGATAGGATTCGGGGGGCTTTGGAGCATTCCCGGGCATGCGGCCGAGGCGGGCGCGGTGCGGGCAAGACGACCACCGAAGACGCGACTCGGGGAAGCAAAGGGCAGGCTTTATTTACCGGCGCCTTTCGGCGATGGTGAGGCCATGAGCGAGGACGAGCTTCCCGATCCCCTGGCGCCCAGGCGCAACCCCGATCTCGTGGGCCACGGCGCGGCCGAGCATCTTCTGGCCGAGACGGCGCGCGCCGGCCGCATGCCGCATGCGGTGATCCTGGGCGGCCCACGCGGCATCGGCAAGGCGACTCTCGCCTATCGTTTCGCCCGTTGGCTGCTGGCAGGCCAGGCAGAGGCCCCAAGCGATATGTTAGGGAAGGATGCCGTGGGGCTGTTCGGACCGGCCGAGCCGCCGCCCGGGCTGTTCCTCGATCCATCCCATGTGGTGGCGCGCCGGGTCGCGGCGGCGGGCCATGCCGATCTGCTCACCATCGAGCGCGGCTGGGATGCCAAGCGTAAGAAGCTGCGCGGCGAGATCGTGATCGAGGATGTGCGCGAGATCGGCCATTTCCTGCATCTGACCTCGGCCGAGGGCGGCTGGCGCATCGTCGTGGTCGACAGCGCCGACGAAATGAACCGCAATGCCGCCAATGCGCTGCTGAAGATCCTGGAGGAGCCGCCGCGCCGGGCGCTGCTGCTGCTCGTCTGCCACGCGCCGGGCCGGCTGCTGCCGACCATCCGCTCGCGCTGCCGCATGGTGAACCTGCAGCCTCTGGCGCTGGAGGAGGTGACGGGGCTGGTGGCCGCGCATCTGCCGGAAGCCTCATCCGAGGAGCGCGCGGCGCTGGCGGCACTCTCCGACGGCTCGGTCGGCAAGGCGCTCGATCTGGCCGAGGCTGGCGGGCTCGAGCTCTACCGTCAGCTCATCGGCCTGCTGAACGGCCTGCCGCAGCTGGACGGGCTGGTGCTGCATCAACTCGCCGACAAGCTCGCCCGGCCCGATGCGGTCGAGAGCTATGCGACATTCTTCGGCCTGCTCGTCGACTGGCTGCAGCGGATGGTGGTGACGGCAGCCGGCGGTGGAGAAAGAATACCGGAGGTGGTGCAGGGCGAAGCCGATCTGGCATCCCGGCTCGCGGCCTCCGGCCGCCTTGATCGCTGGGTCGATGTGTGGGAGAACCTGCGCGCTTTGTTCGCCCAGGCCGACAGCGTCAACCTCGACCGCAAGCAAGTCGTACTCGACGCATTCTTCGCGCTCGAGGCCGCTGCTAGCGCCTGAGTTCGATTCCTACCCAAGCCGATATCATATCTGCTGCGGGACCTCTTATTGTCCGGAGACCGACGGATGCCGGCAGGCCAGCCGTTCTACATCACGACGCCCATCTACTACGTCAATGACAAGCCGCATATCGGCCACGCCTATACGACGCTGGCCTGTGACGTGATTGCGCGCTTCATGCGTCTCGACGGCAGGCATGTGCATTTCCTCACCGGTACGGACGAGCATGGCCAGAAGGTCGAGAAATCGGCCGCGGCTGCCGGTGTCGCCCCGATCGAGTTCTGCGACGCGGTGTCGGCGAATTTCCGCGTCCTGGCAGAGACCCTCAACATCTCGAACGATGATTTCATCCGTACGACCGAGCCGCGCCACATCGCGGCATGCCAGGCGCTGTGGCGCCGGCTGGTCGAGACGGGGGCGATCTATCTCGGCAGCTATGCCGGCTGGTATTCGGTGCGCGACGAGGCCTTCTATGCCGAGGCGGAGCTGGTGGGCGGCGCTGCGCCGACCGGCGCGCCGGTCGAATGGGTCGAGGAGCCGAGCTATTTCTTCCGTCTCTCCGAATGGGGCGACAAGCTGCTGGCTTTCTACGAGGCGAACCCCGATTTCATCGGCCCGGACAGCCGGCGCAACGAGGTGGTGAGCTTCGTCAAGGGCGGGCTCAAGGACCTCTCGATCTCGCGCACCACCTTCGATTGGGGCGTGAAGGTGCCGGGCGACGAGAAGCACATCATGTATGTCTGGCTCGACGCCCTGACCAATTACCTGACGGCGGTCGGCTATCCCGACCAGGACGCGGAAGCCTTCAAGACCTTCTGGCCGGCCGACATCCATATGGTCGGCAAGGACATCGTGCGCTTCCACGCGGTCTATTGGCCGGCCTTTCTGATGGCGGCCGGATTGCCGGTGCCGAAGAAGGTCTTCGCACATGGCTGGTGGACCAATGAGGGGCAGAAGATCTCGAAGTCGCTGGGCAACGTCATCGACCCGTTCCAGCTCATCGAGACCTATGGCCTGGACCAGACGCGCTACTTCCTCCTGCGCGAGGTGCCGTTCGGCCAGGATGGCGATTTCTCGCACCAGGCGATGGTCAACCGCATCAATGCCGAGCTCGCCAACAATTTCGGCAACCTGGCGCAGCGCGTGCTGAGCATGGTGCAGAAGAATTGCGCGGCCGCGGCACCGGCGCTGGGCAATCTCACCGAGACCGACAAGGCATTGCTCGACCAAGCCTATGCGCTGCTGCCGGCCTTGCGCGAGCATGTCGAACGCTGTGAGCTGCACCAGGTGCTGGCGAAGATCTGGGCCGTCTCGGGGGCCGCCAACCTCTACATGCAGGATCAGGAGCCCTGGAAGCTCTCCAAGACCGATCCCGAGCGCATGGCGAGCGTGCTGGCGGTGCTGGTCGACGTCATCCGTGTGCTGGGCATCCTGATCCAGCCGATCATGCCGGATGCGGCATCGCGCATCCTCGACCAGCTGGCGCTGCCGGAAGACGAGCGGCTGTTCGAGCGTGTCGAAGGAATGGGAGCCTCGCCTATCGCGCCGGGCACGCCGCTGCCGGCGCCGAAGGGCGTCTTCCCCAAGGTCGAGATGCCGGCCGGGGCCGCTTCATGAGCCGGCCGCTGCTCGTCGACAGCCATTGCCACCTGGATTATCCGGAACTGGCCCAGGACCGTGCCGGTGTGATCGCGCGGGCGCGCAATGCCGGCATCGGCAGCATGGTGACGATCTGTACCCAGCTTTCGGAATTCGATGGCGTGCGCGCCATCGCCGAGAGCGATCCGGACATCTGGTGCACGGTCGGGACCCACCCGCATGAGGCGGCCAAGAAACCGGGTACGCTGGTCGAGACCCTGGTGGCCCACGCCGCCCATGACAAGGTCATCGCCATCGGCGAATGCGGCCTCGACTACCACTATGATTTCAGCCCGCGCGACGTGCAGGCGGCGGTGTTCCGCACTCATATCGAGGCTGCCAAGCAGGCTAAGGTGCCGGTGGTGATCCACACCCGCGAGGCGGATGAGGATACGGCGGCGATCCTGGGCGAGGCTTGCGCTGACGGCAATCTTTCGGGCGTGCTGCATTGCTTCACCTCCGGCCATGCACTGGCGATGCGCGGGATCGAGCTCGGCTTCTACGTTTCCTTCTCGGGCATCATCACCTTCAAGAATGCCGAGGATCTGCGCCAAATCGTGCGCGACGTGCCGCTCGACCGGCTGCTGGTCGAGACGGATGCGCCGTTCCTGGCGCCGGTGCCGAAGCGCGGCAAGCCCAACGAACCGGCCTTCGTCGTGCACACGGCCGAGGCGGTCGCCAAGATCAAGGGCATCTCCGTCGAGGAACTGGCCGCCGTCACGACAGCGAATTTCCATCGCCTGTTCGGTAAGGCGAGGCCGGCGGGGCAGCACGCCTGATGGCGGGCAAGATCCGGGTCATCATGCTGGGTTGCGGCGGCTCGCAAGGCGTGCCGACGGCGACCGGTGACTGGGGTGCCTGCGACCCGGCAAATCCCAAGAACCGCCGGAGCCGGCCGTCGGTCGTGATCCAGGCGCCGGATGCGGCGGGCACGGTGAAGACATTGCTGGTCGATACCGGCCCGGATCTGCGCGAACAGATGCTGCGCAACGACGTCACAAGGCTGGACGGCGTGCTGTTCACCCATTCCCATGCCGACCACACCCATGGCATCGACGAACTGCGGTCGTTCAACCGGACGCAGCGGATGCGCCTGCCGATCTGGGCCTCGGCCGAGGCGATGGGCGATCTGCGCCAGCGCTTCGGCTATGTGCTGGAGCAGAACGACCCCGCCATCGCCGCCTTCTACAAGCCGACCATCGACGCCCATGTCATCGATGGGCCGTTCGAGGCGGCAGGCATCGAGATCGTCCCCTTCGTCCAGGATCATGGCTTCACCAACAGCCTGGGGTTCCGCATCGGCGATTTCGCCTATTCGACCGATTTCGTCCGGCTCGATGATGTCGCGCTGGCGGCCCTGCAGGGGGTCAGGACCTGGATCGTCGATTGCGTGCGCATTCAGCCGGCGCACCCGACCCATTGCCATCTGGAGGCGAGCCTGCACTGGATCGGCCTGATCAAGCCAGAACGTGCCGTGCTGACCCATCTCGATCCCAGTGCCGACTACGCCGCGATCACCAGGCTGCTGCCGCCCGGCGTCGAAGCCGGCTGGGACGGGCTGGTGCTGGAAGCCTAGCGGCTGCGGTCGAAGAGACCGGGGTTCATCGGGAGCGTTTGGTAAAGGCGGCGACCAGTTCGACGTGGTGGGACCAGGTGAATTGATCGATGACACGGACGCTGTCGAGCCGATAGCCGCCATCGACGAGGATGCGGGCGTCGCGGGCGAATGTCGCGGGGTTGCAGGAGACGCCGACAAGGAGCGGCGTTCTGGCGGAAGCCAGAGTTCGGACCTGCTCCTGCGCGCCGGCGCGTGGTGGATCGAAGACGATGGCGTCGTAGCGGTTGGCCTCGTCGCGGCGCAGCGGATTGGCGAAGAGATCCCGGCGTATGGCCTTCAACGGCCTGGCGCCCTTCGCCTTGTCGAGGGCGCGGATGGCGGGGCCGACGCTCTCATAGGCATCGACGGCGCCGCGTCCCAGCATCGGGCCGGTGAAGGTGCCGCAGCCGGAAAATAGATCGGCGAATTTGCCGGTCCGCGGCAGCAACTCCATAACGGCATTGACCAGGGCATCCTCGCCGGCTTGCGTCGGCTGCAAGAAGGCGAGGGGCGGCAGAATGACCTCAAGAGCGCCGAACCGGGCACGCGGCGGGCTGATTTCGATGATGACCTCGGCGGCATCGTCCAGAGTGGCGCGCCAGGCAATGCGGTCGACGCCCGATGCTCGTGCGAACCGCGCGATGGCCTCGCGCGTCGGCATATCGGGTCGGCCTCGCTTGCCGACGGGGCCGCTGATGACGACGTCGAACTGACCATTTACGGTTTGGAAGAAGACCGAGGCCGGTTTGCCCTCCTGCAAGATCAGCGCGAGCAATGCCGTCAGCCGAGCGCGCATGTCCATGATGGTGGGATCGGCGACAAGGCACGAGGCAATGTCGGTCACCTGGTGTCCGCGGCGCCGGTAGTGGCCCAAGGTGACGATGTTGTCTTTCTTGTAGGCGTTGAAGGTGGCGCGGCGGCGGTCCCCGGCGGGCAGGAAAACCGGATCGCGCCAGATCCTCGGCTTCAAGCCCTTGCCGCGCAGGGCCTCGCGAACGACGTCGACTTTCCAGTGCCGGTAAAATTCATCCTTGGCGTGCTGCAGGGTACAGCCACCGCAGACATCATAATTCGGGCACGGCGCCCTGACGCGATGGGGCGAGACCTTGACCACCTTGAGCAGATCGCCGCGCAGGACACCGTCGACGCCACGGCGGATCGTGGCCTGGATCCTTTCGCCCGGCAGGGCGCGATCGACATAGACAGTCCCGGCTTGCGACCGGTGTACGCCGTCACCTTTGGGGCCTAGTTCATGGATAAGAAGATCGCCGGGCATGCTTTCGGTAATAGCCCGCGGCACATGGCTTCGGCGAGGCCTTCGATGGCATCACAGCAATGCCGGATGAAGGATGCCGTCGAGATCCGGCAGGAGATGGTCGATGACCGGCATGGCCCAGCCTTCGATTGTTGCCGAGGCGAAGCCGGTCGCAGCATTGTGAGCGACACCTACGAGATGCCCTCTGCCGCCGTATTGGGGCTGCTTGGTCATTCGGGACGTGTGAACGAGGTAAGATTGTTCGACACGGCTACCGCGACTATGGGAATCGACAATGTTGGTTGATGAACTCATGCGTCTTTGGTCAACCCTCGATGGGTATGTTGTCGGGGCCACGGGAGTGCGTTTGAGTATCCAGTCATCCCGGGCATACCGGGGCGACGGCAAGACGGGCAAGATTTAGAGCGATCGCGAATTCGGCATGATTAGCTTGATGAAAATCCTTCTTGTGGAGGACGACCAGGAGACGGCGGATTATGTGACCAAGGCCTTGAGCGGCGAAGGCCACATGGTCGCTTGCATCGCCGACGGCGCAGAGGCGCTCGACAGGTCTCTCGCCGAGCCCTGGGACATGTTGATTGTGGACCGGATGCTGCCTGAGCTCGATGGCCTGACTTTGATCAAGGAATTCCGGAAACAGGATACGGCGACACCCATCCTGGTGCTGACCACCATGAGTGGCGTGCATGATCGGGTCGAAGGCTTGAATGCCGGCGGCGACGATTACCTGTCCAAGCCGTTCGCGATGGTGGAGCTTTCCGCCCGCGTCCAGGCCCTGAGCCGTCGTCCGCTGAGGATCGGCCCGGACACCGTGCTTCGGCTCGCGGATATCGAGATGGACCTCATATCCAGGACCGTCAAACGGTGCGGCGCGCCCATCGTCTTGCAGCACCGGGAATTCCAGCTGCTGGAATATTTCCTGCGCAATGCGAATTCGCTGGTTACGCGAACGATGCTGCTGGAGCAGGTATTCGGCTTCAGCTTCGTGCCGCGGACGAATTTCATCGAGAGCCATATTAGTCGGCTACGCAACAAAATCAGCCGTCCCGGCGGCCCGGAATTGATCCATACAATCCGCGGCTCGGGATATATTGCCAGCACCTCCCTTTGATCGCCCCGCCCAATGCGCCTACCTCAGCTGATGCGCATCCTGCGCATGACGAGCTTCCGGTCGACCCTGCTTTACGCAGCCACATTCCTGCTGTCGGTCAGTGCGCTCGCCTGGACTGTCATCTGGTTCGTCGACTCGTCGGTGGCCCAGCAGATCGACACGACTGTCGCGAACGAAGTCTCCGAGATCCAGGCCGACGCGGGCGTCATCAACCCGGCAGCCGTGATGCGGGTCGTCGCGGGAATGATCGAGCACTCCCCAGGTACATATTACCTGTTGGAAAACGGCTCGGGACACACCGTGGCGTCGAACATGGGGCAGTTGGACAGGACAACCGGCATCCGTGAGGTCTCCTTGGCCCCACGGACCTCGGGGGGACAGCGCATCCGCATCAGGGGCAAGGGCGTCATCCTGCCCGATGGCTGCTTCCTTTTCGTCGGTATGAGCGTCCAGGAGCGTACCCAGATGCGGGAGGCCTTGGTGCATCTCTTCCTGTGGGTAGGGCTGATCACCATCCTCCTGGCCTTGGCCACCGGATTTGTCGTCAGCGGGCAGATATTGAGACGCATCGAAACGATCAGCCAGACCAGCCGGCGGATCATGTCGGGGAACCTGCATGAACGCATCACGCTGCGCGGCGTCGAGGATGAATTCGACCATCTGGCCGTCAGCCTCAACCAGATGCTCGACCGGATCCAGGAACTGATGGTCGGATTGCAGCAGGTGTCGAGCAACATCGCGCATGACCTGCGAACGCCGTTGACCCGCCTGTGCCATAAGCTCGAAGCGGTGAAGAGGAGGGACCTGACGAACGATGAGATGCACGAGTTCCTCGACGGCGCGACCGGCGATGCCAACGCCATGCTCGAGACGTTCAGCGCGTTGCTGCGCATTGCCCAGATCGAGTCCGGCAAACAGCGATCGCACTTCGCGCCAGTCGACTTGGCGGCCCTGGTCGGTGTCTTGGTCGATGGGTATCAGGTCGTCGCCGAGGCCGAGGGTAGGAAGCTGACCTATACCGGAGGCCGACGGCTCGACATGGTCGGCGACGAACAGCTGTTGATGCAGCTGGTAGCGAACCTCATCGACAATGCGATCGCGCACACGCCCGAGGGTACGCAAATCCATGTAAGCGCATATCGCTGGTCATCGGAGCTTGGAGAGATCATACGCGTCACCGTTGCCGATAACGGTCCGGGCATTCCCAAGGCGCGCCATCAGGATGTGATGAAGCGCTTCTTCCGCCTCGATGCCAGCCGATCGTCCCGCGGGAACGGGCTTGGCCTGTCGCTGGTGCAGGCAATCACCAACCTGCATGCGGGAACATTCTGTCTCGAAGACAATCAGCCCGGATTGCGATGTATTCTGGACCTGCCGATCGGCGATGTGCCGGGCTAAGGGTTCGTGCCTGGTATCGCTGCCGATATTTCGGTGCGATCTCGACGGCATGACGGGCCCGCCATGCCCATTGGGCGACCCACCCCCTTGGTTTTTCGCTTAGGTGCCGCAGCATATTTGGGGCACTTTGGTGATGCCCAGATCACCAGTGCTGGGGTGTCATTAGGGAATGAGGGGACCCTTGTCCTCCGGTCAGCCGGCTGAAATCTTCAGCCATCGCGAGATCCAGATCGTCGTGATCGCCACCATGCTGGCGATTTTTTTGACATTCCTCGACCAGACCATCGTCTCGCCGGCCTTGCCGCATATCGCGGCCGATCTGAAGAGCGACGCCTCCCTGTCCTGGGTCGTGGCCGGATATTTGCTGGCGGCGACCGCGATGGCCCCGATCTATGGCAAGCTCAGCGATTTCTATGGCCGGCGCCTGACGCTCCAGGTGGCGCTGGCGATCTTCCTCCTGACTTCGATCCTGTGTGCGCTCGCCCAATCGCTGCCCATGCTGATCCTTGGCCGCATTCTGCAGGGGGTCGGCGGCGGTGGGCTGCTCTCGACGGCGCATGCCGCCATTGCCGACGTCGTCTCATTGCGCGATCGTGGCAAGTACCAGGGCTATCTCTCGACCAATGCCATCTGCTCGACGGCGCTGGGACCGGTGCTGGGCGGCTTCTTCGCCGAGCATCTTTCCTGGCGCTGGATCTTCTGGATCAACATCCCGCTGGCGCTGTTCGTGATCGCGGTGCTGCAGGTGGCGCTGGCCAAGCTGACCGTGAAGCGGGTCAAGCACAAGATCGACTATCCGGGCGCGGTGCTGGTCGTCTCGGCGCTGGCGGCGGTACTGCTGGTGACCACGCTGGGCGGGGCGGAGTTGGCCTGGGATTCGCCCAAGCTCATCGGTATCGCCGTCATCGCCTGCGTGCTGGTGGCGCTGGCAGTGGCGTGGGAGTTCCGCGTGCCGGAGGCAATGTTGCCGCCGCGCCTGTTCCGCAGCCCGGTCTTCGCCTGTGCCGTCTCCGGCGCCGGTCTCATGAGCATGTGCCTGGTCGGCATGAGCGTCTATCTGCCCATATACCTCCAGCTCGATCACGGCATGCATGCCGACCGGGTCGGCCTCGCCATCCTGCCTTTGGCCATCGGCATGGGGGCGGGCTCCGCCTATGCCGGGTGGATGGTGGCGCAGCTGCAGCGTTACCGGGTCTTCCCGCTGGTCGGTGTGTCCATGGTGATCGCAGCGATGATCGTGCTGTCCCGGATGGACCATGCCACGCCGCTCGTTCTCGCGATTGCGACCATGGGCGTGTTCAGCTTGGGCATCGGCCTGACCCAACCCTCCTCGCTGGTGGCGGCGCAGAACGCCATCGACCCCTATGATCTCGGCGCCGGGACGGCGGTGCATAATTGTACGCGCTCGATGTTCGCCTCCTTCGGCGTGACATTGTTCGGGGCGATCCTGATAGGGCGGCTGAATGCGGTGCTGGCCGAGAATGGCGTCGGTTCGCCCGATGCCATGTCTCTGATCCACGCCGGGCCACGGGCGCTCGCCAGCGTCACGGCGGACAAGCAGGCGGCCGTCCTTGCCGCCATCGACCAGGCGTTCCGTGACGTATTCCTGGCGGCACTCGGCGTGGCCTTGCTGGGGCTCGTGGTCTTCCTCCTGTTGCGCGATGTGCCGCTGCGTACGGTCGCGGGCCAGGCCGCGCGCAAGGCGATGGAGCGCATGGAGGCCGGCCTGGATGCGAGCGCCGGCGACTAGATCACGATGATTCAAGTATTTAGAGACCGATTTGCTGTTCAGGTCATATCGACCCGAACGGATCGGGCTCGAAGCTCATTTGGCCCCTCGGTTCGCTGCCTTCCGCCGTGTTTGCGTCCGGGCGCGTGACCGGCTATGGTCCCCCGCCATAAGATTTGAAGTGTGCTGGAGTCTGGCTTGGCCGATATTTTCAACGAAATCGAGGAGGATATCCGGCGCGATCGTGCGGCGCGGCTTTGGCGCCGCTTTGGCCCCTGGGTCATCGCCCTGGCCGTCCTGATCGTGCTCGGCACCGCGGCCTATGTCTTTTGGCAGGATCACCGGCTGAAGCAGGACCAGGCGCTCGGCAACAAATATTCCCAGGCCACCGCATTGCTGCATAGCGGCGACAACGCCAAGGCGATCGATGCGCTAAAGGCGATCACCGCCAGCACCTCCGACGGCTATGGCCTGCTGGCGCGTATCGAGGTTGCATCCCTGCAAGCGCAGGGCAACACGCAGGACAAGGCGAAATCCGGCGCCAAGGCGGATGATGCATCAAAGGCTGCCGGGCTCGCGGCCCTCGATTCGATCGCCAATGACAGCAGCATCGGCCAGGATTACCGCAATCTTGCCCGCCTGCTTTGGGGGCTCTACGGCGTCGACAGCCTGTCCAAGGCGAAGCTGACGCCGGCGATCCAGCCGCTCAGCATCGCTCCCAATCCCTGGCGCTTCACCGCGACGGAGATCCTGGCACTGGCCGATTTACGCGCCGGCGACACCAAGGGGGCGCTTGCCCTCTACAAATCCCTTGCCGACGACCTCGACGCGCCGCAAAGCACGCGCGCCCGGGCGGCGGAACTCGTCACAGACCTGCAGAACTAGGAACCTTCCGGTGCCTGTTGCTTCCTCTTCCCGGCGTTCGTCCGTGCTTTCCCATCCCCTGTCCCTCATGCGCCATCTGGTTCTCGCCGTGGTCGTCGCGAGTCTGACGCTGCTGACCGCCTGCGAGAAGGATAAGGCACCGCTGCCGGGCGAACGCGTCGGCGTCATGGATTTGGAAAAGCAGCTCGCGCCCGATCCGTCCCTGGTCGGCAGCTTCGTCGCCCTGCCGCGTCCGGTGGTCAATGCCAATTGGCCGGAGCCGGGCGGGGTGCCCAGCCATTCCATGCAGCACCCGGCGCTGGGCCCCAATCTGAAGATCGCCTGGACCGCCGATATCGGCGAAAGCGGCTCGCGTTACGGCATCGTGCTGGCGTCGCCGGTCGTCGTCGGCGATACCGTCTACGTCATGGATGCGCGCCACGATGTCAGCGCCTTCCGGACCAGCGACGGCAGCCGCCTCTGGCGCACGAATGTCGCGCCCAAGGAAGATGGTCGCGGCTGGGGCGGCGGCGTCGCCTATGATGCCAACCACCTCTATGTCACGACCGGCTATGGCGAGGTGCTGTCGCTGAACCCCCGTACCGGCGCCATCGAATGGCGGGTATCGCTGCCGACGCCGACCCATACTGCGCCCACGGTCGCCGATGGCCGGATCTTCGTCATTACCATCGACGACCGGCTGATCGTGTTGTCGACCGATCACGGCAAGGAGCTGTGGCGCTACGAGGGCATTCCGGAGCCGGCACGCATCGCCGGCGGTGCTTCCCCCGCCGTCCAAGGCGACATCGTCGTGGCGCCGTTCAGCTCCGGCGACGTCATCGCCCTGCGCGTCGACAATGGCCGCGTGCTCTGGACCGACAATCTCGCCATCTCTGGCCGTCTGGATGCGCTGTCGACCCTCGCGGATATCCGCGGCCGGCCGATCATCGACCAGGATCGTGTCTTCGCGGTCAGCCATAGCGGCCTTACCGTCGCCATCGATCTGCGTACCGGCGAGCGCGTCTGGTCGCAAGATGTCGGCGGTTCGTCGGAGCCATGGGTTGCGGGCAATTTCGTCTATGTCATGTCGAGCAGCGCGCAGATCGTCTGCCTGACCCGCGACAAGGGCCAGATCCGCTGGATCTCGCAGCTCGACCGCTATGTCGACCCGACCAAGCCCACCGACAGCGCGGCGATCAATTGGACGGGGCCGCTGCTTGCGGGCAATCGCCTGGTCGCGGTTTCCGACGACCAGCAGGCCTGGTCGGTCTCGCCCTATACCGGCACGCCTCTTGGTCAGATCAAGCTGCCCGCCGGCAGCTTCGTCGGGCCGGTCGTCGCTAATCAGACGCTGTATCTGCTGACCAACGACGCCAAGCTCATCGCGCTGCGCTAGCGTCTGCTCCGCTTGGGGTTCAGGCAACCCCAAGCGACACAAATGAAAAGCCCGGAGGTTCATGCTTCCGGGTTTTTTCTTGGCTGCGTTCCCGATTCGCGGCCGTCGTGACGCGGCGGCCGGAAGGCCGGACGCTTGTCTTTTAAGCCGTCATTCCGCGCGATATTGCCTGTCGAACGGCGACCATTCACGACGGGGGCGGTCGGCGCTACTCTCCACACCATGCAGGTGCCGCCAAATTCCCGGGCCGGCGCCGAGGACCGAATTCATCATTGGCCTCTGCGGGGTAACGATCATGCCGATCAAAGCCGCTCTCGACGCTTTCATCACCCAGGTGATTTCCGGCGACCACGTCGGCGCCATCCGCGACTGGTATCACGATGATGCGTGGATGCAGGAAAACCAGGCGCCGCCCATCCAAGGCGGCCGGGAAGCGATGATGAAGCGTGAAAGCGCCATGATGGACCGCAGCCAGTCGGTCACGAGCGAACTGCTCGGCGGCCCGTTGGTCGAAGGCGACCAGGTGGCGATCCGCTGGCGCTTCACTTTCATCTTCAAGGACGGCAAGCCGGATGCGGCAGGAAGAGATCGCCTGGCAGACCTGGCGGGGCGACAAGATCGCAACCGAAACCTTCTTCTATGACCCGGCTCAGCGTGGTGGTTGACTCACGTCTGACACATGACAGGGCAGCATCCCATGACCCGTCGCAGCGTTATCGTGACCGGAGCCTTTGGTGCTCTCGGCCGCGTCGTCGCGGAGACATTCGCGGCTAATGGAGACCGCGTCGCGCGGGTAGGCAGGGCGTCCAATGCGCCCAAGCCGCTCGCGGACGGCCTCGATTTCACCGGCGTCGATTTGACTAATCCCGCTGCGGCCACGGCGCTCGTGGATAAGGTGGTGGGCGCCTTCGGCGGCGTCGATGTGCTCGTCAACGTTGCCGGCGGTTTCGTCTGGGAGACCGTGTCCGATGGGAGTGTCGATACCTGGCGAAGAATGTTCGCCGTCAATCTGACGACCACCATCACGATGACCAAGGCGGTACTGCCGGTGCTGAAGGGGCGGCCGCATGCCCGCATCATCAACATCGGCGCGACCGCGGCGCTGCAGGCTGCAGCGGGGATGGGCAGCTATGCCGCCTCGAAGGCCGCGGTACATCGGCTGACCGAAAGTCTTGCCGCCGAGCTGGCCGGGCAGGGCATCACGGTGAACGCCGTGCTGCCGAGCATCATCGATACCCCCGCCAACCGGGCCGACATGCCGGGGGCCGATTTCAGCCAATTGGTACAGCCATCGGCCATCGCCGACGTCATCGTCTTCCTGGCATCGCCCGCCGGGGGTGCCATCAGCGGCGCGCTGATCCCCGTGACTCATGCCGAATGACCAAAGGGCCGCGATCGCCACTCGCCGATTCGACGGCGGTCAATTGATGTATTTCTTCCAGACGTTCATGAACGCGACCTGCTCCTCGATCAGCCGCTTGGTCGTGGTCGCGTCGCTCGGCTGCAGGTTGGCACGGTTGGCCTTGGCCCATTCGGCCACCTTCGGGTCGTTCATGGCGTTGATGAGGTATCTGGAAAGCCGTGCGGCGATATCCTGCGGCAGTTTCGGCGGCCCGGCGACCGGGCGCAGCTGTGTGATCTTGGCCAGATCGGGCTGGCCGAGGGTGGTCGCATCCTCGGCGCCGGGGATCGAGCTGTGCTTCTCGAACGTTGCCAACACCCGGATCATGCCGCTGTCGTGGAATTGGGAAAGCGCGGTGAGCGAGCCCACGGTGGCATCGCCATCGCCGCGGACGGCGGCGACGATGTAGTCGTTCGTGCCCTTATAGCCGGAGATGATCTCCGCCTCGAAGCCCAGGAGATGCGCACCGATGCGCGTGGCCGAATAGGCAGCGCCAGCAGGGCCGACACCGGTGAAGGTGACCGGGCGTTTCCTGCCCAGGGCCCGCAGATCGGCGATCGATTTGAGCGGCGACTTGGCTGGTACCGCCAGCCCATAGGGGTCGTTGCCCATATTGCACAGCCAGGTCAGGCCACCGACATCGAAGGACAGGCCGCCCCGCAACTGCACGATGATGATGCCCGGGACATTGACGATGGCGATGGTCGAGCCGTCGGGCGTGGCGCGGGCCAGCTGGTTGGCGCCTTTGGCACCGCTTGCGCCCTCGACATTCTCGGCTCGTATACTGATGCTGTCCGGCAACTGGTCCTGGAATGCCGGAAGGATGGCGTGGACATATTGGTCGAAGCCGCCGCCGGGGCCATAGGGGATGATGAAGTCGATGTTCTGGGGCAGGCCTTCCGCTCGGGCCTCGCCTATACCCAATGCCGCGGGCCCCAAGGTTCCCATACCCAGCGCGCCGCCGGCAAGCCCCATGCCGGTTAGGAAGTCGCGACGTCCGATCCGCATCGTTCAAGCTCCGTACCGTCGCCCCCCATTATCGGCGGCCCCTGTATGAGCGGCCTTGTTCTTACCGCTTTTGCTTTGCAGTCGATCTTGCATGGAACGGTCGCTGGAGGGAACGGCCGTGGCAGGCGAATCATGGAAAAAGCCGCGGGGAGGGGGCCCCGCGGCTCAGATTGCTGACAAAGCCCTCGCCTTGAGCGGGGGCTTTTGAT
>DATJJW010000079.1:0-2964 GCA_035491935.1 Allostellaceae bacterium | reverse complement strand
GCGCATGACCTCGCGGGCCAGGTCGGAATCGGCGCCGATTACGACACGGTCGGGGCGCATGAAATCACCGATGGCCGAACCTTCGCGCAGGAACTCCGGATTCGAGCAGACATCGAAATCGGCGATCGGCCGCGTTTCGCGAATAATGCGCGCGACTTCGCGCCCCGTGCCCACCGGCACCGTCGATTTAGTGACGACCACCGTGTAGTGATCCATGGCCTCGGCGATCTCGCGCGCCGCGTCATGGACATAGGAAAGATCGGCATGACCGTCGCCGCGCCGCGAAGGCGTGCCGACGGCGATAAAGACCGCGTCGGCGCTCTTTACCGAGGCCTTCAGATCGGTTGAGAAGGAAAGGCGATTGGCGCGCACATTGTTCTCTACCAGCGCTTCCAATCCCGGCTCGTAGATCGGCATCTTGCCGGCCTTGAGGCCGGCGATCTTGCCCGCATCCTTGTCGACGCAGACGACATCCAGGCCGAATTCGGAGAAACAGGCGCCGGAGACGAGCCCGACATAGCCGGTACCGATGACCGCAATCCGCATGAGCGATGATTCCCTTTAGGCGCGGCTGGCGTAGTCGCGCAGGATGTTGCGCACCGCGCCGCCGATGGTTTCGTGCCGCAGACCATAGGCGATGGTGGCCTCGATGAAGCCGGCCTTGTCGCCGCAATCGAAGCGTGTGCCCTCGAAGCGATAGCCGTTGAACGGGCCCTTGCCGATCATGCGGGCCAGCGCATCGGTGAGCTGAATTTCGTTGCCCGCCCCCGGTTTCTGCTCTCCCAGCAGATCAAAGACCTGAGGCTGCAGGATGTAACGGCCGATGATGGAGAGCGTCGAGGGCGCCTCGGCAGGCTTCGGTTTTTCCACCAGCCCCTTCACTTCAGTCAGCCGCCCATCAATCTTGCCCGGTTTCAGCACGCCATAGCGGTTGGTATGCTCCTTGGGCACGTCCATCACCGCCACCAGATTGCCGCCGACCTTGTTGTAGACGTCCATCATCTGTTTCAGGCAGGGCGTTTTGGCCATCACCATGTCGTCGGCCAGCAGGACAGCCACCGGCTCGCCTGCGGCCAGATGGCGCGCACACCACACCGCATGGCCGAGGCCAAGGGGGTGCTGCTGGCGCAGATAGGCGACCTGCCCCGGTACCGGCAGCAAGCCATCGATCAGGCTCAACTCCTTGCGCTTGTCGCGGCCGGTCAGCGTGTCGTGCAGTTCATAGGAATGATCGAAGTGATCCTCGATCGCCGATTTGCCGCGGCCTGTGACAAAAAAGAATTGCTCGATCCCCGCTGCCTTGGCCTCCTCCACCGCGTACTGGATCAGCGGCTTGTCGACCACCGGCAGCATCTCCTTCGGCATGGCCTTGGTAGCCGGCAGGAAACGGGCGCCGAGGCCGCCGACCGGAAATATGGCCTTGCGAACAGGTTTGATCGTCATGCGGGGTCCGTCAGGTGTGAGGAGCGACTTTGTGCCATAGGGTACCCGCCTTGACAACGGCGGCGCGCCGGCTGCCCGTTAATTGACTAGCAATCGGTCGCGGGCCTCGTTTAAACGCGCAGCGAGATAAGAAGATCCACCGTGATCGGGATGAACCTTCATCATCAGCCGGTGATGGGCCTCGCGGATATCGGCAACGCTGGCGCCGGGCGCCAGTCCGAGAATATCGAGCGCCTCCTCCCGGCTCATCGTACCCGGCGCGTTCGGTGCCTTCGGCTGCTCTGAGGCTCCTTCATTCGGCCGCCAGCCGGCGTGCACGCGATCGAGATAGGCCTCCAGCACCGCAACCCCTTCGCTGTCGCTGGCGCGCAGTTCGTCGAGAAGTTTCATCAGCTCGTCACGGGAAAGATCGGCGAGCCGGCGATCCTTGAAGCTGCCGGCCTTGATGCGTCCATCGACGGTGCCGCTGTCGTGATCCAGGCTGACGCTGAGATAGCCGGTCTCGATCCCCGAGGTCCGCCCCCGCTGTCCTGTACCGATCTCGGCGGCCAGGCGCCGTTGGCGCCAGCGCCACCAGAGAAACGAGGCGACCGGGGCCAGCAGGAACAGCAGGCCCACGCGCCCGGTAAAGACGAGCAGCAACAGAGCGATGACGCCGATCGCAATGCCCGCATAGCGCAGGAAGCGGGCAAGCACCGCCGGATTGATTCGCGTCGCCCAGCTGAGGCCGTAGAGCGTGGCGATCAGGGCCATGAACCCCAGGACAAAATAGGCAGGCATGGCGCTATTTCTTGGAAAGCTGGCGGGTCAGCAGCAGCGCGTGGCCGCCGGTGCTGCGGCTGAAATCCTCCAGCGCCTTGCGCCCGCCCGCGGCATAGACGGCGACCGCCCGCAGCAATTCGCGAAGCTGGCGGGCGCTGGCCGCATCGAAGGGGCAGCAGGCGCCGCCGCTCAAGCGGGCAAATTGCTGGAAGGCGGCTTCCGCGACGCTGTCGCGTCCCTCATGGAACAGGAAGACCGGCAGGCCCAGCACGCCGAGCTGACCTGCCAGATCGCAGAGCTCGTCGATCGGCTCCTCCATCGCATCGCCGACAAAGACCAGCGCGTTGATCCGCTTGGCCCGGGTTTCCGCCAAGGCATGGCGCAGGACGCGGGCGATCTGGGTGCGCCCGCCCAGGCAACGCACGCCCGTCATGCGCCGCGTCAGCTCGGCCGAATCGCCGAGCCACGGCGTGGCCGCGAACTCCCCGAAGCCGCGATAGTAGGCGAGCTGGATATCGAGGCCGCCCAGGCCAGCAGCTTCGCTGAACATCTCCGCCTGGAGTTCGCAGGCGATATCCCAAGTGGGTTGCCGGCTGGCGGTGGCATCGAGGGCGAACATTAGGCGGCCCCGAATTCCGGGAACGCGAACCATCGGCATTGCGGCCAATTTCTTGACAAATTGGTCGACCGCGCCGGATCCGCCTTTGTCCGGCGTCGTTTTATCGGGCAGCTTGTCGTCCTTGCCCATGCATCAGAGGT
>DATJJW010000078.1:0-29048 GCA_035491935.1 Allostellaceae bacterium | reverse complement strand
TTCGCCATCCGCCTCCGGCAGCGGCAGCAGTTTGGGGCTGACGCCGCGCGCCTCGGTCTCGACCTCACCGATATGCAGGGCCAGCGGCCGGCGCGAGAGGGCCGGGCCCAGGGCCACGAACTGACCGCGCGCCAGATCGCGGAACATCTCCGCCTGGCGCCGCTCCATGCCGAGCAGATCGGCCGCGCGCGCCATGTCGATGTCGAGGAAGGTGCGGCCCATCAGGAAATTGGTCGCTTCGGCCGCGACGTTCTTCGCCAGCTTGGCCAGGCGCTGGGTCGCGATGACGCCGGCGAGCCCACGCTTGCGGCCGCGACACATCAGGTTGGTCATGGCGCCCAGCGAGGCCTTGCGCGCCTCTTCCGAGACCTCGCCGCCGACCGAGGGCGCGAAGAGCTGCGCCTCGTCGACCACGACCAGGACCGGATACCAGAAATCGCGCGGCGCGTTGAAGAGCCCGCCCAGGAACGCCGCCGCATGGCGCATCTGCAGCTCGGCATCCAGCCCTTCGAGGTTGAGCACGACCGAGACACGATGCTGGCGCACCCGGTCGGCCGCGTGCTGCAGCCCCGCCTCGGTATAGGCGGCGGCGTCGATGACCAGATGGCCGTAGCGTTCGGACAGCGAGACGAAATCGCCCTCGGGGTCGATCACCGCCTGCTGCACCCAGGGCGCGCTCTGTTCCATCAGCCGGCGCAGGAGATGCGACTTGCCGGAGCCTGAATTGCCCTGGACGAGGAGGCGCGTGGCCAGCAGCTCCTCCAGGTCGAGCATGGCACTCTGCCCGTCCTGGGTCTTGCCCATATCGATGCCGACCGTCATGACCCCGGTTCTGTCCCGATTCCTTGATATTGCGATGTCGCGATGGAGGACACGCTATATAGCGGATGGAGAAGAGTCCATGAAAGCTTTTCCGCCCGAAAGGTGGATCGGTACGCGCCAAGGTGTTAAAGCTCAGGCACCCGCTTCCTGAAACAGCCCAAGCGACGCTAGCACATGCAGCCCAATGCCCGCTCCGAAATGGAGCCCGACAGCGACGTCTATAAGACCTTGCTGGAATCGACCAAAGCGATCCCCTGGAAGATCGACTGGAATACCCAGGCCTTCACCTATATCGGTCCGCAGATCGAATCGCTGCTCGGCTGGGTGCCGTCGAGTTGGGTGACGGTGCAGGATTGGGTGGCGCGCATGCATCCGGAGGATCGCGAGGCGACGGTCAATATGTGCGTCTCGCAATCCATGGCCGGCATCGACCATGAGGCGGATTACCGGGCGCTGACCGCCGACGGCAAATACGTCTGGATCCGCGACGTCGTGCATGTCGTGCGCAAGGGCGGCACGGTCGATTCGCTGATCGGCTTCATGTTCGACATCAGCGAGCGCAAGAAGACCGAGGAGGAGCTGCTGCATCTGCAGAAGCGGCTGGAGGAGCTGTCCTTCAAGGACGGGCTGACCGGCATCGCCAACCGGCGCATGTTCGATTCGATCGTCGAGGTCGAATGGAGCAATGCGCGGCGCGACCGCTCGCCGCTCTCGCTCATCTTCCTCGATATCGATTATTTCAAGCAGTACAACGACCTGTACGGCCATCTGCAGGGCGATGACTCCCTGAAGAAGGTGGCGGCGGCCCTGGGGCAGGTGGCGACCCGCCCGCGCGATTTCATCGCCCGCTTCGGCGGCGAGGAATTCGTGATGGTGCTGCCCGAGACCGATGCGGAGGCCGCGCGCGCCGTGGCCGAACGCTGTCGGGGGCAGGTCGCGCGGCTCGGCGTGACGCATGACAAGGCACCGCAAGGCCAGCTCAGCATCAGCTTGGGGGTCTGCACGGTGGTGCCGGAAGAGGGCGAACAGACCAAGGCCTTCATCGACGCCACGGACAAGCTGCTCTACCGCGCCAAGCACAATGGCCGCGACCGTGCCGAATGCGGCACCTGGCCGACCGTCAAGCTGGTGGAATAGGCGCCATACCTCGACAGGGAGCCGGCAGTTGCGCCATCCTGCCGGCTTTCGCGACTTGAGTTCACCCGACGATGACCGACGCTGCGCCTTCCGGTTTCGACTATGTCCGCAGGATCCTGACCTCGCGGGTCTATGACATTGCGATCGAAAGCCCGCTCCATGCCATGCCCGGCCTGTCGCGCAAGCTGGGCGCCCAGGTCAGCCTGAAGCGCGAGGATCTGCAGCCGGTCTTCTCCTTCAAGCTGCGTGGCGCCTACAACAAGATGGCCGGGCTCGATGCGCAGCAGCGTGCGGCGGGCGTCATCTGCGCCTCGGCCGGCAACCACGCCCAGGGGGTCGCGCTGTCGGCCCGGCATCTGGGCTGCCGCGCCGTCATCGTCATGCCGGTGACCACGCCCAGCATCAAGGTTGCCGCGGTCAAACGCCTGGGCGGCGAGGTCGTGCTGCACGGCGACAATTTCGACGAAGCCTATATCCATTCCCGTCAGCTGATGGAACGGGAAGGCCTGACCTTCATCCACCCCTATGACGATCCGGAGGTGATCGCCGGCCAGGGCACGATCGGCGTCGAGCTGCTGCGCCAGCACCCGGGGATGGATGCGGTGTTCCTGCCGATCGGCGGGGGCGGGTTGGCCGCCGGCATCGCCGCCTATATCCGCTTCGTGGCGCCCGGGGTGAAGCTGATCGGCGTCGAGCCCGAGGATGCCGCCTGCATGGCGCAGGCGATCGCCAAGGGCGAGCGCGTGGTGCTGAAGCAGGTTGGGCTGTTCGCGGATGGTGTTGCCGTGCGCCAGGCGGGGGAGGAAACCTTCCGCCTTTGCCGCGAATTGCTGGACGAGGTCGTCACCGTCGATACCGACGAGATCTGTGCTGCCATCAAGGATATCTTTGACGATACCCGCGCCATCGCCGAGCCGGCCGGCGCCGTCGGCCTTGCGGGCCTCAAGAAATACGCCGCGCGCGCCCAGGTTGCGAACTTGGCTGCGAACCAGAGCCTGGTTGCGATCCTGAGCGGCGCCAACATGAATTTCGACCGGCTGCGCCATGTCGCCCAGCGGGCCGAGATCGGCGAGCAGCGCGAGGCCTTGTTGGCGGTCACCATCCCCGAGGAGCCGGGCAGCTACCGCCGCTTCATCGAGACCTTGGGCGCGCGGGCGGTCACCGAATTCAACTACCGCTACGCGGTCGGTGGCGCGGCCCATATCTTCGTCGGCGTGCAACTGAATAGCGGCGCCAAGGAGCGGCACAGCATCATCGAGACGCTCGAAGCCCAAGGCTATGCCGTCACCGACATGACCGATAACGAGATGGCTAAGCTGCATGCGCGCTACATGGTCGGCGGGCGTACCGCGGAACTGGCCAATGAGCGTCTGTTCCGCTTCCAGTTCCCCGAGCGGCCAGGTGCGCTGTTGCAATTCCTGCGCGGCATGTCGAGCGGTTGGAACATCTCGCTGTTCCACTACCGTAACCATGGTTCCGACTACGGCCGGGTGCTGGCCGGCATCCAGGTGCCGTCGGCCGAATCCGCCGAGTTCGAAGCCTATCTCGACCGGCTGGGCTATCCCTATACCGAGGAAACGGACAACCCGGCCTACCGGCTGTTCCTGCGTTAGAGCTCTGGTCCCGCGCTAGCCCATCAGCTTCTTGTAGAAGCCCTCCTTGACCAGCTCGTCGATGATGCTGTTGTCGACGAACTGCTCCGGCTTGGCCTTGGCCGCGGCCGGGTGGGTCGGCTTGAGATCATCCAGGACCAGCTGGATGCCTTTGAGGCTGGGATAGGGGATGTCCGGGAAGACGTTATGGGCGAAATTCTCCCAGGTCTTTTCCATGGCCGTGCTGTTGGGGATCTTGAGATATTCCGCCGTCAGCGCCAGGGCCCCCGGCTTGTCGGTCTTCCAGTCATGGATGCTCTCGGAGATGCCCATGACGAAGTTCTTCGCGATGTCGCGATGCTCCTTCAGGTATTTGCGCGTCGTGACATAGCCGACATTGGGGTATTCGCCGGCCACCACCGTGGCATCGACGAGGATGCGGTACTTGCCCGTCTCCTCCATCTGCACGCTGCGCGGCATCTGGACGACGCAGCCGGAGATCTGGCCGGTCATCAACGCCTTGGTCAGCACGTCAGCAGCGCCCAGCTGCAGGATCACGACATCGGTACGCTTCAGCCCCAGATGCTGCAGCGCGAAGGTCAGCGCCGTGTCGGTCGAGGCGCCGATGCGCGAGATGGCGATGCGTTTGCCCTTGAGGTCGGCACCGGTCTTGATGTCGGCCGGCGTCACCAGCTGGAAGGGCAGGCGGGAGGCCAGGTTGGCAATATAGACATTGTCCGCCCCCTGCACCGCGGCCGAGATCGACGAGGTGTAGCCGTTCTGCGCGATCGCGACCGAACCGCCGATCACCGCCTGGGTCAGCGTCGTGCCGTCCTGCATGAAGTTGATGGTGAGATCGAGGCCGTGCTTTTTGAAGATGCCCTTCTTCAGGCCGTAATAGAGTGGCCCGGTGGAGATGCTGTAGCCGTCATAGTCGACGCGCAGGGGTACGAGGCTATCGGCCCGGGCACGGGATATGATGGCGGGTGCGGCAATGCCGGCAGCGGCAAGTGCGGTGAAACGGCGCCGGGTCAAGGCGGCCCTGTCGATGCCCATGATCGTGATGATCCTCCCTCCATGCCGCCGTTGTTGCCAGAAGCTGTTTTGGTCGCGGCTTTTTCTTGGTGCCAGGATATCCCGTCGCCTCGCGCGGGCCAACTTCGCAGATGCACCCGAATGGGGAAAAGGTATGGTGCCGGACGTTGACCGGACGTCCGGCCGCCCTCTACAAAATGAGCCATCCATCAAAAATGCCGGCTTATCGGCTGTGTGGGAGGGAAAAGATGAAGGTCGCGGTGATCGGCGTCGGCGCCATGGGCGTCCATATGGCGGGACATCTGAAGGACAAGGGCCATGAGGTCTTCGCCCATGATCTGGACGAGGCCAAGATGGCCGCGGCCGCCGAGCGCGGCGCCAAGCCGGTCAAGACGCTGAAGGAACTGGCGGCGCTCGCCGAGATGTTCATCCTGATGGTGGCGACCGACCAGCAATCGGCGGATGTCACCCATGGGCTGACCGAGGTGCTGAAGGCGAAAGAGCCCGGCTCGACCCTGATCGCCATTGGCGCCACCAACCATCCGGCGGCGATGCAGGATCTGGCCAAGCACTGTGCCGGCCACGGCGTGCGCTTCGTCGATTCGCCGGTGGTCTATGGCATGCACGGTGCCGCCACCGGCACGCTGCTCTCGCTCTGCGGCGGATCGGAGGCGGATTTCGCCTTCGCCAAGCCGGCGCTCATGGCCTATAGCCGCGACGCGCTGCATGTCGGCCCCGTAGGCGCGGGCCAGCTCGCCAAGGCATGCAACAATCTGTTGCACTGGGTCCATGCGGTCAGCAATTACGAATGCCTGCTGCTGGCCAAGCGCTACGGCGTCGATGCGCAACGCATGCGCGAAGTGCTGATCCAGGCACCGGCGCGCAACGGCACGCTCGAGCGCTGGGACAACACGAAATACACCTGGCAGGAAAAGGACATGGATGTGGTCATGGATCTGGCGCAGCAGGCGGGGCTGGTGCTGCCGCTGTCCGGCCAGGTCGACCAGCTGGTCAAGCTGTTCAGTGCCAAGGACGTGGCCGAGCTGCTGCATGGGCCGGAGGCCAGCTACCTCGGTCGCAGCTTCGGTCCATTGGCGCCGGAGCAGGGCGGTCTGGGCGATTGATGGGCATGCGCGGATCGCTATAGCGGCGTTTCGTCGCGCCTTGTTGTCCGAGCGAATGGAACGCGGGTATTTCCGATGGGGTTTGACGCTACGTAGCGTAGCGGCCAAAGTATGCAATGATGGCCGTTGCGCTACGGTCATCGTGGCATGAATGAAGTCTGCTTGTTTCCGGGATTGGGTTGTGCTCCAAGAAGTTTATACTTGGTAAACGCCTACCATCCCGACGGGACCGCACCTATATGGCGTGAAGGTGAAGCGCGGGGCTTCGCCGGGCGCGCTTGGGCGGTTTCGCCAGTTCCAAGAAGGAAGGGGTAATTAGTGATCGCCGTGGAAGTGAATAACACCATTCCAGGCCTCGAAGAGGCCCCGACCAACCATAAGAAACTTCGCCAATGGGTCCGCGAGGTCGCGGCTCTGACGCAGCCAAATCAGGTCGTGTGGTGCGATGGTTCTCAAGCGGAATGGGATCGGCTGACGGCCCAGCTCGTCGAAGCGGGCACGCTGAAGCAACTCGATCCCAAGAAGCGGCCGAACTCCTTTGCCGCCAATTCCGACCCCAAGGATGTGGCGCGCGTCGAAAGCCGGACCTTCATCTGTTCGGCCAAGAAGGCGGATGCCGGCCCGACCAATAACTGGGTCGACCCGGCCGAGATGCGGGCCACCATGAAGGGCCTGTTCACCGGCGCCATGCGCGGCCGCACGATGTATGTCGTGCCGTTCTGCATGGGCCCGCTGGGCTCCAAGATCAGCGCACTGGGCGTCGAGATCACCGACAGCCCCTATGTGGTGATCTCGATGCGCGTCATGACCCGCATGGGCAAGGCGGCGCTGGATCTGCTGGGCGAGGACGGCTTCTTCGTTCCGGCCGTCCACACGGTGGGCGCGCCGCTCGGCGTCGGCCAGAAGGACGTGTCCTGGCCCTGCAACGAGACCAAGTACATCGTGCATTATCCCGAGACGCGCGAGATCTGGTCCTATGGTTCCGGCTATGGCGGCAACGCGCTGCTCGGCAAGAAGTGCTACGCGCTGCGCATCGCCAGCATCATGGCCCGCGACGAGGGCTGGCTGGCCGAGCACATGCTGATCCTCAAGCTGACCTCGCCCGAGGGCAAGGTGCACTATGTCGCCGCCGCCTTCCCCAGCGCCTGCGGCAAGACCAACCTGGCCATGCTGCAGCCGACCATCCCGGGCTGGAAGGCCGAGACGATCGGCGACGACATCGCCTGGATGCGCTTCGGCGAGGATGGCCGTCTCTACGCCATCAACCCGGAGGCGGGCCTGTTCGGCGTGGCGCCGGGTACCGGCGTCAAGACCAACAAGAACGCCATCGACGGGCTGTTCGCCAACACCGTCTTCACCAATGTCGGTCAGACCGACGATGGCGATGTGTGGTGGGAAGGCCTGAGCGATACGCCGCCGGCGCATCTCATCGATTGGCGCGGCCATGACTGGACGCCGGAATCGCCCGATCCCGCGGCCCATCCCAATGCCCGCTTCACCGTGCCGGCCGGCCAGTGCCCGTCCATGGCGAAGGAGTGGGAAGACCCGAAGGGCGTGCCGATCTCGGCCTTCCTGTTCGGCGGCCGCCGCGCGACCGCCGTGCCGCTGGTCACCGAGGCCTTCGATTGGCGCCATGGCGTGTTCATGGCCTCCAACACCGCGTCCGAAGGTACGGCGGCGGCCGAGAACAAGGTCGGCGAGCTGCGCCGCGACCCGTTCGCCATGCTGCCCTTCTGCGGCTACAACATGGCCGACTACTTTGCCCACTGGCTGAAGATCGGCAAGACGCCCAACGCCAAACTGCCGAAGATCTTCTTCGTCAACTGGTTCCGCAAGGACCTGCACGGCAAGTTCGTGTGGCCGGGCTATGGCGAGAACAGCCGCGTGCTGAAGTGGATCGTCGACCGTCTGGAAGGCAAGGTCCAGGCGCGCGACACCGCGATCGGCCGCTTGCCGATCAAGGGCGAGCTGGATGTCTCGGGCCTGAACCTGACCGACGCGCAGCTCGAGCTGCTGCTCTCCGTCGACCGTTCGGTCTGGCGCGACGAGGCGACGTTGGTGACCGAGGGTTACGAGATGTTCGGCGACCGTCTGCCCAAGGAATTGTGGGAGGAGCACGAGGCGCTGCTCGCTCGCCTGGACGCGTCCGCCGCCGCCGAGTAAACGGCAACGCTCCGAGCAAGACGATGAAGGCCGGGTCCTAGGATCCGGCCTTTTTCGTTTGATGCGGAATGGATGGATGTCGGTGAGCGTCATCTGTCGAGATGACGGCCACATCCGCGGGGATCCATTCGATGACCGAGCATCCGGTTCCGCCGGCACAAGCCGCCGATGAGGCGGAGATATTCGTGCTCATCGAGCGATGGAGCCGGGCGGTGCGCAAGGAGGATCGCGCCGCCATCCGCCGCGACCACGATGACGACATCATGATGTTCGACGTGCCCCCGCCTTTCCAGTCGCGTGGCATCGAGGCCTATATGGACACCTGGGAGCTATTCTTCTCCAACGCTGCGAAGCCGGTGATGTTCGAGGTCTCGGATATTGAGGTGACGGCCGGCGTCGAAGTCGCCTTCGCCACCGCGACCGGCCGATGCGTCACGACCGATGCCGAGGGCGAGCGCGAGCCGGTGATCTTCCGCCTGACCATGGGGCTGCGCAAGTGCGACGGGCACTGGCGCATTACCCATGAGCACCATTCCGTGCCGGCCGAATGACCTTTACGCCGTCAGGCGGTCCTGTTCCGCCATCGGCACCGCCGCATTCCGAGCCGTGACGACACGGCCCAGGATGAGGACGCTGATCGCCGCCAGCAGCGCGGGCAATCCCGCCGCCAGGAACACCGACTGAGTGCTCCAGCCGATCGCCAGCAGCATGCCGGCGACCACTGGGCCAACGACCGAGCCCAGCCGCCCGACGCCCAGCGCCCAGCCGACGCCGGTGGCGCAGGCATTGGTCGGATAGAGCCGCGCGGCCAGCGCATTGGCGCAGGTCTGGTTGCCGGTGATGAAGAAGCCCGCCCCGAAGCCGAAGATGACGGCCAGCATGGCGCTATCTCCGGCATGGCCGATGATGACGGTAAAGAAGCCGGCGAAGAGATAGCTGACCATCATCACCAGGAAGGTGTTGTAGCGGTCGACGATGGCGCCCAGGATCAGCGAGCCGGCGAGGCCGCCGAAATGGATCATCGAGGTGGCGAGGATGGCGGTGGTGGCCGTCAGCCCCGCTTCGGTCATCAGCGTCGGCATCCAGTTGCCGAGGAAATAGAGCGCCAGCAGGTTGGCGAAGAACATGACCCAGAGCAGCAGGGTCATGGCGGTACGCTGCTCGGCGAACAAGCCGACGAGCCCGGTCCAGACCGAGCGGTGCTGCGTCTGGTTCGTCAGCACGAAGCGATCCGCGTCCGAGACGGCGAGGTTGCTGTCGAAGCGCTTCAGCACGGCCGCGATGCGGGCGGGTGCCGCGCCCTTGGAGACGAGCACGCGGGGCGATTCCGGCAGGGTCGCCAGCAGCAACGGGATCAGTGCCAGCGGCAGGGCGCCGCCGAAGATGAAGGCCGACTGCCAGCCATAGGCTTGGGATAGGGCGGCCGCGATGCTGCCGCCGAAGCCTGAGCCGAAGGTGAAGCCGAACCACATCAAGACGACGAAGGTGGTGCGGAGTTTCTTCGGCGCCCATTCCGAGGTCATGGCCACGGAATTCGGCATGACGCCGCCGAGGCCGAGCCCGGTCAGGAAACGCAGGACGACCAGGCTCCGGATATCCGTCGCCAGGGCGGTGGCAAGCGACAGGAGGCCGAAGAGCGCCAAGCCCATCAGGATCACCGGCTTGCGGCCGAAACGGTCGGCGAGCGGGCTCCAGACCAGCGCGCCGATCATCAACCCGGCAAGGCCCGCACCGAAGGACGGTCCCAGTGCCTCGCGCTTGAGGTGCCAGGCGCGGATGATCGCCGGGGCGATATAGCCCATGAGCTGCACATCGAAGCCATCGGCGAACATCCCTGCGGCGCAGAGCAGGATGACGGCGACATGCAGCGGGCGGATGCGCGCGCCGTCCAGCAGCGCGCCGACGTCGACGGTGCCTGAGACGGCTTGGGTGCTAGAGGCGGCCATGGGCTTGCCAGATATGCTTGGTGGACAGGAATTCGCCGAGACCCTCGACGCCGTGAAGCCGGCCGAAGCCGCTTTCGCGGAAGCCGCCGGTTTCGACCTCCGCGCCCAACCGATTGTGGTCGTTGATCCAGACCGAGCCCGACCGCATGGCGCGGGCGATGCGATGGGCGCGTGCCATGTCCTTCGTCCATACGCTGCCCGCCAGGCCGTAGCGCGTGGCGTTGGCCTTCTCGACCGCTTCCTGGTCCGTCGAGAAGCGCTCGATATTGAGCACCGGGCCGAAGAACTCCTCTTGAACGAAGCTGGAATTGACGTCCTCGACCGCGAGCAGGCTCGGCTCCAGATAGGCGCCGGCGGCCAGTTCGCCCCCGGGGATGCCGCCGACCATCCTGGCCTTGCCCATGCCGACAGCCTCGTCGACGACGGCCTTGACCCGGTCGCGCGATGGTTTGTTGATCAGAGGGCCAACTTCGGTCGCTTCGTCCTCGACCGGGCCCAGCTTCATGGCCTGGAGCGCCGATGCCAGCAGCGGCAGCAATGCGTCATAGCGGCTCTCATGCACCAGCACGCGGTTGATCGCCGTGCATTGCTGGCCGGCTTGTATCATGTTGCCGGCGGCCAAGCCTTTGGCGGTGGTCTCGAGATCGGCATCCTCCAATACGATGGCCGAGGCCTTGCCGCCGAGTTCCAGGTTGAGGCGCTTCAGAGTGCCGGCCGCTGCCGCCATGATCTTCTTGCCGATGGCCGAGGATCCCGTGAAGCTCAAGACATCGACGTCGGGCGAGGTCGTCAGCACCTCGCCGCCCTCGCTGCCCGCCTCGTTGAAGCTGTTGATGACGCCCTTGGGCAGGCCCGGCGTTTCGGCCAGGCAGCGCATGATGAGGTCGTTGAACAGCGAGGAGGCCAAGGCCGGCTTGATCACCGTGGTGCAGCCGGCGGCGAGCGCCGGCGCCAGCGAGCGGATCAGCAGGATGCCGGGTGCGTTCCACGGCACGATGATACCGGCGACGCCGGCGGGCTCGCGCGACAGCAGCGAATAGGTACCGGGCTCGATCTCGATCATGCGGCCGGTGAGGCCGCGTACGAGGCCTGCGTAGTAGCGCAGCTCCGAGACCGTGGCGAAGACCTCGAAGCGCGCGGCTTTGATCGTCTTGCCGGTCTCGATGGCGAGCAGCAGGGCCAGTTCGTCCTTGCGCGCCTCGATACGGTTCGCTGCCTCCAGCATGACATGGGCGCGCAGCCGCATGTTCTGGCTCCAATCGCCCTTGTAGAAGGCGCGTTTGGCGGCCTCTACCGCAGCCAGGGCCTCGGCCCGGCCGCCGGTCACGACCCGGCCGACATGGCTGCCATTGGAGGGGGCGACGCTATCGGCGAGCGCGCCCTTGTCGATGAAGGTGCCGTCGATCCAATGATCGGCACGGTAGCTTTTGGCCAGGGCCATGAAGACCTCCCTGAGGGGTTTGTTTTCTTAGTAGGGGCAGATGACGTCGAGCAGGGCCTGGCGACCCTCCACCTCGACGGCGTGGCGGGCACGGGCGAGGGCCGCCGGCAGCTCGGCCGGGTCCTCGACCCGTTCGCCATAGCCACCATGGGCCTCGACCACCTTGTCCCAGCGCGAGGTGGAGGCGAGGTCGGCGAGGAAGCGGCCGCTCTCCTTGCCGGCATGGCCCTTGGCGTACATCGACATCGTCGCGTTGCGCACGGCGCCGTAACGCTCGTTGTTGAAGACGATGGCGATGACCGGCAGGTTGTGGACTTGGGCCGTCCAATGGCTGGCCGATGGATTGGCGAACATATAGGCGCCGTCGCCCATGGTCGCGACGACCAGACGATTGGGATCGGCCAGCTTCACGCCCAGGGCGGCCCCCATCGCCCAGCCGAGGCCACCAGCCGGACCCAGCTGGAAATAGCTGCCGGGCTTGGTGCGCGGGCAGCAGGCCTGGCGCAGCGGGTATTCGTTGACGATGGTGGCGTCGGCAAGAACCTCACCAATCATGCGGCTGAGATATTCCGGGGTGATCGCCCCGTCGGGCCGGGCCGAATTCCTTTCGATCATGGCGAGGCGCTTCAATCGCCGCTCGGCCTGCGCGGCGCGGCGGGTGGAGATCGCCGCCGTCTCCTCAGGCAGGCGATGCGCCAGCGCCTCGGCCAGTTGGGCCACGATGACGCCGGCATCCGCGGTGATGGCGAGCTCGCTCGGAAATGTCCGGATCGGATAGCGCAGCCAGGCAGGATCCTCGCCCAGATGCACGACCCTGGTGTCGGGGGTGAGGGTGGTGACGCTGGGGATGTAGGGCACGTCGGATTCGATGGCGATGATCAAATCCGATTGCGGCGCCAGGGTCCCGGGATCGAAGCCCGCATGCATCGGGTGGTCGCTGTTGAGGCAGACGAAGCGCGGGTTGAAGGTCACGACCGGGATGGCGAAACGCTCGGCCAGATGTGCCAGCTTCGCGACATCCTCGGGGTTGCGGCCATAGCCTGCGGCCACGATCAGCGGGTTGTGGGATTCCGCGATCATGCCGGCGAGGCGTTCGATATCGGCCGGGTTCGGATAGGGCCGGCGCGGAGGCTCGCGCCGGGCATTGCCGGCGATGCCTTCCTTGACCGGCGCGGCCAGCGGCTCGCGCGGCAGGGTCAGGTAGACCGGGCGCCGGGGCGAGGCGTCCATTACCTCGAAGGCGCGGTCGACGACATCGCCGATCTGCGAGGCTTCGCGCAGCTCGTAATCCCACTTCACCCATTCGCGGACCATGCCGCCCTGGTCGAACATCTCCTGCGCCCAATGGATCGGCCGGTTGCGCGTGCCCTCCAGCCCATGCTCCGTCACCGGCGAGCGGCCGGCACAGAGCAGGATCGGCGCGTTGTCGCGGCTGGCATCGGCGATGGCGTTGATCGTATTGGCGGTGCCGACGCTGACATGGACCATCACCGCCTGGGCACGGTCGGTGACCAGGAAATAGCCGTGGGCCATGGTGACGGCGGTGTTCTCATGCGGCACCAGCACCGGGTCGGGGATGCGCGTGTTCTTCTGCTGGGATGCGCAGAACGCTTCGACGATCGGTGGGAAATCCGTGCCCGGATTCAGGAACAGCTTGTCCACCCCATGCTGGGCCAGGCTCTCGAGGAACACCTCCGCGGCAAAAGGTTGGGCTGCTGTCGTCTCGTCGGCCATGCTTCTCATACTCCCTGTTGCCGGCGTGTCGGCGTGTTCGTCCTGACGGAAATGTACATAGGGCCGTGGCAGAGCGGCATCACGCGAGAGGAGCGCGATTGATCCGGCGTTGCACGATGGCGGAGGCCAAGGCGGCGATCAGGATCGGCACGATGCACAGCAGGAAGAGCTGCTGCGCCGGCATCTTCATTGCCAGCAGCGTGCCGCCGACGACCGGCCCCACGATCGAGCCGACGCGGCCGACACCGAAGGCCCAGCCGACGCCGGTCGAGCGGATCGTCGTCGGGTAATACGCCGCCGCCAGCGCATTGGCACCGCATTGGCCGCCGATCACGCCGATGCCGGCGCCCGCTACCGCCAGCATGGTGACGAGCGAGCCGTCATGGCTTCCGGCGACCAGCGCGATCGAGAGGGCGGCGATGACGTAGGCTCCGGCCATGATACGGCCGAGGCCGAGGCGTTGGGCGTAGAAGGCGACGATGAGGGAGCCGGCGATGCCGCCGAACTGAAACATCGAGCCCGCGAACACCGCCGCCCCCATCTTGGCGCCGCTGGTGGCCAGCGTCGTCGGCAGCCAGGCGACGATGAGGTTGAGGTCGAGCAGGCTCATGAAGAATACGGTCCAGACCAGTGCCGTCATCAGCAACCGGCCATGGGCGAGCAGCTCCAGCACCGAGCCGCGCGAGGTCTTCTCCTCGTCGAGCAGTACGCGCGAGGCTGGCGGCGCATCGGGGGCGATGCGGCTCAGCAGCCAGAGCGCCCGCGGATCGGCACCATTGCGGGAGGCGAGGAAGGTGATGGATTCCGGCAGCAGGACATAGAGGAACGGCATCAGCACCAGCGGCATCAGCCCGCCGAACCAGAACACCGCCTGCCAGCCGAAATGCGGGATCAGCGCCACGGCGATGATCCCGCCGATGGCCGAGCCCAGCGAGAAGCCGCAGAACATCAGGATCACCAGCAACGGCCGCTTGGCCGCCGGGCTGAATTCCGAGGTCAGCGCGATGGCGTTGGGCATGGCGCCGCCGATGCCGAATCCCGTCAGCAGGCGGATGATGGCGAGGCCGGTCGGATCGCGCGCGAAGACCGTGGCGATGCTGAGGAGCGCGAAGGCCAGCGTCGAGATCAGGATGACGCCGCGCCGACCGACCCGGTCGGAAAGCGGCGACAGTACCAGCGAGCCCAGCATGATGCCGGTGAGTCCGGCGCCGAACACCGGCACCAGCGGTCCCTTGCCAATGCCCCAGGCGGCGCTGATCGCGGGTGCGGCATAGGCGATGGCCTGTGCGTCATAGCCTTCGGCGAAGACGAGCAGGCTGCACAATATGATCGTCAGGATCTGGAAGCCGCCAACCGGCCGCGCGTTGATCAGCGCGGTCAGGCTGACGGTCGTGTCGCCAGTGGTAATGCTTTGGCTGGCGGTGCGTTGCGCGGGATAGGACACCGGACTTGCCTCCTGATGTCTTCCCCGCGCCGCCGGTGCACCCGGCTTGGTCTGCGTTTTTTCGCACCCGATCAGTGCGGTATTCGGAAGACGTCTGTTAATTAGGGACCCTATGTAAGCTCATTAGGCCACCCGCGCAGACGTCTTGTCAATCGGCCAAAGGCACGGTCAGCTTGGATTGCTGGCCGTGCCTTTGGCCGCTGTTTGGGCAACTGCTGCCCGGGGCTTCCTCGTATCCAAATCCCAGCCGCCGCCGGCGGCCGTGTAGATATGGACGAGGTTCTTGCGCAATTCGGCATCGGATGCCGCAAGGCTCGATTCCGCATCCAGCTCCGATTGCTGTGCCACCAGCAGGTCGAGCAGGCCGGTATAGCCGGCCTGGTACTGGCGGTTGGCCAGATCGACCGCGCGGCGGTCCTGGTCGGCAGCGGTGGCGAGATCGTGCTGGCGGCTGCTCTCGTTGAAATAGAGCGCCAGCGCGTTCTCCATATCCTCCAGCCCTTCGAGCACCGTCTCCTGATAGCCGAGATATGCCTGCTTCTGCCGGGCATTGGCCGTGTCGATATCGGCTTGGATGCGGCCGAACTCCAGGATCGGCTGGGTGAGGCCGGCGGCGGCACCCCAGGGGTTGGCGTTGGCGAAGAGCGAGGAATCCTGGATGCCGAAGAAGGAGGTCAGCGAGATCGTCGGGAAGATCTCCTTCGAGGCGGCCTTGGACGTCGAGACGCTGGCGGCGAAATTGCGTTCGGCCGCGCGGATGTCCGGCCGGCTGGCGAGCACCGTGGCGGGGGCGGCGACCAGGATCGTCGGCGAGAGCGGCTTCATCGCCTGCGGCGGCGCGATCCAGCCATCATTCGTGCCGGGCTTGTCGCCGAGCAGGATATTCAGGTGGTTCATCGTCGTGGCATAGGCCGCACGCAGCGTGGGCAGCCGGGCCGAGGTCGTCGCGACCTGGGCCGCCGCCCGGCTGACATCGAGCTGGTTGGCAAGCGCGCCCTTGAACTGCACCTGGATCAAGTCGAGGGTGCGCTGTTGCGTGCCCAGATTCTTCTCGGTGATGTCGATCTGCGTCTGGTCGTTGCGCAGGTCGAAATAATTGCGCGCGACCTCCGCCAGCAGCGAGACCATCGCCGCCTGGCGCCGCGCATCCTCGCTTTCGAGGATGGCGCCGGCCGCGGCGGCACGGGCCTGGTTCTTGCCGAAGAGATCGACTTCCCAGGAGGCCTGCAACTGGCCTTCCTTGATGGTGATCGCCTTGTTGTTGCTGGCGAAGCCCTGGTTGCCGCGCTGGAAGTCGCCGCTGCCCTGTACTTCGGGCAGGAGCTGGGCGACGCTGCCGGCACGTTGGGCCCTGGCTTCCGCGACGCGTGCCTCGGCCTGGGCCAGGGTCTTGTTGTTGGCAAGCGCGGTGTCGACCAGCCGGTCGAGGGTCGGGTCGCCGAAGCTGTGCCACCAGCGCTGCTCGACCGTCACCTTGTCGCTGCTGGCCAGCACCTGGGCGCCTTTTTTGGCGGGCAGGTCGTTCCAGGCGGCGGGCGCGTCGATGCCGGCAGTTTGATGGCCCAGCGGGTCGGTGGCGCAGGCGGCGAGCGCGCTCAGCGCCACGCCGGCCAGGAAAAGGCGCATCGGTTTCATGCCCAGGGGCTTCATGATCGTCGGTGTCATAGCGAATGCTCGATATGGGGCGTCGCCTGGCTCTCATGGGCGGCAACGGGTTTGTTGCCGCGGATGAGTTTCTCCAGGTTGCGCAGCAGCACGTAGAAGACGGGGGTGAGGAACAGGCCGAAGAAGGTCACGCCCAGCATGCCGGCGAAGACGGCGACGCCCATGGCATGGCGCATCTCCGAACCGGCGCCGGTCGAGGTCACCAGCGGCACCACGCCCATGATGAAGGCGAAGGACGTCATCAGAATGGGACGCAACCGCATGCGTGCCGCCTCGATGGCGGCCGCCACCGTGGCCGTGCCGGCCATCTCGATCTCATGGGCGAACTCGACGATCAGGATGGCGTTCTTGCACGCCAGGCCCGCCAGCACGAAGAAGGCGATCTGGGTGAAGATGTTGTTGTCGCCACCGCTGATCCAGACGCCGGTGATGGCCGAGAGCAGGCACATCGGCACGATCAGGATGATCGCGAAGGGCAGGAACAGGTTCTCGTACTTCGCCGCCAGCACCAGGAAGACCAGCAGTACGCAGATCGGGAAGACGATGACCGCGGTGTTGCCGGCGATCTCCTGCTGATATGTGAGCTCCGTCCATTCGAAGCTCATGCCTTTGGGCAGGGTCTCGTTCAGGATCTTGACGATCGCCGCCTCCGCCTGGCCGCTGGAATATCCGGGCGCCGGCCCGCCATTGAGGTCGGCGGACCGGAAGGCGTTGTAGCGCATGGCGCTTTCCGGGCCGGTCGTGTCGCTGACCCGGACCATGGCGCCCAGCGGCACCATCTCGCCGGCATTGTTGCGCGTCTTCAGCTTCAGGATGTCGTCGGGCGACGAGCGGAACTGGCTGTCCGCCTGGGCGATCACCTGGTACGTCCGGCCGAACTTGTTGAAGTCGTTGACGTAGAGCGAGCCCAGATAGATCTGCATCGTGTCGAAGACATCCTGGACGTTGACGCCCAGCTGCTGCGCCTTGGTGCGGTCGAGATCGGCATAAAGCTGCGGCACGCCGATCTCGTAATTGGTGAAGATGTTGGCGAGCGCGGGGTTGGCGCGCGCCTTGGCCACCACCTGCTTCATCACCTGGTCGAGCCTCTCGTAACCGAGGTCGGCCCGATCCTCGACCTGCAGCTTGAAGCCGCCGATCGTGCCGAGGCCGTTAACCGGCGGCGGCGGGAATATCGCGATGAAGGCGTCCTTGATGCCGGCATACTTCGCCTGCAGCTTCTGCGAGATGGCGAAGCCCGAGAGGCCGGGCGAGGTCCGCTCGTCGAACGGCTTCAGGGTCACGAAGACGATGCCGGCGCTGGAGGAGTTGACGAAGCCGTTGATCGACAGGCCGGGGAAGGAGACGGCGCTGTCGACGCCCGGCTCCTTCATGGCGATGGCCGACATCTCCTGGATCACCTTGTCGGTGCGGTCGAGCGTGGCGCCTTCGGGCAGCTGCGCGAAGCTCACCAGATACTGCTTGTCCTGCACCGGCACGAAGCCCGGTGGCACCTGCTGGAAGGCGTAATAGGCGCCGCCCAGCAGCACGGCATAGGCCATGATCGCCAGCGACTTATGGCCAAGCGTACGCCGGATGCCGCTGCCATAGGCGTGGGAGCTCGAACGGAACACGGCGTTGAAGCCCTTGAAGAACCGACCGAACACGGCATCCATCGCCCGCGTCAGCCAATCCTTCTTGGCGCCATGGCCCTTGAGCAGGATGGCGGCCAAGGCCGGGCTCAAGGTGAGCGAGTTGAAGGCCGAGATGATCGTCGAGAAGGCGATGGTCAACGCGAACTGGCGATAGAACTGGCCCGTGAGGCCGGAGATGAAGGCGATCGGCACGAAGACCGCGCACAGCACCAGCGTGATCGCGATGATCGGGCTGGTCACTTCGCCCATCGCCTTGATCGCCGCCTGGCGCGGGGTGAGGCCGTTCTCGATGTTGCGCTCGACATTCTCGACCACGACGATGGCGTCGTCGACGACGATGCCGATCGCCAGCACCAGGCCGAACAGCGACAAGACGTTTATCGAGAAACCCACCGCGTTCATGATCGCGAAGGTCCCGATGATCGAGACGGGCACGGCCATCAGCGGGATGATCGAGGCGCGCCAGGTCTGCAGGAAGAGGATGACGACCAGAACCACCAGCGCCAAAGCTTCCAGCAGCGTATGGATGACGGCACTGATCGAACCGCGCACGAACACGGTGGGGTCGTAGACCACGGAGAAGTCCACGCCCTGCGGCATGTTGCGCTTCAGCTGCTCCATGGTCTTGCGCACGTCATCCGAGATCTGGATGGCGTTCGAGCCGGGCGACTGGAAGATACCGATGGCGACGGCCTGCTTGTTGTTGAGTTCGGAGCGCAGGCCGTATTCGGCCGCGTCCATCTCGACGCGCGCGACGTCGCTGAGCCGCGTCACCGCGCCGTTGGCATCATGCTTGATGATGAGGTTCGAGAACTGGTCCTCGTCGGTCAGCCGTCCCTGGACGTTGATCGGCAATTGCAGCTCGACGCCCTTGCCATAGGGCGGCCCGCCGATCTGGCCGGCCGAGACCTGGACGTTCTGGCTGCGGATGGCGGCCACCACCTCATCTGCGGTCATGCCGCGTTCGGCGATCTTCTGCGGGTTCAGCCAGATGCGCATGGCGTAGTCGCCCGAGCCGAACAGCTCGACGTCGCCGACACCCGCGATCTTGGCCAACTGGTCCTTGACGTTGAGCGTCGCGTAGTTGCGCAGGTAGAGCATGTCGTAGCGGTTATCGGGCGAGAGCAGATGCACGACCATGGTGAGGTCGGGCGAGCTCTTGGTCGTGGTGACGCCCAGATTGCGCGTGACGTCGGGCAGGCGCGGCAGCGCCTGGTTCACCCGGTTCTGCACCAGCTCCTGGTCGAGATTGGCGTCGGTGCCCAGCTTGAAGGTGACCGTCAGCGTCAGGTAGCCGTCGGTCGTGGCCTGCGAGAACATGTAGAGCATGCCCTCGACGCCGTTGATCTGCTCCTCCAGGGGGGTAGCGACCGTCTCGGCGATGACCTTGGGGTTGGCGCCGGGGAACTGCGCCTTAACCACGATGGTCGGCGGCACGACCTCGGGATATTCCGAGATCGGCAATTGGAAGAGCGAGACCAGACCCGCCAGGAAGATGACGAGGGAGATCACGCCGGCAAAAATCGGCCGGTCGATGAAGAATCTGGATAGATTCATGGCATTAACTCGCGAATAGGCGCGGTTTTAAGGATGTATTCAGGTGCCGGACGCCGCGGGGAACGAGTACCCGCCAGGCGTCCGGGCTTGAATCAATGAGCCTGGCTGACGCGTGCGGCTTCTTCGGGCGCCACGGTCATGCCGGGGTAGGCATGCTGGGTCCCGTCGACGACGATGCGATCGCCGGCCGCGACGCCCTTCAGCGCCACGCGGTCGGAGCCCAGCTGCTTGCCGAGTTCGATCGGGCGATAGGCCACCTTGTTGCCGGATCCCACGACGAGGACGAATTTCTTGTCCTGGTCGAAGGAGACGGCACGCTCCGGTACCAGCAGCTCGTCATGGGCGGCGCTGCTCGACAGGCTGACGGTGACGAACATGCCAGGGACCAGCGAG
This sequence comes from Allostellaceae bacterium, assembly GCA_035491935.1. GTDB lineage: Bacteria > Pseudomonadota > Alphaproteobacteria > ATCC43930 > CGMCC-115725 > DATJJW01. The sequence continues at coordinate 9,361 of DATJJW010000078.1, read as the reverse complement.
CCGTCCCGGTTATCGAATTTGGCGCGGGCGCGGATCGTGCCGGTCGCCGGGTTGATGCGGTTGTCGAAGGTGTAGATCTTGCCCTGGTAGACATGATCGGTGTCGCCCGCAACGGTCAGGTTGACCGGGATGCGTTCCTCGGCCGCCCGACCACGGGCATCGCCGCGGATCGAGTCGAGATATGTGCCCTCGTCGACGTCGAAATCGGCATAGACCGTGTCGTTCGAGACGATCGAGGTAAGCAGCGGCGCGTTCGACCCCGACTGCACCAGATTGCCGAGCGTGATCTCCGCACGGGATGTGCGGCCGGAGATCGGCGCGCGGACATAGGCATGGTCGAGGTCGACCTTGGCCTGATCGAGTCCGGCCTGCGCCGCCTGTACCGCCGCCAGCGCCACGCGGTTGGCGTTGGCCGCCTGATCGTAGATGCGCTTCGAGATCGCCTGGCTGCCCAGCATGCCGGCGGCGCGGTCGTAGTCGATCTTGGCGAAGCCGGCATTGGTCTTGGCCGATGCCAGATTGGCCTCGGCCTTCTCGACGGCGGCCTGGTAGGGACGCGGATCGATGACGAAGAGCAGGTCGCCCGCCTTCACGGTCTGGCCGTCCTGGAACAGCACCTGGGTGATGCGGCCGCTGACTTCCGGGCGGATATCGGCGGAATCGACCGCATGCAGCCGGCCGGAGAATTCGGTCCACAGCCGGACCTTCTGCGGTTCGAGCGTGCGCACGAGCACCGGCACGGGCGGCGGGGCCGCCATGGGCGCGGCTTGGCTCTCGTGACGGCCGTGGAGGGTGTAGAGGCCGCCGGTGATCACGATGGCGACGACGGCGCCCCCAAGGGCAAGGCGGCGGGCTAGGCTTTTTTTCGGAGCGATGGACATGATAGGCATCTCATCAGGCATTGGCGAAGGCACCCGCTATTTATTGCAGCGCACCCTCGTATCCGGGTAGGTGGTGCGTATATCAAGCTTGATTTCCGAAACGCAAGTACCTACCTTTTGGTAAGTATGAAAAATCGTTGGGAGGATTCCACGGACATGGGCACCAGGGAATATGATTGCGGCCTGGCCGTCGCACTCGATGTCATCGGTGGCAAGTGGAAGATCCTGATCCTGTGGTGGTTGCGTCAGGCACCGCGCCGCTTTGGCGAATTGCGCCGAAGTGTCAATGGAATCAGCGAGAAGATGCTGATCCAGAGCCTGAAGGAGCTGGAGCAGGACGGCATCGTCAGCCGCGAGGACTATAAGGTGGTGCCGCCTCGGGTCGAGTATCAGCTCACCCCGCTCGGCCATTCGCTCTGCGACGCGCTGACCCCGCTGTGCAATTGGGGTCAGATGCATCTGGAGTATGTCGAGGCGCTGAAAACCGCCGCTCAATAGATCTTCGACGCACAGACCCTCTTCGCCATTTAGCCGCGCCGCGCCGCAAAAATTGTGCGTTGCGACATGAGGCTGCAACACTAATCGCGCATGCTGGACTCCTACTCGGCCATTTGGGCGAAGGGGATGGGCATGACCGGATCGAAGCCGCGTGTCGCACTGATGCTTCAGGGCGGGGGCGCGCTCGGCGCCTATCACATCGGCGCCTATCAGGCGCTGGCCGAGCAGGCCATGCATCCAGACTGGATCGCGGGCATCTCGATCGGGGCCATCAACTCGGCCGTGCTGGCCGGTACGCCACCTGAGGAACGGGTCGACAAGCTTGCGGCGTTGTGGGAAGCGATCTCCTGGCCTGGCAGTGGGCTGCGGCCGCTGGAGCCTTTCGCGCTGTGGCAGAACTGGATGAGCAATGCCGAGGCGCTGATCTTCGGCCAGCCGAATTTCTTCTTTCCGCGACCGATCAACCCGATGCTGGTGCCGCAGGCGGTGCCGAGCGCCGTCAGCTTCTACGACACCACGCCGATGCTCTCGACGCTCGGGCGCTTTGCCGATTTCCACCTGATCAACACCAAGGCGGCGCCACGGCTGAGCCTGGGCGCCACCAATGTCGAGACCGGCCAGCTCGAATTCTTCGATTCCAAATACCGTGCGATCCGGCCGGAGCATGTCCTGGCCAGCGGCTCACTGCCGCCGGGCTTCGCCGCGACCAAGGTCGGCGACCGCTATTACTGGGATGGCGGCTGCGTTTCGAACACGCCGCTCGACGTCGTGATCGACGAGTCGGACGGTCCGCATACGGTCGTGTTCATGATCGATCTTTGGGCGCCGGAGGGCAAGCCGCCGACCAATATGAGCGATGCGGCCTGGCGGGCGAAGCAGATCCAATATGCCAGCCGTACCGCGCATCACATCGATGCCGTCGCGACCAAGGTCAATCTGCGCCACGCCGTGCGCCTGGCCAAGCAGGCGGGCGTGCCCGAGGTGGCGGCGGTGCCGGACGCGCCCTACCTTCATGCCGGGCGCCTCGACATTGTGCATATCATCTATCATCCGGGCCCTGACCAGATCCCGAACAGCGATGCCGAATTCTCCCGCAGTTCCATCGCCGAACGCCGTGCGGCGGGCTATGCCGATATGAACGCGGCGCTTGTGGCCGAGCCCTGGACCCGGGCCGAGAAGCCGGCGCATCTGGGCGCCATGATCCACCGGGTACGCGATGGCCGGGTCATGACGTTGCCCGAACCCAACCTCACCTCGACCAAGGACCTGCCCCTGGCCGACGACGAGGAGATGCGCGCGGCATCCTGAGCGGTCGGACACCGGTCGCAGGATCGCTTCGTCTAACCTCGCGGCTTGGCGACCAGCGCCTCCAGGGCATCGGCATTGTCGCGGGCCCAGGCATAGAGCAGTTCGATCGGTTCGACGAAGCGCCGCCCCAGCGGGGTCAGCGTGTAGTCGACCGCAGGCGGTACGGTGCCATGAATGCGCCGCGTGACCAATCCTGACGCTTCCATGTCTCGCAAGGTCTGGGTCAGCATCTTCTTCGAGATGCCGGGCAGGCTGCGCAGCAGCACGCCCGTACGCGCGCAGCCGCCATGGCGGGCATCGAGCACATGCAGGATCATGCTCGTCCATTTGCCGGCGAGGATCTCCAGCACCCGCCTGGGGGCGCAATCCTCGCGCCAGGTGTCGTCGGCCGAGCCCGCATCCATGATGGTTACCTCAAGGTATCTATGTCTCCGATGGGTGCCTTCTAGAATGAAACGCCCCGCAGGACCACATGCTCGCTCTAACTGCTGGATCACGATGATTTCAGGGCGGGACGTCCCCAAATCTGAATCGTGGTCTTCTTGGTCGAGGATCGAGAGACCGACGCACCGTTCGGGTCGGATCGGCTTTAGGAGCGGCGATATTGGACGAGACAGTGATCGGGAACAAGGCGGCCACCGGCAAGGCGCTGGTGGTGGGCGCGAGCGGCATCGCCGGCAGTGCCGCGGCGGAAATCCTCAAGGAGGCCGGATGGCGGGTCTGGGGTCTGGCGCGCCGGCCGATGGTGCCGCCGGGCGTGATACCGGTCGTCGCGGACCTGCTCGATCCCGCATCCCTGGTCCAGGGGCTTGCCGGGCTCGATCCCACCCATGTCTTCATCACCACCTGGCTGAGGCAGGAGAGCGAGGCGGTGAATATCCGTGTCAACGCGGCGTTGGTGCGCAACCTGCTCGACGTGCTGCGGCCGGCCAGGAGCGTGCGTCACGTGGCGCTGGTGACCGGGCTCAAGCACTACCTCGGTCCCTTCGAGGCCTATGGCAAGGGCAAGCTGCCGCAAACGCCGTTCCGCGAGGAACAAGGCCGGCTCGACGTCGACAATTTCTACTACGCCCAGGAGGACGAGGTCTTCATGGCGGCGGAACGCGACGGCTTCGCCTGGAGCATCCATCGACCGCATACCATCATCGGCAAGGCCGTGGGCAACGCCATGAACATGGGCACGACGCTTGCCGTCTATGCCTCGATCTGCAAGGCGACCGGACGGCCTTTTCGTTTCCCCGGCGTCGCCGCGCAATGGAACGGCCTCACCGACATGACCGATGCGGGGCAGCTTGCCCGGCACCTGCTCTGGGCCTCGACGACACCGGCGGCGGCCAACCAGGATTTCAACATCGTCAATGGCGATATCTTCCGCTGGAATTGGATGTGGGCTCGCATCGCCGGATGGTTCGGTATTGCCGGGGAGGCCTTCGGCGGGGCGGTGCGGCCTCTGGAAAAGCAGATGGCCAGGGATGCGCCGATCTGGCGCGAGATATCGGCCCGCCATGATCTGGCGGAAGCGGACCTGCATCGGCTCGTCTCGCCCTGGCATACCGATGCCGATCTCGGCCGCCCGATCGAGGTGGTGACCGATATGAGCAAGAGCCGGAAGCTCGGCTTCACCTCATATCAGCCGACCGACGAAGCCTTCTTCACCCTGTTCGACCAGCTGCGGCGCGATCGGCTGATTCCCTAACTACTTCGCCAGGAACGGTTCGACATCGGCCCAGGCGGCGCGGACATGGGCTTCGGCCAGGCGCCGGGCCTCGTCGGCGGCGCCGTCACGGATGGCATGGAATATCGCGTGGTGTTCGAGGCGGCTGGTTTCGCCGCGGCCCGTGGTCGACCAATTATCGGTGCGTGCCAGGCTGACCCGGCTCCAGATCTCGTCCATCTGCCGGGGCAACAGGGAATTGCCGGCGATCTCGGCGATCTTGCGGTGGAAGCGTTCGTTGAGCAGCTTCAGGTTCGCTGCCTCGTGGTCGACGGGCTCGGCATCCATGGCGTCGAGCAAATCCTGGAGCGCGTCCAAATCGGCGGCACCCGCACGATCGGCGGCGAGGAAGGCGGCCAGCCCCTCGATGGCCACCCGCAGCTCGTAGATCTCGCGCATCTGGTCGAGATCGATCTCGCGCACGAAGATGCCGCGATAGGGGATGCTGACCGCCAGGCCCTCATTGACCAGGCGGCCCAGCGCCTCGCGCAGCGGCGTGCGGCTGACATTGCACGCCGCGGCGATCTCCTTCTCGATCAGCTTCTGGCCGGCGCGCAACGCGCCGGTGACGATCTGCCGCTTCAGATGCTCGGCGATGCGGCCGGCGAGCGTCGTGTTCGCCGGTGCATCGAGCGGCGGCAAGATCGCGCGCTCGCCATCCATGATCGGTCTTCCCCCCCAATCAGAAGGACGGGGCGGCCTCGCCGGGCTTCGATCGGCTGGCCATCTTGACCGCGAGCATGATCGCGTTCTCGGTGGCGCCGGTGTTGCAGGTGCCGGTCCCGACGATGTCGAAGGCGGTGCCGTGCGAGGGCGTGGTGAAGACGACGCGCAAGCCGGCCGTGATGGTCACGCCACGGTTGAAGCCCTTGAGCTTGGTCGCGATCTGGCCCTGGTCGTGATACATCGACAGCACGCTGTCATATTCGCCGGCGAACGCCTTGATGTAGACGGTGTCCGAGGCGAAGGGGCCTTTGCAGTCGATACCCTCGGCCGCCATCTTCTCGACGGTCGGCCGGATGATCTCGATCTCCTCCATGCCGAATAGGCCGCCCTCGCCATTATGCGGGTTCAATGCCGCCACGGCGATGCGCGGCTTTTCGATCCCGGCCGCTTTCATGGCCCAATCCGCCAGCTTCAGCGAGGCCTCGATACGCTGCGGCGTGATCTGGTCGAGCGCCTGACGCAGCGAGACATGGGAGGTCACGCGCGTCATCCACTGGCCATCGATCACGTTCATCTCGCTGAAATGGCCGTTATGGCCGAGCAGATGCGCAAACATCTGATGCTCGTCATGGAATTTCCAGCCGCCATCATACATGGCGCGCTTGTTGAGCGGCGCGAACGTCACCGCATCGACCTCGCCCTTCTGCGCGAGGCCAATGGCATAGGCCAGGGTGTCGCCGGTCAGCTTGCCCGATTCCGCCGAGCCCACGCCCTGCGGGAATTTCGCCGGATCGACATTCTTGAGGTCGATCATCGGCACCACGCCATTGTACCAGTCGATCGACGGCACGTTGTCAACGCGGGCCCATTTGAAATCGACCTTGGCATCGTTCATGCCGCGCTCCAGCACGCGGGCGTCGCCGACCACGACCAGCCGCGCATGCTCGGCCATCTTGCCCTCGGCCAGGATCTTCGCCACCAGTTCCGGCCCGATGCCGGTGCAGTCGCCGAGCAGGAAGGCGATGCGCGGGCGTGTCTCGTTCTCCTTGGTGAAGACGGGTTTGTCGGTGGTCCGGGCGGCGGTTTCTGCGGTCATGGCGATCGTCCCTGAAGGCGGTGGGTTTTCGGTTGTGCGAATTTGTATACCGGAATACAAAACCACACAACCCGGCTCGCTTGAGGCAGCCCAACGTCAAGATCAGGGATGCGCGACATGGCTTCTACACCCCGCACGCTCTACGACAAGCTGGTCGATGCCAACACCGTGAAGAGGTTGGAGGGCGGGGAGCAGATCCTGCTCTATATCGACCGCACCGTGCTGAACGAATACACCAGCCCGCAGGCCTTCAGCGGCCTGCGCGAGGCGGGACGCAAGGTCTGGCGGCCGGAGGCCAATCTCTGTGTCGTCGATCACGTCAACCCGACCGCCCCCCAGCGCACGACCCATATCGATGATGGCGAGGCCGCGGCGCAGGTCGCCTATTTCGGCCGCAACGCCAAGGATTTCGGGCTGGAAATCTTCGACACTCTCGACCCACGCCAGGGCATCGAGCATGTGGTGATGACGGAGCTGGGGCTGGTGCTGCCGGGCATGGTCGTGGCGGCGGGTGACAGCCACACGACCACCTATGGCGCGCTGGGCGCCCTGGGCTTCGGCATCGGCACCTCGGATATCGAGCATTACCTTGCGACCCAGACCCTGGTCTACAAACGGCTGAAGACCATGCGGGTCACTGTCTCCGGCAATCTCGGTGCCGGCATGACCGCCAAGGACATCGTCATGGCGCTCATTGCCAAGATCGGTGCCGATGGCGCGGTGGGATATGCCATCGAATTTGCTGGCTCCGCGATCAGCGATCTCGGCGTCGCCGGCCGCATGACCATCTGCAACATGGCGGTCGAGTGTGGTGCGCGCGGCGCCATCGTGGCGCCCGACCAGAAAGTCTACGACTATCTGAAAGGGACCGAGCGTGCACCGAAAGGCGCGCTCTGGGACCAGGCGCTGGCCTATTGGCAGACGCTCAAGAGCGACGAGGGCGCGGTGTTCGACCAGGAAGTGGCGCTCGATGCCAATGCCATCCAGCCGCAGGTGACCTGGGGCACCAGCCCCGACCAGGCGGTCGAGATCGGGGCATCCGTGCCCGATCCCACGACCGAGACCGATCCGGTGCGCCGGGCCGGCATGGAGCGGGCGCTGGCCTATATGGGCCTGCAACCGGGTACGCGGATGGAAGAGATCCGCATCGACCATGCCTTCATCGGTTCCTGCACCAATGCGCGTATCGACGATCTGCGTGATGCGGCCTCGATCGTGCGCGGCCGCAGGGTGGCGACGGGGGTGCGCGCCATCATCGTGCCGGGCTCGACGGCGGTGCGCCGCGCCGCCGAGGCCGAGGGGTTGGACAAGGTGTTCCTGGAGGCGGGGTTCGAGTGGCGGCAATCCGGCTGCTCCATGTGCCTCGCCATGAATGACGACGTGCTGGAACCGGGCGAACGTTGCGCCTCCAGCACCAATCGCAATTTCGAAGGGCGTCAGGGCACAGGCGCCCGCACCCATCTCATGAGCCCGGCCATGGTCGCGGCCGCCGCCATCTCCGGCCATCTGGCCGATGTGCGCAAATTCGACAGGAGCTGATCCATGGAACCGCTCATCACGGTCAAGGGTGCCGCCGCCGCCATGCCGGTGCCGCACATCGACACCGATGTCATCATGCCGAAGCAGTTCCTGAAGGGCATCGATCGGGAGGGCCTGGGCCAGAAGGCGTTCTTCGACCAGCGTTTCGACGAGCAACGCCGCCCTCGGCCGGAATTCATCCTGAACCAGGCGCCTTGGGCGGATGTCCGCTTCCTGGTCGTCGGCCCGAATTTCGGCTGCGGCTCGAGCCGCGAGCATGCGGTATGGGGGCTGATGCAGATGGGCGTGCGCGCCCTCATCGGCACCAGCTTCGCCGGCATCTTCAACGACAATTGCCAGCGCAACGGCTTGCTGACCGTGACCCTGCGGCCCAAGGAGATCGCGGGGCTCACCGAATATGCCGGCGATCCCAAGCGCAACGTGCTGGCGCTCGACCTCGCCGCCCAGACGATCACCGCTGAGGTGGCCGGCGCCGTCTACCGCTTCGAGATCGACAAGCGCCGCAAGGATGCCCTGATGCTGGGCCTCGACGCCATCGGCGAGACCTTGCAGGACGCGGGTTCCATCCGTGATTTCGAGAAGGGGCGGCGGGCGGCTTATCCCTGGCTCTGACTTTCCGGGTCAGGCCCAGGGCATCTGGAAGCGCCAGACCGGCGTGCCGTGGCGTTCGATCAGTTTGACGATATAGGGGCCGGTCAGGATGATCGCGAAGATGCGTGCCGTCTGGACCGCCAGGACCAGCGGCACGTCCGCTTGGCTGCCGACCGTGATGATGGTGACCGTATCGACGCCGCCGGGCGTCGTCGCGAGATAGGCGGTCAGCGGATCGACATGCAGCATGACGACCAGCATCCAGGCGGTCAGGCCACAGAGCAGGATCAGCATCAGGGTCGCCAGCATCATTTGCGGTAGCGCCTTCAGCGCCTTGAACAGAACCTCGCGATTGAACCCCAAGCCGATGAACAGGCCGATGCCGGTATAGGCCACCGCCAGCAGCCAGCCGGGCAAGGTGATCGAGACCGCACCACTGCCTTGAAAGATTGCGCCCAGCACCATCGGCACTAGTAGCCCGCCGGCCGGAATGCGGAAACGCCAGCCGATCGTCGCGCCGACCGCGCCAATGGCAACGGTGCCCAGAAACGGCAGCAGGGCCGGGTGCCGCGTCGCTACGGCCAGGGCCTGCGGCGCATGTGCGCCGGCCAGGCTGAGCAGCACGCGCGAGGTCGATGACGCGGTCAGCACGACGATCAGCACGCGGACATATTGCATGAAGGCGACCAGCCGGACATCTGCGCCATAGGCCTCGGCCATCGAGACCATGGCTGCAGCGGCACCTGGCGTCGAGCCCCAGCCGGCCGTTGTTGGCGACAAGGTCCCCGTCTTGGCGATCGCCCAACCGACGAAGCCGCTGAATACGATGCTGACAAGCACGACGATGCCGATCTCGAACCAGTCGCCGGCGACCGAGACCAGCACCGACGGTGTCAGCGAGCGGGCGATCAGGCAGCCGATCACTGATTGGGCAGCGTAGAGCGTCACCTTCGGCAGGCGCAGCCCCAGGCCGAAGACACCGAAGCAGACGCCGCAGATCATCGGGCCGAGCAGCAGCGCCGCCGGAACCTCCAGGGTGCTCAGGAGCCAGTCGAGGCAGAGGGAGGC
>DATJJW010000077.1:0-4812 GCA_035491935.1 Allostellaceae bacterium | reverse complement strand
ATCGGTGGTCGTGTCCAACCGGCCGGGCGCCGGCGGCAATATCGGCACGGAATACGTCAAGGAAGCCAAGCCCGACGGCTATACGCTGGTGCTGGCCTATGACGGCACCATCGTCATCAACCCCAGCGTCTACCCGGAGATGCCCTTCGACTCGCTGAAGGATTTCGCGCCGATCGGCAAGATCGACGTGGTGCCGCTGCTGGTCATCGTCAGCCCCAAGCTGCCGGCGAACAATCTGGATGAGCTGGTGGCGCTGTCCAAGAAGACGCCGGGCGGCCTCGATTACGGCACGCCCGGCATCGGCTCGACCCAGCAGCTGATGTTCGAGCTGATCAAGCTGCATACCGGCGCCAAGTTCAATGTCGTGCCCTATGGCGGCGCCGCCCCCGCGATCGTCGACGTCATGGGCGGTCATCTGCCGATGGTCGGTGCCGCGATGACCGATTCCCTCGCCAACATCAAGGCCGGCAAGCTGAAGGCCATCGCGATATCGAGCATGAAGCGCTCGAAATATCTACCGGATGTGCCGACGCTGGCCGAATGCGGCATCAAGGACGTCGATGTCAGCACCTGGCACGGGCTGCTGGCCCCGGCGGCAACGCCGAAGCCGGTTGTCGACAAGCTGGCGGCGGCGCTGTCCCAGGCCCTCAAGGACCCGGAGGTCATCGACAAGCTCGACAAGATCGGCAGCATCGTCGACGCCAAGGCGCCCGAGCAATTCCGCGAGGAGATCAAGGAAGACCTGGTCGCCAACGCCAAACTGGTGAAGGCGGCGCATATCAAGCTGACGAAGTAGCAACCCATACGAAGCTAAGGAGGCAATCCCATGGCCCTTTCCCCCTTCCACATTTCCGTGCCGATCACCGACCTCGCGAGCGCGCGCAAATTCTATGGCGACATGCTGGGCTGCGAGGAAGGCCGCAGCGCCGAGATGCGCATCGACTTCAACTTCTTCGGCCATCACCTGGTCACCCATGTCGAGCCGGAGGATGCGGCCCACAAGACCACCGACATCGTCTCGTCCGGAGTGAAGACGCCGGTGCGCCATTTCGGCGTGGTGCTGGACGCCGACGAATGCCGAGGCGTTGCCGACCGGCTGACCAAGGCGGGCGCCCGCTTCTACCTGGAGCCGCAAGTGCTGCACCAGGGCCAGGTGAAGGAGCAGTTCATCTTCCTGGTCCATGACGGCTGCGGCAACATCCTGGAATTCAAGGGTATTCCGCAGGAACGGCTGTTCGCGAAGGCGCTCTGACCGCTCCGGCGGACGGCCCGTCCATCGCTATGGGCGGGTCCATCCCTCAATGGCAAAGGAGGCGACGATGGCGGATCAAGCACGGCGCGGCTTCATCAACGACTACACCCGCGACTATTACGGCGGTGGCCTGATGTCGTTGATCGGGCTGTTCGCCTTCGTCCAGGGCACGCATTACGACGTGGGATCCCTGACCCAGATGGGGCCGGGATTCTTCCCGGCGGCGCTGGGCGTGATCCTGGTCGTCCTCGGCGTCGGCATCGCCGGTTCGGCTCGGCGCAGCCAGGCGCTGGTCGAGCTGGATATCCCGGAAGAGGAAGCGCATCACGCACCGGAATGGCGCGGCTGGATCTGCATCCTCTCCGGCATTGTCGCCTTCGTGGTGCTCGGCCGCTGGGGCGGGCTGCTACCAGCGACATTCGCGGTCGTATTCATCTCCGCCATGGGCGACCGCGGCAATAGCTGGAAGAGCGCGCTCATCCTGTCGCTCGCCATGTCGGCGCTCGCGGTGCTGATCTTCTGGTGGGCGCTCAAGCTGCAATTCCCGCTCTTCTCCTGGGGCTGAGCCATGATCGAGCAATCCTTGCAGGCATTGTGGCAGGGCTTCGGCGTAGCACTCCTGCCCTATAATCTGATGTGGTCGTTCTTCGGCGTGCTGGTCGGCAATCTGATCGGCGTGCTGCCCGGCATGGGACCGCTCTCGGCGATCTCGATCCTGCTGCCGCTCACCTATTCGATGCACCCGATCCCGGCGATCCTGATGCTGGCCGGCATCTTCTATGGCTCGCAATACGGCGGGGCGATCGGCGCCATCCTGCTGAACCTGCCTTGCCATCCGCCGCATGCGGTGACCTGCCTCGATGGCTATCCGCTGACCAAGAAGGGCAAGGGTGGCACCGCGCTCGGCATCACCATGATCTGCTCCTTCTTCGCGGCATCCTGCGGCATCATCGTCATGATCTTCGCCTCGCCGCTCCTGGTGCGTGTCGCCTTCGAATTCGGGCCGGCGGAGCTGTTCTCGATCATGCTTCTGGGGCTGTTGGCCGGCGGCACCATGTCGAACGGGCCCCCCATGAAGGGTGCCGCGATGGTGGTGATGGGGCTACTGATCGGCGTCGTCGGCACCGACGTCAACTCCGGCACGATGCGCTTCACTTTCGGCCTCATCAACCTGGATGACGGCATCGAGATCGTCGCGCTGGCGCTGGGCCTGTTCGGCGTCGCCGATTTCCTGCGCAACGTCAACCGCATGCAATCGGTCGGCACCGGCAATGCCAATGTGCGCCTGCGCGACATGCGGCCAAGCTGGGCCGAGATCCGCCAGGCCTTCTTCCCGATGCTGCGCGGCACCGGCGTCGGCACGCTGTTCGGCGCCATGCCGGGCACCGGCCCGACCATCACGACCTTCATCGCCTATGCGCTCGAGAAGAAGATCTCGCGCACGCCCGACCGTTTCGGCTGCGGCGCGCTGGAGGGTGTCGCCGCGCCGGAAGCCGCGTCGCATTCCAAGACCCAGGTCGACTTCATCCCGACCATGAGCCTCGGCATCCCCGGCGACGCCACCATGGCACTGCTGCTGGGTGCCCTGCTCCTCCACGGCATCCAGCCCGGCCCGCAGCTCATCACCGAGCATGCCGACCTGTTCTGGGGCCTGATCGCCAGCTTCTGGATCGGCAATGTGCTGCTGATCGTCCTCAACGTGCCGCTGATCCAGGTCTGGGTGAAGGTGCTGCAGGTACCCTATCGCTATCTCTATCCATGCGCGCTGTTCTTCATCGCCGTCGGCGTCTACAGCACCAATAACAGTCTGTTCGAGGTCGGCGAGGTGCTGGTCTTCGGCGTCATGGGCGCGGTGTTCCTGGCCCTCAAATTCCCGATCGCGCCGATCCTGCTGGGCTTCGTGCTGGGCCCGATGGTCGAAGAAAATTTCCGTCGGGCGCTGACGCTGGCCCATGGGCATATGTCGGTCTTCGTCACCAGCCCGATCAGCGCCGGCTTCGTCGCGGCCTCGGCCCTGCTCATCCTGGCACAGATCTATTTCCGCCTCCGCCGGCCCCCGCAAACCGGGACGCGCCGGCCGGCCGGCGGTGTCGCTCCGGCCATGGGCAAGACCGTCATGGGCAAGACCGTCATGCGCAAAACCGGGACGGGGGACTAGGACGTGGACGATGCCATGGGCAAGACACCGCTCCCCCTGCCCGTCCCGGACGGCGAGCGGGAAACGATCGCCAAGCGATCCTCGGTTGGCGACGAGGTCTACGGCATCCTGCTGTCGCGTCTCATTGCGCTTCGGATACCGCCCGGCGCGCGCATCAGCATCGACAGCCTGGCGCGCGAACTGGGCGTATCGCAGACGCCAATCCGCGCGGCGCTCATCCAGCTTGCGACCGAAGGACTGGTCACCAAGACGCATCTGGTCGGCTACAGCGCCACGCCCCTGCCCTCGCACCGGCAATTCGAAGAAATCTACCAGATGCGTCTGCTGCTAGAGCCCTTCGCCGCCGAGCGCGCAGCAAGCGAAATGGATGACGCACAGCGGACCGAGCTCACCAACATCACCGCGATCATGGCAAGGCTCGTGGCCGAGGATACGCGCCAGGCCTATGGCCGCTTCGCCCATTGGGACGCCAAGTTCCACCACCTGATCGCCTTGGTCGGCGGCGGCCAACTCATCGCCGACACGCTGGCCCGGCTGCACACCCATATGCACCTGTTCCGCGTGCTGTTCCATTCGGCGGTGACGGAAGGCGCCATCAAGGAGCACGCCGCGCTGATCGAGGCGCTGCTCGCGCGCGACGGCAAACAGGCCCGCAAGGCGATGGCCCGGCATATCGAGGCCTCGCGCGCTCGGGTGCTGCCGATCATCGCGACATTGAACCAAGAATCCGGGCACGAAAAGCCGGGACCAACCGGCCAAGCCTAAGGCCCGTACCTGAGGGGGATACTGGGATGAGACGCAGTTCGGTAGTGGTGGTGACGTTACTCTGCGCCATGTACTTCGTCGCCTATGTCGACCGGGTCAATATCTCCATGGCGGCCGGCGTCTTCGGGCCCGAGCTCAAGCTCAGCAACACCGAGGTGGGATTCGCCATCTCCGCCTTCGGCTGGACCTATCTGATATTCCAGATCCTGGGCGCGTGGCTGGGCGACCAGTGGGGCGCCCGGCGCACGCTGACGGTGTGCGGCATCATCGTGGGCGTGGCCACGATCTCGATCGGTCTGGCCGGTGGCCTGGGCGCCATCGTCGCGGCACGCATCCTCTTGGGCCTGGGCGAAGGCGCCTTGTTCCCGGTCGCGACCCGCGCCTTGTCGCAATGGGTCTCGCTGGAACGGCGCGGCTGGGCGCAGGGCGCCACCCACGCCGCGGCCCGCCTCGGCAATGCCCTCACGCCACCGATCATCGCGGTGCTCATCACCTTGTCGTCCTGGCGCGGCTCCTTCTTCGTGGTGGGGGTGTTCATGATCGCCTGGGCGGCGATCTGGTTCGGCTATTTCCGTGACCGTGACAGCAACACACAAGCCGCCACGGCGCATGCCGCGCGCAACCTGCCCTGGAGTCA
>DATJJW010000076.1:0-3480 GCA_035491935.1 Allostellaceae bacterium | reverse complement strand
CCCCCTGCACCTACTCGCGTCTGTTGCCGATTGATTCAAAAGATGGACAAAGATGGTTAACCAATCCCTCCACCAATCGCCGATTTGGCGACGGTCCATACGAAAAAAGAGCCCTCCGTGGTCTTTGCCACGGTAGAAATGCTCTCCCTCACCCGCTTTGCTGCCCGTTTTTCCAGCCTGTGTCAAGAAAACGTGAGGGCTGGGACCGCAGCGTCTTCAGCCGGCTAGAGGCCGATTGAGGTTAAAAAACGGCAAGGCGGCAGGCCGCCCGGCTGCCTGGCATTTTCTTTTTGGGCCAGGCGGAACCAGGAGCGGGCCTGTGCCGACCTGCTCGATTCCCGCTTGACCTTCCAGTTACTGGAACCCGTAGCGTGTTGAAAGGTCGTCCCGGCGGCGACCTTCCCAACCACGGTCGAGGAGAAAAAATGCACCGACGCGGCTTTCTGGTGGCGGGCCTGGCAACGGCTCTGTCGGGGCCTCGCGCACTGGCGCAGATGAAGATGGACGACATGCCGGGCATGGAGCCCATGCCGGGCATGGATATGAGCGGTCATGCCGGCCATGACATGGGCGCCATGGCGCAAGCGCCAGTGGCGCTGCCCGAGGGCGAGGCATTGCGCGACCTGCCGCTGCTTGCCAACGAGGCCGGCCGGTCCGGACTGTTCAAGGCCAGGCTGACGGCGGAGGCCGCCACGGCGCGCTTCGTCGAGGACCGGGACACGCCGATCCTTGCCTACAACGGCACGAGCCCAGGGCCGCTGATCGAGGCCTATGAGGGCGACCGCGTCGAGATCACCTTCGCCAACCGGATCGAGGGCGAGCAAAGCACCATCCACTGGCACGGCATGCCGGTTCCGGCCGACCAGGACGGCAATCCGATGGACCCGGTGGCGGCGGGCGCCGACCGCGTCTATGCCTTCGAGCTGCCCGAAGGCTCGGCCGGCTCCTACTGGTATCACCCGCATCCGCATGGCCGGACGGCCGAGCAGGTTTATCGCGGCCTTGCCGGCGCCTTCGTCGTCAAGGCCAAAGCCGATCCGATCCCGGTCGCTTATGGCGACACCGTGCTCATGTTCACCGACCTTCGCCTTGCCGCCGACGGCTCGATGCCCGACAACACCATGACCGACCTGATGAACGGCCGCGTAGGCGACCATGTGCTGGTCAACGGACAGAAGAACCCGAAGCTGACGGTGGCGCGCGGCGCGAAGCGGCGCCTGCGGCTCTACAACGCCACCAATGCGCGCTTCCTCAGGCTCGCCTTCGACAACGCCGCGATGACCTTGATCGGCAGCGACGGCGGTCTCCTGGAGGCGCCGGTTGCGGCCGAGGAGATATTGCTCAGCCCGGCCGAACGCGTCGAACTGGTCGTCGCCTTCGACCAGCCGGGCACTGCCACCCTCACCACGCTGGACTATGACCGCGGCTGGATGGGGCCTGGCCGGCCGGCGGATGCCGGGCTGACGCTGCTGACGGTCGATGTCTCCGGCGCACCGGCCGAGACGATGCCGCCGCTGCCCGGGCGGCTGAGGCCGATCGCGCCTTTCGGGCAGCCCACGATCAGTCGCCGCCTCGTCTTCACCGAGAGCATGGCGATGAGCGCCACCGGCATGGAGATGGGCTTCCTGATCAACGGCAAGGCATTCGACATGGCGCGCGTCGACATCGTCGCCAGGGCCGGCGACACCGAGCTGTGGGAGATCGCCAACCAGGCCGACATGGACCACCCGTTCCATCTGCACGGCACACAGTTCCAGGTGGTCGAGCGGGAGCGTGACGGCAAGGTCGCCAAGCCGTCCTATCTGGCGTGGAAGGACACGGTCAACGTGGCGCGCGGCGAGACGGTGCGGCTCCTCACGCGCCACGAGCGGCCAGGCGCGCGCATGTATCACTGCCACATCCTCGAGCATGAGCAGCTCGGCATGATGGGCATCGTCGACGTGCGGGCGTGAGGTTCCGCGTCGCTCTCGGGGCGGCGATGCTTGCGCTCGCCGGCCCTCTGGTCCTTGCACCAACGCTGGCAGCGGGTCCGGGCGATCCCATCGTGGCGGCGCGCCAGGCCTCGATGAAGGAGATGGCGGCCGCCGCCAAGGCGATCGCGGAAATGTTCGGCGGCCAGCGCGTCTATGAGCCGGTAGCCTTCAAGGCAGCTGCGGACATGCTCAGCGCCCGTACCGGCGCTGCCCTGATTGCCGAATTCCCGCGAGGCACGCTGGGTGCGCCGTCTGGCGCCAGGCTGGAAATCGATGAGGCCCGGCCGGAGTTCGAGGCACTCGCCCGCCATATCGGCCGGCTCGCGGACGCGCTCGCCGCCAAGGCCGGGAACGCGCCGCCTGAAATCACTGCCGATATGCGGATGACCGGCCCGCCCGTGGACGGCGGCAGCCTGCTTGGCAAGCGCCCGGGCGCCGCCGAGGCCGATCCGGCAAAAATGCCGGCCGAACACCTCCTGCACCTGATCCTGCAGGACTGCACGAGCTGCCATTCGAAGTTCCGGCGGAACACCGAATGAGGCCGGACGCCATCAGGGCGCGATATGGCGGCGCACCGTCTTCCACTCCTGCCAGATCAGCCACATGACGATGGCGTCGAACACGGTCAGCACCAGCAGGCCCGGCGAATGCGTGTAGGAATAGCGATAGACCTGGTAGGCCATGAAGGCGCCGAGCGCGACCAGCGATGCGGGGTAGGACCAGAGCTTGCCGCGCAGCAGGCCGATGACCAGAAGCAGCTTAATCAATCCGTGGCTGAGCAGGTAGAAAGCATAGAACTCCTTGCTCGCGACGGAGAACTCGGCGGCCATCCGCGACAAATGGGTGGCGATGAAGTCGTTGGGATCCTCGACCAGTTCCTCCTGGGTGAACATGTTGACCCAGGAGGCGATGGTTTCGGTGGTGACGAGGTAAAGCAGGATGCCGACTATGCACTCGATCAAGGCATGGGCACCTTTTAGCCATACGCTGACCTCAAAGAGCTGGTGAATGCGGTGCTCGTCGGCGGGCTTCAACGATCGACCTTACTTTTGGACCAGGGATATCAGGTAGGAATGGACGCTTCTCTCACGCACTGGATCAACGCGGCTGCCGGCATCAGCCCGCTCCTTGATAGGACAATGATCGTCATCTCACAATTCGGCGTGCCGCTGATGGTGATTGCGGTCGCCCTGCAATGGTGGTCCAGGGACGATCGCCTCCACGTGCGCCATGCCTGCCTGTCGGCCGGCCTTTCCTTCCTGATCGGGCTGGCGATCAACCAGGCGATCCTGCTCTTCGTCCATCGGATCAGGCCTTACGACGCCGGCGTCACGCATCTTTTGGTCGCGCCCAGCGCCGACTGGTCGTTCCCCTCCGATCACGCGACCGCCAGCATGGCCATCGTCGCGGCCTTCGCCTTGCAGGCACTGCCGCGTCGCACGCTCGCCTTGCTCGTCATGGCCGTGCTGGTCTGCTGGTCGCGGCTGCATATCGGCATCCACTATGC
>DATJJW010000075.1:0-6436 GCA_035491935.1 Allostellaceae bacterium | reverse complement strand
TCGGATATTTCGAGAAGGGTATCGAGGCCATGAACCGCCTCCTGATCGAGAAGGGTGTGTTGACGTCGGGGGAGATCGAGGCACGCATGCAGGCGATCGCGGCGCGGATCAAGCAGGAGGGCCGCTGACATGTTCGCGCCCGGCGACCGGGTGCGCGTCGCGAATTTGCACCCGCCAGGCCATCGCCGCACGCCGTTCTACGTCCGCGGCAAGAGCGGGGTCATCGAACGCGTCTGCGACCCCAGCCTGAATCCGGAGGAGCTGGGCTACGGCTTTTCAGGCGAACCGAGGCGTGTCCTCTACCGGGTGCGGTTCGCCCAGCGCGAGCTGTGGCCGGACTATGCCGGGCCAGCGGGCGACACGGTCGATGTCGATATCTACGAACACTGGCTGCAAAAGACGGCCGACTGAAGCAGGGAGACGTTCCATGGCTCATGAGCATGAACACGGGCACGATCACGACCATCATGATCACGGTCACGATCATGAGCATGCCCATCCGGGAGTGCAGGCGGATGACGAGACGGCGCCCTCCGATTACGAGCTGCGCATGCTCGCGATTTCGGAGCTGCTGGTCGAGAAGGGCGTGATCTCGCGCGACCAGATCCGGCGCAGCCTCGAGCGGCTTGATTCCTGGCAGCCTTCGCGCGGTGCGGAGATCGTGGCACGCGCCTGGCTCGAACCCGAATTCAAGGCACGGCTGCTCGCCAATGGCAGCGAGGCGATCAAGGATTTCGGCATCGATATGGGCGAAACGGTGCTGACCGTTGTCGAGAACACGCCCGGCGTCCAGAACGTCATCGTCTGCACGCTCTGCTCCTGCTATCCGCGCGCCGTGCTGGGCCTGCCGCCGGACTGGTATCGCTCGAAGAGCTATCGCTCGCGCGTCGTGAAGGAGCCGCGCCAGGTGCTGGCCGAATTCGGCACGGTGCTGCCCGATGACGTCGCGGTACGCGTGCATGACAGCTTGGCGGATCTGCGTTACCTGGTGCTGCCGCAGCGGCCGCCGGAGACGGCCGGCTGGAATGCCGAGCAGCTGGCCGCGATCGTGACGCGCGACTGCATGGTCGGCGTCATCAACCCGGATCCGAGATCACGGGCGCATTAGCCATCCGACTGCACAGCTGATGATGATGACGGCCAGGACGATGCCGGCCGCCATGGCGAAATAGGCGTCGCGCTGCTTCAAAAACGCGGCCAGCATCAGCGTGACGCGCAGCACCGGCAGCAGGATGAACAAGGCGATGCCGGCGGCCACGATGTCCTGGCCCAGCCGCGCCGTGTGGCCGCCGTCGAACCACGACAGGATCAGGCCGAGGCCGATGGCCAGGCAACCGACATAAGTGCCCGAGCGCAGGAGATGGGCGATGCGCAGCTCCAGGCGTCGCTCGGTTGTCGTCCCGGTCATGTGGTACCCCCTTGGGTCAAGGCGATGCCGAAGGCGCCCAGCGCCATCTGGACGGCCAGCGCGAACAGTATGACCACGAACATCAGCCGCAGCTTGTCGGCCGGCACCTTCATCAGCAGGCGCGCGCCCAGAACCGCACCCAGAACGGAACCCAAGGCCACCGGCCCCGCGATCGGCGCCGAGATGGCGCCATGAAGGAAATAGGCCGCGGCACTGGCCGCCGCCGTGACGCCGATCATGAAATTTGACGTGGCGGAGGACACTTTGATCGGCAGCTTCAGCGCCACATCCATCGCCGGGATCTTCAGTACGCCGCTGCCGATGCCGAGAAGAGCCGAGATGAGGCCCGCGCCATACATCAGCCCCATGCCCATGGGCACGCGATGCACCGCATAGGCCACCTCACGCCCCAATACGCGGTCCGGATAGCTCGAATCCAGCCGCCAGCGGGCCCAGCGGCCATCGGCCCGGGCCGTCGCCTCGCGCCGCCGTGCCAGCATCTGCAGGCCCGAGACGATCAGGATCGCGGCGAAAAGCAGGAAAAGAAGGCGCACCGGCACCAGCCCGGCAAGCAGCACGCCAGTCAAGGCGCCAGCTGTCGTCGCGGTCTCCAGCACGATGGCGAGGCGTATGTTGGTAAGCCGCCCCAGGAGGAAGGGAGCGGCGCTGCCGCAGGAGCAGGCGATGACCGAAACCAGGCTGGCGGCGACGGCGGTGTGGATGTCGATATGGCCGAACATGGTCAGGACCGGCACGATGAAGATGCCGCTGGCCATGCCGAGCACGCCGCCCAGCGCACTGGTGCCGAGGGCTATGGCGAACAACCAAAGCTCGAAACCCACGCTCACCGGAAGCCTCGGCCGGGATTGGTCGGGCGCCGGGCAAGCCGGGTGGTGAAGCGGATCTGGTCGCCGTTGTAATAGAGCTTCTCGTGATCCACGGGCCGGTGGCCGGTGGAATAGGAGGTCCGCTCGATCAGGAAGATCGGGTTGCCGGCGGCGATACCGAGCGCCTGCGCCACCATGGGCTCGGCAGCCACGGCTTCGAGCCTGTATTCCGCCTCGATGAGCGGCGTGTCGTATTTCTGCTCGAGCAGGGTGAAGATCGGCTGGGATGAGAGGTCATTGCCGACGACCTTCCGGCCCAGTTCCAGCGGCAGGTACGTCTCGTCAAAAGAGATGGGTTTGGCGTCGGCCAGGCGGACGCGCCGGATACGCATCACCAGGCTGCCCGGGTCCAGGCGCAGCGCCGTGGCGGCCGCCTCCGGTGCCGGCACTTCGGCATGGTCCAGGAGCCGGGCGCTCGCCTTGCGGCCCAGCGCCTCCATGTCCTCGACGAAGCCGGTCAGCATCGTCAGCTCCTGGGTGATCTTCGGCGTGGTGACGAAGGTGCCCTTGCCGCGCCGGATTTCGACCAGGCCACGCCGTGCCAGGTTCTGGATCGCGGTCCTGATCGTCGTGCGGCTGACGCCGAATTCGGCGATCAGCTCATCCTCCGGCGGCAATTGCGCGCCGACCGGCAGCACGCCGTCCGCGATCGCGGACGTCAGCCGGGTCTCGACCTGGGCATAGAGCGGGGTAACGTCGTCGGGATTAAAAATCATGGTGGTACCAATGTCACGACATCATGATGTCGTGACATTATAGCGAATCTGCGCCATTGGGAAGTCTGGGGCGGAACTTATGCAGACATTTCTCGCCGCAGCGAGCCGGGGAACAGGCCGTGCCGGGTCAGGAAATCGAGCATGAACTGGTCGAACAGCCAGGGCTGCTCGATCTGGCAGGCATGGCCGGCACCCCAGACGGTCTTGAGCTCGCAGCCGGGGATGCGCTTCTGCAAATCGAAGGCGCGCGCGTGCCCGGCATCCTCGCTGCCGGTGATGAGGAGGGTCGGGCAGGCGATGGCCGCGTGGTGGCTTTCTGCCGTCGATGCCGCCATCGCCTCGAACTGTCGGATAATCGATGGCAGGTCGGCCAGATCGTTACGCTCGGCGAACAAATCGGCGAAATACCGCGCCATTGGCGTCGCGCGGAAGCCCGGGCTGAAATCGTCGAAAGTGTAATCCCAGCGGTAATTGATGCCGAGATCGGTGTATTTGCCGATCCGCCGGGGAATGAATTCCTTGCCGGGATTGTAGCCGCTGCCGCACATCACCAGTGCCGAGGTCTGCTGCGGCCGCTGGTGATACATGAACGGCACCAACTGGGCGCCGACCGAGCAGCCGACGAGGGTGCTGGTCTCACCCGGCGCCGCCTCATCCAGCGCCGCCCACAGGGCGGCCGCCATGTCGTCCATGGTCAGGCCCGGTTGTGACTTCGGCGAGCGGCCATAGCCGGGGATGTCAATGGCGATGCAGCGGAACCAGGTCGACAGATGCGCCATCTGGTAGATCCAGCAGGACTGGTCCATCGGGTTGGGATGGACGAAGGCCACGACCGGTCCGGTCCGTCCCATACGCTCATAGTAAAGCGGTCCGTCGATATGTGCCGCCATTGCGGTTCTCCTTCATCCGAATACTGTCTTCAGCTTTTTTATGACACCGCGGCCGGATGACGCACCATATAAGCTGCAGTAGTTGCAGGAGCGGTGGCTCATGACCCGACATATCAAGATCGATTTTGTGTCCGATGTAGTCTGCCCATGGTGCGTTATTGGCCTACGTGGTCTGGAGACTGCGCTGGAAGCGCTGAAAGGCGATATTGAGGCGGAAATCCATCTGCAGCCCTTCGAGCTGAATTTTGCCATGCCACCGGAGGGACAGAACCACGGCGAGCACATCGCCGAGAAATACGGCCGTACGCCCGAGCAGGTTGAGGAGGGCCGCCGGGCGATACGCGAACGTGCGGCCGCTGTCGGCTTCGACATGCGGACCAGTGCGGAAAGCCGCGTCTATAACAGTTTCGACGCCCATCGGCTGCTGCATTGGGCCGAGCTGGAAGGCCGGCATTTGGAACTCAAGCACGCGCTGTTCTCGGCCTATTTCACCGAAGGGCTGAATATCTCCGATCACGCGGTGCTGCTGGCCAAGGTGGAAAGCGTCGGGCTGGATGTGGCGGCGGCCCGCGACGTCCTATCCTGCAACCGCTATGCCGACGAGGTCCGGGCGGCAGAGAAGGCTTGGGCGATAGCCGGCATCAACAGCGTGCCCAGCATCATCATCAACGAGAAATACCTGATCTCCGGCGGCCAGCCGGCAACGGCCTTCGAACAGCATCTCCGCCGTATCGCCGCCGAAGGTTGAGCGGGCAGGCCGCTTATCCGCGCCGGAGGGAACCTGTTAGGGGCCACCAGGGTTGCCTCAGCTCATTTCCTCCAGCACGGATTGACGTACCTCATATTCGATGAGGTTCCAGATCCGCTCGACCAGTGCCACGAATTCCGGCGTGCGCTTGATCGCGAGCGCACGGGGACGCGGCAGGTTGATCTCGATTACCTCCTGCAGACGCCCCGGACGCCGGGCGAAGACGAAGACCCGATCGGAGAGATAGACCGCCTCGTCGATCTGGTGGGTAACGAAGAGCACGGTCTTGCGGCCTTCCTCCCAGATGCGCATCAACTCGGTCTGCATGATCTCCCGCGTCTGGGCATCGAGCGCGGAAAAGGGTTCGTCCATCAGCAGGATCTCGGGATCGACCGCCAGGGCACGGGCGAGGTTGACCCGCTGGCGCATGCCGCCGGAGAGCTGCTTCGGATAATAGTTCTCGAAACCTTCGAGCCCGACCAGCTTCAGCAAGCGGCGCGTCGTTTGCTCGCGTTCCTTGCCGCCGAAGCCGCCGATCTCCGGCCCGATCATGGTGTTGGCGAGGATGGTGCGCCAAGGCAGCAGATTATCCTGCTGGAAGACGAAGCCGCGGTCGCTGCCGGGCTTGGTGATCGGCCTTCCGTCCAGCCGCACCTCGCCGCTACTGGCTCGTTCGAGGCCCGCGATGATGCGCAGGAAGGTCGTCTTGCCGCAACCGGAGGGACCGACGATCGAGATGAATTCGCCGGCCGCGATACCGGTATCGATGTGGCTGAGCACTTCCAGTTCGTTGAACCGCTTGGTCAGGCCGCGAATGGCGAGCTTGGAGGAATCCGTCATGGTTTCAATCCCGCCAATGGAGCAGCCGGCCTTCCAGCCAGCCGAAGGCTGCGGTTAGCCCAACGCCGGCCACCGCCAGCAGGACGACGCCGGCGAAAAGCTGCGGCATGTTGAAGGCATCGGCCGCCTGAGAAATCAGCTGGCCGATGCCGGCACGCGAGCCGAACAACTCGGCCACGACCACGCCGATGAGGCCGCGGCCGATGCCGAGCTTGAGGCCGGCGAAGATGAAGGGCAGGGCGGATGGCAGCGACACCTTCATGAACACCTGCGCCGGGCTCGCCCCGAAACAGCGCACCATCTCGATCAGGTTGATGCTGGTGGTGCGCAGGCCCGCCTCGGTGTTGATGATGACCGGGAAGACCACCAGGGTTATGACCATGACCACCTTCGACCAGATGCCGACACCCATCCACAGGATGAAGAGCGGCGCCAGCGCGATGGTCGGCGTGGCGTAGAGGCCGGAGATCCAGGGCTGCAGGGCTTGCTTGGCCGCATGGGAATGCGCGATGGCGATGCCGATCAGGATGCCGAGGATGCTGGCCGAGACGTAACCGAGCGCGAATTCCGCGGCGCTGACGCCGAGATTCCGCAAGAGGTCGCCCGTGACCCAGAGATGGACGATCATCATGAAGACCTGGCTGGGTGCCGCCAGGAACAGCTTGCTGGCGACGAGGTAGCGGCTGACCACCTCCCAGATGACCAATCCGCCGACGACCGAAGCCACGCCCCAGGCAGAGCTGCGGAGCCGGGCGGCCCAGGATGATGGGGCCGCCCGTGCCGATGTTTCCACCACCATCAGTTTTTCGCCAGCAATGTCGGATCGTAGAACCGCTTGGGATCGGTGGAACCGCTGAGATCGCCCAGATCCTTCAGCACCTTGAGGGCACTGGCGAGGCTCTTGTCGTCGACTGTGCCTTGCGTGTCGTACATCTGGTATTTGATGA
>DATJJW010000074.1:0-2532 GCA_035491935.1 Allostellaceae bacterium | reverse complement strand
AATGCGCACACGGATCGGAAGCGTGAAGTCCACGCAGAAGATCACCAAGGCGCTGCAGATGGTGGCGGCGGCCAAGCTGCGCCGGGCGCAAGCGGCGACGGAAGCCGCCCGCCCCTATGCCCAGCGCATGTCGGCCATCATTTCCAATCTTGCCGCCGGTGTTTCAGGCCCCTCCGCGCCGCTGCTGCTGGCCGGCACCGGTTCGGACAAGCGTCACCTCGTCATCGTGGCGACGGCGGATCGCGGGCTGGCCGGCGCCTTCAACGGCTCCATCGTGCGCGCCGCGCGCCAGAAGATCGCGGCGCTGATCGCCGAGGGCAAGGACGTCAAGATCGTCACCATCGGCCGCAAGGGCCGCGACCAGCTGCGCCGCCAGTACGGCAACCGCTTCATCGAAACCTATGAGGTCGGCCTGAAGTCGCCCGCCTTGTCGCTGGTACAGCCGATCGCGCGCCATGTGCTGGATCTCTACACCGCGGGCCAGTTCGATGTGGTGAGCCTGATCTACAGCCGCTTCAAGTCGGTCGTGACACAGATCCCGACCGTCAAGCAGCTGATCCCGGCGGAAGTGGAAAAGACCACCGGCACAGGCCCTGCACCTTTCTATGATTACGAGCCGGACGAGGACACGATCCTGCAGGCCCTGCTACCGCAGAACATCTCTGTGCAGCTGCTCTCCGCCATGCTGGAGAACCAGGCCGGCTTCTTCGCCTCCCAGATGGCGGCGATGGACAATGCCACCCGCAATGCGGGCGATCTGATCAACGCGCTCACCATCCAGATGAACCGCACCCGTCAGGCCAAGATCACGACGGAACTGATCGAAATCATCGCCGGCGCCGCCGCCGTTTAAGAATTATGGGCGTTAGGCGAGAGCCGGACCGCCCAAAACTAAAGAGAAAGAGACAAGCCCATGAGCAAGACCCAGTCCAAAGGCCGCCTCAGCCAGGTCATCGGCGCCGTCGTCGACGTCGAATTCGACGGCGAGCTGCCCGCCATCCTGAACGCCATCGAGACCACCAATACCGACCCTAGGACTGGCAAGAAGATCCGCCTGGTGTTCGAAGTGGCCCAGCATCTGGGCGAGAACGCCGTGCGCGCCATCGCCATGGACTCGACCGAAGGTCTGGTCCGCGGCCA
Source organism: Allostellaceae bacterium (assembly GCA_035491935.1). GTDB lineage: Bacteria > Pseudomonadota > Alphaproteobacteria > ATCC43930 > CGMCC-115725 > DATJJW01. Next base: position 1,392 of record DATJJW010000074.1, on the reverse strand, counting down.
GGAAGTCATCGACACCGGCAAGCCCATCACCGTGCCGGTTGGCCCGGCGTGCCTGGGCCGCATCATGAACGTGATCGGCGAGCCGATCGACGAAGCCGGCCCGATCAGCGCCGAGCATACCTCCTCGATCCACCGCGAGGCCCCCAGCTTCTCCGAGCAGGCGGGTTCTGCCGAAGTGCTGGTTACCGGGATCAAGGTCATCGATCTGCTCTGCCCCTATACCAAGGGCGGCAAGATCGGCCTGTTCGGCGGCGCCGGCGTCGGCAAAACCGTCACCATGCAGGAACTGATCAACAACATCGCCAAGGCCTATGGCGGCTACTCGGTGCTGGCCGGCGTGGGTGAGCGCACCCGCGAAGGCAACGACCTTTATCACGAGATGATCGAGTCCAACGTCAATGTGGACCCAAAGAAGGCGGGCGGTTCGACCGCCGGTTCCAAGTGCGCCCTGGTCTATGGCCAGATGAACGAGCCGCCGGGCGCCCGCGCCCGCGTGGCGCTGACGGGTCTCGCTCAGGCCGAATATTTCCGCGACGTCGAGGGCAAGGACTGCCTGCTCTTCATCGACAACATCTTCCGCTTCACCCAGGCCGGCTCGGAAGTGTCGGCGCTGCTGGGCCGTATCCCCAGCGCCGTCGGCTATCAGCCGACCCTGGCCACCGAAATGGGCAACCTGCAGGAGCGCATCACCTCCACCAACAAGGGCTCGATCACCTCGGTGCAGGCCATTTACGTGCCTGCCGACGACCTGACCGACCCGGCGCCCGCGACCTCCTTCGCGCATCTGGACGCCACCACCGTGTTGTCGCGCGACATCGCCTCGCTGGGCATCTTCCCGGCCGTCGACCCGCTGGACTCGACCTCGCGCATTCTCGACCCGCAGGTGATCGGCGATGAGCATTACACCGTCGCCCACCGCGTGCAGGAAGTGCTGCAGCAGTACAAGGCGCTCAAGGACATCATCGCCATCCTGGGCATGGACGAGCTGTCGGAAGAGGACAAGCTGACGGTCGCGCGCGCGCGCAAGATCCAGCGCTTCCTGTCGCAGCCCTTCTTCGTGGCCGAGCAGTTCACCAACTCGCCCGGCAAGTTCGTCGAGCTGCCCGACACCATCCGCAGCTTCAAGGCCATTGTGGACGGCGAGTGCGACCAGTATCCCGAGCAGGCCTTCTACATGGTCGGCGCGATTGAAGAAGTCGCCGCCAAGGCCCAGAAGATGGCCGCCGAGACCAGCGCCAAGGCCGCCTGATCATGGCCGCGAAGATCGCTTTCGATCTGGTCTCGCCGGAGCGGCTGCTGCTGTCGGCTGACGCCGATATGGTCACTGTGCCGGGTACGGAAGGTTATCTGGGTGTGATGGCGGGGCATGCGCCGCTGGTCACGACGCTGCGC
>DATJJW010000073.1:0-14353 GCA_035491935.1 Allostellaceae bacterium | reverse complement strand
AAATACGCGCTCGCGACCTACTACATCATCGCGCCGGCCGAAGCCTCGGCCAATCTCTCGCGCTATGACGGCGTGCGCTTCGGCCTACGCGTGCCGGGCGCTACGCTGGACGAGATGTACGAGAACACGAGGGCCGAAGGTTTCGGCGCCGAGGTCAAGCGCCGCATCCTGATCGGCACCTATGTGCTGAGCCACGGCTATTACGACGCCTATTACCTGAAGGCGCAGCGCATCCGCACGCTGATCGCCAGGGATTTCGAACAGGCCTTCAAGAGCTGCGACGTGATATTGACGCCGACGGCCCCGTCCGCCGCCTTCGCCGTCGGCCAGAAGCAGGACGATCCGATCGCCATGTATCTGAACGACGTCTTCACCGTGCCGGTGAACCTGGCCGGCCTGCCCGGCCTGTCGGTACCAGCGGGGCTTTCGGCCGACGGCCTGCCATTGGGCTTGCAGATCATCGGCCGCGCCTTCGACGAGGAAACGGTCCTCAGGGTCGGTGGCGTCATCGAATCCTCGGCGGGCTTCACCGCCAAGCCCAGTCTAGTCGCGGGCAACCTGATTGCAGGAGGAGCGGCATGAGCGTGATCGACAAGCCGGCGGCAGGCGGCGCGACGACCGTCGCGAACCTGCTCTTCGAGGGCCGCACCGGTTCCTGGGAAGTGGTGCTGGGCCTCGAGGTCCATGCCCAGGTGATCTCCAAGGCCAAGCTGTTCTCCGGCGCCGCCACCGATTTCGGTGCCGATCCCAACGAGCAGGTCTCGCCGGTCGATGCCGGCTTCCCCGGCATGTTGCCGGTGCTCAATCGCGTCTGCGTCGAGCAGGCGGTCAAGACCGGCCTTGGCCTGAACGCCCAGATCAACAAGGTCTCGGTCTTCGACCGGAAGAATTATTTCTACGCCGATTTGCCGCAGGGCTATCAGATCTCGCAGTTCACCCAACCGATCGTCGGCAAAGGCACGATCCTGCTCGACCTGCCCGACGGCTCGACGCGTGAGGTCGGCATCACCCGGCTGCATCTGGAGCAGGATGCCGGCAAGAGCCTGCACGACCAGCATCCTTCCATGACCTTCGTCGATCTCAACCGCTCGGGCATCGCCCTGATGGAGATCGTGTCGGAGCCGGATATGCGCTCGGCCGAGGAGGCAGGAGCCTATCTCAAGAAGCTGCGCTCGATCCTGCGCTATCTCGGCACCTGCGACGGCAACATGGAGGAAGGCTCCATGCGCTGCGACGTCAACGTCTCGGTGCGCAAGCCGGGCGACCCGCTGGGCACGCGTTGCGAGATCAAAAACGTCAATTCGATCCGCTTCGTCCAGCAGGCGATCGAATACGAGGCACGCCGTCAGATCGAGGTCATCGAGGATGGCGGCACGATCAAGCAGGAAACCCGCCTGTTCGATTCCGGACGCGGCGTCACCCGTTCGATGCGCTCCAAGGAAGAGGCGCATGACTATCGCTACTTCCCCGATCCCGACCTCTTGCCGCTCGTGCTGGAGGACGGCCTGGTCGAACGCATCAAATCATCGATGCCGGAGCTGCCCGACCCCAAGAAGGCACGCTTCATCCAGGACTACAAACTGTCTGCCTACGACGCAGGCGTGCTGGTCGCCGAGCAGGCGACGGCGAAGTATTTCGAGGATGTGCTGAAAGGCGGCCGGGACCCGAAGCAGGCGGCCAACTGGGTCACCGGCGCGCTCTTCGGCGCGCTCAACAAGGCGGGCGTCGGCATCGAGAATTCGCCTGTCGATCCTGAGCGCCTGGGCGGGCTGCTCGACCTCATCGCGGACAACACCATCTCGTCCAACATTGCCAAGGACGTGTTCCAGGCCATGGTCGATACCGGCAAGGACGCGGCCACGATCGTCGAGGAACAGGGCCTGCGCCAGGTTACCGATACCGGCGCCATCGAGAAGGTCATCGACGAGGTCATGGCGGCCCAGGCCGACAAGGTGGCGGAGTACCGTTCGGGCAAGGACAAGCTGTTCGGCTTCTTCGTCGGCCAAGTGATGAAGGCGACCGGCGGCAAGGCCAACCCGGCAATGCTCAACGATCTCTTGCGCGCCAAGCTGCAGGGGTGAAGCAAGTCTTGCGTTCCATTGTCTTCTGAGGCAGGACACCTGAAACACACAGAAGTACCGTGGCCATGAGCATTGTCGATCCGCCCATCGATTCGCCCCCACCGGTCCCAGGCGACACCGTCGCGGGTACCGGTGGCAAGTATTTGACCGGCCAGGACATCCGCACCCTGGTCCTGGCGGCGCTGGGCGGCGCGCTCGAATTCTACGACTTCGTCATCTTCGTGTTCTTCACGGCGGTGCTGAGCCGGCTGTTCTTCCCGCCCAACATGGCGGAATGGCTGGTGCAGGTGCAGACTTTCGGCATCTTCGCCGCGGGATACCTGGCAAGGCCGCTCGGCGGCATCATCATGGCGCATTTCGGCGATGTCGCCGGCCGCAAGCGCATGTTCACGCTCAGCGTCTTCCTGATGGCGCTGCCCACCTTCGCCATCGGCCTTATCCCTACATACGCCACCGTGGGTTTCCTGGCGCCGATCCTGCTGCTGGTGCTGCGCATCCTGCAGGGTGCCGCGATCGGCGGCGAAGTGCCGGGCGCCTGGGTGTTCGTCGCCGAGCATGTGCCGCGCCATCGCGTGGGATTCGCCGTGGCCTCGCTGACCTCCGGCCTGACCGCCGGCATCCTGTTGGGCTCGCTGGTCGCGGCCGGCATGAATGCCTTCTACAGCCATGAGACGATCATGGCCTATGCTTGGCGCCTGCCCTTCATGATCGGCGGCGTGTTCGGCCTGATCGCCGTGCATCTCAGGCGTTGGCTGGAGGAAACGCCGATCTTCGAGGCGATGCGCCGCGAACGCCGGCTGGCCGAGGCCCTGCCGCTCGGATTGGTGCTACGCCGTCACAGCGCCGCCGTGCTGATCTCGATGCTGTCGACCTGGGTGCTGACCGCCGGCGTTGTCGTCGTGATCCTGATGGCGCCAACTTTGCTGCAGACCCGTTACCACCTGGCGCCGCTCACCGTGCTGATCGCCAGCTGCTTCGCCAATGTCGGGCTCTGCCTCGGCTGCCTCGTCGCAGGGGCCGCGGTCGATGTGATAGGCGTCGGCATCACCCTCGCCATCGGCTGCATCGCCATGGGCGGGGCGACCTGGCTGCTGTTCGACGTGGCCGCATCCGCGCCCGCCTGGCTGTTGCCGGCCTATAGCTTCGCCGGGTTCTGCGTCGGCGTCGTCGGCGCGATACCCTCGGTGCTGGTGCATCGTTTCCCGGCCGCGGTACGCTTCTCCGGCATCTCCTTCTCCTACAATATCGCCTATGCGATCTTCGGCGGCCTGACCCCGGTCGTCGTGACGCTATTCATGAAGCAAGGTGTCGGCGACATGCCGTCGCTCTATGTCGGGGCGCTGAGCATCGTCGGCACGCTGATCGGTCTCGGTCTGATGCGCCGGACATCAGCCCGGGCGGGCTAGGATCGCGGCCGGGCACGGTCCGGCCGACTAATAAAACATCAATAATTATGAACGAAGGTGACTGCCTCATATCGGGGCAGCATCTTCCGGTCTTTGGCCGCCCCGCAAAACGCTTCCAGTCAAAGGAGGCAGACGGCAGGGGGGCAGACGCATGATCGCCGAGGAGCTCGACCTGATCGATGTCCTGGAGACTTCGCCGATCGGTGCGGTCATCCTGGGCGACCGCGATCATGTCCTGTTCTGGAACGGCTCGCTGCTGGAAATCCTGGGCGGGTTGCAGGGCGATGATTTCGCCGATGCCGCGGCCCATGCCTTCTTCGCCGACCCGCGCGCCTATGACCGCGCCCGCCGGACACTGGCCGAGACCGGCGACCTCAGAAACTACGAGACGATGCTGAGCCGCGCCGACGGGCAGGAGGCCTGGAGCTCGGTCACCATGCGGCGCATCACCTTCGAGGGCCAGCCGGCAATCCTCGTCTGGTATTACGACATCACCCAAAGCCGCCAGCGCGAACGCGCACTGGAGCTGAGTCAGGAGACCCTGCTCGACGTGCTCGACGCCGCCCCCGTCGGCGCCGCGCTCTCCGACGGCCCCGGCCGCGTCAGCTATTGGAACAATGCGCTCATGGACCTGATCGGCACCGGAGACGATCTGGACCACTCCCTCCTCATCCGCAGCGCCATCACCGCCGCCAACTTCGCCATCGACCAGGAGGGCCAGGGCCGCCCCTTCGAGATGGAACTCGCCACCGGCGACACCAAATGGGTCACCGCCTGGCGCCGGCAGGTGCAGTTCGAGGGCCGGCCGGCGATCCTGATCTGGCTGCATGACGTCACCGATCTGCGTACGGCCGAGATGGAGGCCGAGCGGGCGACGCGGACGAAATCCTCCTTCCTCGCCACCATGAGCCACGAGATCCGTACGCCGATGAATGGCGTGCGTACCCTGACCGAGCTCCTGTCCGACACCGCGCTCTCGCCCGACCAGGCGAAGATGGTGGCGACCATCCAGGACAGCGCCGACGCGCTCATCACCGTCATCAACGACATCCTCGACTTCTCGAAGATCGAAGCGAGACGGCTGGAAATCGACCAGCACCCGTTCAATTTCGAGCGTGTGCTGGAAGGCGTCATCACCCTGCTCAGGCCCAAGGCCGAGGAGAAGGGGTTGGTGCTGGGCCTCAAGGCCGAGGTCGGCGTCGCGACCTGGCGTTTCGGCGATCCGATGCGGCTGCGCCAGATCCTGCTCAACCTGATCGGCAACGCCATCAAATTCACCGAGACGGGCGGCGTGACGCTGCATGTCGTGGCCGATGGCCCGCGGCTGCGCTTCAACGTCATCGACACCGGCCTCGGCATCCAGCTCAACAAGGCGGCGGGCCTGTTCACGCCCTTCGCCCAAGCCGATGCCTCGACCGCCCGGCGCTTCGGCGGCACGGGCCTGGGCCTCTCGATCTGCAAGGCGCTGACCGAACTGATGGATGGCGAGATCGGCGTCGAAAGCATCTATGGCGAGGGCTCGACCTTCTGGTTCGCGCTGCCTCTGCCCGTCACGACGATGCCGGCGCAGATCCAGGAGGAAAACGCCAAGCCCAGCGCCCGCGCGACACGCTGGACGCCGCCGGAGATGGCCGAGGCCGCCCGGAATTGCGCCATCGTGCTGTGCGCCGACGATAACCCGACCAATCGCGACGTGCTGGCGCGCGTGCTCGACCGCCTGGGCATCGCCTTCGAGCTGGTCAATGACGGGGTCCAGGCCATGCAGCGTCTGGATCGCTCGCGCCACGGCCTGCTGCTGACCGACGGCCACATGCCGAACATGGATGGCTGGGAACTGAGCCGCTTCATCCGCAATCAGGAGCAGGAATCGGGCCTGGCCCGGCTGCCGGTGGTGGCGCTCACCGCCGATGCGGTGCGCGGCGTCGAGGAACTCTGCCGGGAAGCCGGTATGGACGACTACCTGACCAAGCCGCTCAGCATCACCCAGGTCGAAGACACCCTGCTCGACATGCTGCCGGTGCTGGCCGAGCTGCGCCAGGCGGTCGACACGCGGGCGGAGGCCGGGGCCGGCAGCGTGTTCGGCATCGAAAGCAATGTGCTCGAACTGTCGGTCCTCACCGACCTGATCGGCACCGATTTCGGCACGCTGGAAACCATGCTGGAAGGCTTCGTCGACAGCGCCGCCAATCTGGTCGACGCCATTGCCGCCGCCCAGGCGGTCCAGGACCCCAAGGGGCTGGTGCGCGCCGCGCATTCGCTGAAGGGCGCGGCGCATTATGTCGGCGCACGTAAGCTGGCCGACATGGCGGCGATCGTCGAGCAGGCCGCGATCGAGGGCAAGCTGGAGGAGGCGCGGCGCTGGAACCCGGCGCTGAGACCGCTGCTCGACGAGGTGAGGGGGGCCATCGAGAAGCTGAGGGTCGAGGAGAAGCTGCGCCAGATCCGCCGCGAGATCGGCGAGCTGGCGGTCAATGGCGACGGGCTGGGCGCCGGCCTCGATCTCGAAACCGTGGTCGGCATCACCGAGACCGCGGCGGACCGCATCCTGGCCGCGGCCGAGACGATCCTGGAGCGCGTCGAGAACGTCCAGAGCCCGGATGAGGTGATCGCCGTCAAGGCCGCGGTCATGGCGATCTTCGAGGCTTGTTCGTTCCAGGACCTGACCAGCCAGCGCGTGCGCAAGGCGATCGCCCGCCTGTCCGAGATCGAGGAACGGCTCGATGCCTTCGTGCACGATCACGATGAACAAGAAAGGGCATCCGAAGAGGAACCGGTGGTCGCCACACAAGACGACATCGACCGCCTATTCGCCTAATCAAAGTAAAATAAAGGTAAACGCCGCCCAATTACGGCCATAGACTCGATAAAGATTGGGCAACTACTTCGATGTTATGTATATCGATGCTATCGCCTGGCTATTAGGGGCCGATCGGCGATCTTGAGAAAAGCACTGGTAGCCGGTCATGCTCAAACTCGCCAAGACAAAGGTCCTGTTCGCCGAAGACGAGCCCTTCATGCGCAACGTGCTGGAGGCGACACTCGCCAATCAAGGGCTGTTCCCCCGTGGTTTCAGCGATGGCGAGGAAGCGCTGGAAGTGCTGTCGGGCGGCAGCTATTTCCCCGATCTGGTGCTGCTCGACTTCGTCATGCCGCGCGCCCACGGCCTCCATGTGCTGAAGCAGATCCGCATGGGCAGGACCGCGCAGCCGCGCAACCTGCCGGTCGGACTGCTGACCGGCATCAGCGACAAGCGTACCGTGGCGCTGTCGATCCGGCTCGACTGCAACGCCTTCATCGTCAAGCCGATCCAGAAGACGATGCTGCTGGAACGCATGGAACGCATGCTGTCCCAACGCCAGGAGCCCAAGGCCCACGCGCTCTACGACATGGTCGATGTCGGCGATCCCGACGGCATCGTCGAGCTGGGCGAGCCGGATGAGGAGCTGCTGCCCTACTCGATCGACGACCACAAGATGCGGTTGAGCCTGAGCGAGCTGAAGCCGGGCATGCAGCTGATCGAGGATCTGTGCCTGACCAGCGGCGACGTCGTCGTACCCAAGGGCGTGGCGATAAACGAGGATTTGCTGCAGGTGTTGAGCGATCTGGAGAAGATCGCCGAGTTGCGCCCCGTCGCCATCGAACGCCGAAAATACGGCGGCGGCGACTAACCCCCGTTTTCCCCGTCTTTCACAACCCTGTCATGATCGCTTGGGAACGTTAAGCCTGCTAAGGTATCGTTTGGTCAAATCACGGGTGCATTGCCAGGGATCATGGAAGCTGTTCGCGCCGTCGGCCCTGCCGCCGAGCCCTCATACCGCGTGCCGCCGCACAACATCGAGGCGGAGCAGGCGCTGCTGGGCGCCCTGCTGGTCAATAACGCGATCTATGGCCGGGTCTCGGAATTCCTGTTGCCGCATCATTTCGCCGATCCGCTGCATGCCCGGATCTTCGAGGCGATCGCCAAGGTCGTCGAGCGCAACCAGGTCGCCAGCCCGATCACGCTGAAGAGCTATTTCGAGAGCCAGGGCACGCTGGACGAGATCGGCGGCGCCGGCAGCTCGGGCGCGGCATATCTGGCGAAGCTCGCGGCCTCCGTCATCACGGTGATCAACGCGCATGATTACGGCCGCGCGATCTATGACAACTATCTCCGCCGCCAGCTGATCGACATCGGTGGCGAGGTGGTGAATTCGGCCTTCGAATACGACATCGACATGCCGGCCAAGAACCAGATCGAGGTCGCCGAGAAGAAGCTGTTCGATCTGGCCACTTCCGGCACCGCCGATGGCGGCTTCCAGCCTTTCGTCCAGGCGCTGAAGAATGCGACCGAGATGGCCGAGCAGGCCTATAAGCGCGACGGCAAGACCAGCGGCGTCTCGACGGGTTTCCGCGATATCGACGAGAAGCTGGGCGGTCTGCACCCCTCGGACCTGCTGATCCTCGCCGGCCGTCCCTCCATGGGCAAGACGGCGTTCGCCACCAACATGGCGTTCAACATCGCCAAGGCTTATCGCCAGGGCCACAGCCAATCCGGCGAGATGGTCGCCGAGGATGGTGGCATCGTCGGGTTCTTCTCGCTGGAAATGTCGGCCGAGCAGCTGGCGCTGCGCGTACTGTCGGAGGAATCGGGCGTGTCCGGCGACAAGATTCGCCGCGGCGACGTCCGGCGCGAGGAGTTCGAGGCCTTCGTCCAGGCCTCGATGACCTTGCAGAGCGTGCCGCTGTTCATCGACGACACGCCGGCGCTGACCATCGCCGGCGTGCGCACCCGTGCGCGCCGCCTGAAGCGCCAGCGCGGCCTCCATTGCATCATCGTCGACTATTTGCAGCTGCTCCAGGGCACGCCCGGCAAGGGCGAGGTCAACCGCGTGCAGGAAATCTCGGAAATCACCCGTGGCCTGAAGGCCCTGGCCAAGGAGCTGGACGTGCCGGTCATCGCGCTCTCCCAGCTCTCCCGTGCGGTCGAGCAACGCGAGGACAAGCGGCCGCAGCTGGCCGATCTCCGCGAATCCGGCTCGATCGAGCAGGACGCCGACGTCGTCATGTTCGTGTTCCGCGAGGAATATTATCTCGGCCGTGCCGAGCCGATGCGCCGGCCGGAGGAGAATGAGGAACGCTTCAACCAGCGTTACCAGGATTGGCATGACCGGCTGGAGAACGCCCATGGCAAGGGCGAGATTATCATCGCCAAACAGCGCCACGGCCCCATCGGTTCGGTGACGCTGGCCTTTGACGGCCCGACAACCCGGTTCTCGGATTATATCGGTGGTGATCACCTGCCGGAGCCCCGATATTAGGGCGATGCCCCTGCTGCATCCGATCGCCTCGCGCCCTTCCTGCCGGACACCATGCCCATGACTGATGCCGATACGGCATTGGGCCTCATCACCATCGATCTCAATGCCGTCGCGGCCAATTACCGGCATCTTGCCGGCATAGTCGGTCCGGGATGCCGCACCGCCGCCGTGGTCAAGGCCGACGCCTATGGGCTGGGCGCGGTGCCGGTGACCCACCGGCTGGTCGATGCCGGCTGCCGCCGGTTCTTCGTCGCCACGCCGTCGGAGGCCATTGGGCTGGCCCGGGCGATTGCCGATCGCCGCACGCCTGACAGCGGTATCGAAATCGCCGTGCTCGACGGCGTCGACGGCGGCAGCCTGCCGTCGTTCCACGCCTACGGCCTCATCCCGGTGCTGAGCGCGCCGGAACAAGTCCGCCTGTGGCATGAAGCCGGCGGCGGCAAGCCGGCGATCCTGCAACTCGACAGCGGCATGTCGCGCCTGGGATTGTCGCTGGCCGAGATCGCGCCGCTGGCGGCGAGCGGCAGCTTCGACGGCTATGCCGTCGATACGGTGATGAGTCATCTTGCCTGCGCCGATACGCCCGCGCATCCGATGAACGAGAGCCAGCGCCGGAACTTCGACGCCGGCGTCGCGGCTTTGCCGGAAACGATCCGCCGACACGCCGTGCTCAGCCTGGCAGCCTCCAGCGGCATCTTCCTCGGATCCGGCTTCCATTACGGTATGGTGCGGCCGGGCGCGGCGCTCTGGGGCCTGAACCCGACACCGCATACCACCAACCCGATGAGCCAAGTCGTTGGTATAAAAGCCAAAATCATCCAGGTTCTGGAGATTGACGCTGGCAGGGGCGTTGGCTATGGTGCCGTCTATGTCGCGCCTGGCCCACGCCGGATCGCGACCGTAGGCGTGGGATACGCCGATGGCTATCCGCGTGCCGCCGGCAACCGTGCCCGCGCCTATATCGGCGATACCCGGGTGAAGCTGGTGGGGCGGGTATCGATGGATCTTACGACCTTCGACGTGACCGGGTTGCCGGCATCGGCGGTCGGGCCCGGCGGTCTCGTCGAGCTCATGGGACCGCATTACGGCGCGGACGATCTGGCCCGCGACAGCGATACGATCGGTTATGAAGTGCTCACCCGCCTGTCACGTCGCCTTCACCGGAGCTACCTGCCCTAAATGCTCGATTTCGTCGCTTCGACCGGCCGGCTGACCCTGGCTTTCGTCGCCAGCACCGGCAGGATGGCCCTGTTCGCGCTGACGGCGCTGTCCCATGTCTTTCGACCGCCCTTCTATGCCGGCCTACTGGCGCGCCAACTGATCAATATCGGCTATTATTCGCTGCCGGTGGTGGGGTTGACCGCGATTTTCACCGGCATGGTGCTGGCGCTGCAATCCTATTCGGGCTTCCAGCGCTTCAATGCCGAGAGCGCCATCGCCACCGTCGTCGTCATCTCGATGGTCCGCGAGCTGGGACCCGTGATCGGCGGGTTGATGGTGGCAGGCCGCGTGGGCGCGGCCATCGCGGCCGAGATCGGCACCATGCGCGTCACCGACCAGATCGACGCGCTGACAACGCTGTCGACCAACCCATTCAAATACCTGATTGTGCCGCGCATACTGGCCGGGCTCATCTCCCTGCCGGTCCTGGTGCTGGTCGCCGACATCATCGGCGTGTTCGGCGGCTTCATCGTCGGCACGGTCAAGCTGCACTTCAACGCGTCGAGCTATCTGCATCAGACCTTCACCTACCTGACCGTCAGCGACGTGATCTCGGGTCTGATCAAAGCCGCTGTGTTCGGTTTCGTCGTGACGTTGACCGGCTGCTATCACGGCTATCATTCGCGCGGCGGGGCGCAGGGCGTGGGTGCCGCCACCACATATGCCGTCGTTTCCGGCTCGATCCTGATCCTGCTGGTCAACTATCTGCTGACATCGCTGCTGTTCATCTCATGACCATCAAGATCGCCATCGACGGCGTCCATAAGGCCTTTGGCCGCAAGAAGGTGCTCCAGGGTCTCGACCTCGAGATATCGGCCGGCGAGAGCGTCGTCATCATCGGCGGCTCCGGCACCGGCAAATCCGTGCTGCTGAAATGCATCCTCGGGCTGATGCGCCCCGATCGCGGCTCGATCAAGGTCGACGGCGTCGAGACGACGCGGCTCGGTGCCGCCGATCGCGATAGGCTCATGCGCAAATTCGGCATGCTGTTCCAGGGGGCGGCCCTGTTCGATTCCCTGCCGGTCTGGGAGAATGTCGCCTTCGGCCTGATCCAGGGCCACGGCATGAGCCGCGCGCGGGCAAGGGATGTTGCGATCGAGACCTTGGCCAAGGTGGGGCTGGGCGCTGATGTCGGGCTGCTCAACCCCGCGGAGCTGTCGGGCGGCATGCAGAAGCGCGTGGGCCTGGCCCGCGCCATCGCCGCCCAGCCGGAGATCCTGTTCTTCGACGAGCCAACCACCGGCCTCGATCCGATCATGGGCGACGTCATCAACGACCTGATCGTCGATCGGGTGCAGGATCTGGGCGCGACCGCGCTTTCCATCACCCACGACATGGCGAGCGCCCGCAAGATCTCGAACCGCATCGCCATGCTCTACCAGGGCCGGATCATCTGGCAGGGGCCGACCGACACGATCGAGCAATCGGGCAACGCCTATGTCGACCAGTTCATCCATGGCCGTGCCGAGGGGCCGATCCAGATGGAGGTGCGCGCACCATGGTACGTTCCGCGCCGATGAGCTGCCTGCCCATGATCTGCCCGCCCATGATCTGCCTGCCCATGATCTGCGCGCCCTGGACCTGAGCCCATGGCCCGTCCACCCCGCAATCGCTATGTCTGCCAGCAATGCGGCGCCGTGCATCCGAAATGGAACGGCCGCTGCGATGCCTGCGGCGCCTGGAACAGCCTGACCGAAGAGGCGGAGCCGGCCGAGGTGCCGAAGGGCTTGAGCGGCACCAGGGGCCGCAAGATCGCATTGGTCGGGCTGGACGGCGCCGATGCCGCGCCGCCCCGACGCCTGACCGGCATCGCCGAATTCGATCGGGTGTGCGGCGGCGGCATCGTGCCGGGTTCGGCCCTGCTGGTCGGCGGCGATCCGGGCATCGGCAAATCCACCCTGCTGCTGCAGGTGGTGGCGGCACTGGCGAAGCCCGGCGCCCCTCGCTGTCTCTATATCTCCGGCGAGGAAGCGATCGACCAGGTACGGCTGCGCGCCCGGCGCCTCGGCGTCGAGAAGGCGCCGGTCGAGCTGGCAGCGGCCACCAGCATCCGCGACATCGCCGCGACCTTGGACGATGCCGATACGCCCGGCCTGGTGGTCATCGATTCGATCCAGACCATGTTCCTCGACAGTCTCGACTCCGCACCGGGTACGGTCAGCCAGGTGCGCGCGGCGGCCCAGGAACTCATCCGTCTGGCCAAACGCCTGGGCTTCGCGCTGATCCTGGTTGGCCATGTCACCAAGGAGGGCGTCATCGCCGGCCCGCGGGTGCTCGAGCACATGGTCGACACCGTGCTCTATTTCGAGGGCGAGCGCGGCCACCAATTCCGAATCCTGCGTGCGGTGAAGAATCGATTCGGCCCCACCGACGAGATCGGCGTGTTCGAAATGACCGATGGCGGGCTGTCGGAGGTACCGAACCCTTCGGCGTTGTTCCTGGCCGAACGGCGCGGCGACGTCAGTGGTGCCGCCGTCTTCGCCGGCATGGAAGGCACACGGCCGGTGCTGGTCGAAATCCAGGCGCTGGTCGCCCCCTCGCCACCCGGAAGCCCGCGCCGGGCCGTGGTCGGCTGGGATTCCGCGCGCCTCGCCATGGTCATGGCGGTGCTGGATGCGCGCTGCGGATTGGCGCTGGCCGGCAATGACGTCTACCTCAACGTCGCCGGCGGCTTGCGCATCTCCGAACCCGCCGCCGACCTTGCCGTGGCCGCCGCCCTCATCTCGGCCTTGACGAAGCAGCCCGTTCCGGCCGACATGGTTGTGTTCGGCGAGATCGGATTATCGGGGGAAATCCGCCCGGTCAGCCAGGCGGATGCCAGGTTGAAGGAAGCGGGCAAGCTGGGCTTCGAACGCGCCGCGGCACCCCGACCCGGCGGCCGCGGCAAGCGCCTAAGTTCCGGCATCGGCGTCAGGGACATTGGTCATGTGCAGGAATTGGTAACGATGCTGAGCCCCGATCTGCATCCGGCGGCGCGTCGGGAGGCCTGAAGTTGAATACGCTGGACCTAATCGTCTTCGCCGTCATCGCCGTCTCGGGCCTGCTGGCCTTCGTCCGAGGCTTCGTCCGCGAGGTGCTGGCGGTCGCTGCCTGGGTCGGCGCGGTCTTCGCGGCGATTTATCTGACACCGGCGGCCGCGCCGATGTTCCATCAGATGATCAGTGCACAATGGCTGGCCGATATCGTGACACCGGTCGTCATCTTCATCGTGGCGCTGCTGCTCTTGTCGATGATCACCGGCATCGCCTCCTCGCGGGTCCGGAATTCGGGCATGGGGGCCGCCGATCGGGCGTTGGGCCTGCTGTTCGGCGTGGCGCGCGGCTTCATCATCGTGTGCCTGGCCTACCTCGCGATGAATTATTTCATCCCGCCGACCTCGCGCCCCGCCTGGATCGCCGAGGCGCGCTCGCTGCCGCTCCTGGCCAAGGGCGCCAACGAGATGGTGGCCCTGGTGCCGAACAGCCTGATCGCCAAGAGCACCAACGCGCTGAAGGATGCGCAGCGGAAGGCGGAGGGCGCGCGGCAGATCAAGCAAGGGCTGGACACGCTGCAGGAGCCGGATCGCAGCAAGCAGCCGGCGCAGAACAACGGCACTGGCAACGGCGCAACCCCGCCGGGCAATTCAACCCAGCCGGCCACCCCCAATCAGAATGGCAGCAATGCTACGCCCCCTGCGGATTACAGCGATGCGGATCGCAATGGTATGAATCAGTTGCTGAAGGGCGCACAATAAGGGATACGCACGTCCATGGGCCGCACGCGCGCCATGGGATCGCCCCTGTGAGAGGGCTGCGCGGATGACCGAGGATTCGAGATTGACCGCACCCGAGAACTTGACGACCGATCCTTTTGATTCGCTGGATGACGATCACTTCCATGAGGAATGCGCCGTCTTCGGCATCTTCGGCCATCCGGAAGCCGCGGCGGTGGCGGCACTCGGTCTGCACGCCATGCAGCATCGCGGCCAGGAAGCCTGCGGCATCGTCAGCTATTCCGGCAATCAATTCCATGCGCATCGCGCCATGGGCCAGGTCGGCGACAATTTCAGCACCAAGGACGTCATCTCCCAGCTGAAGGGCACCGCCTGCATCGGCCACAACCGCTACGCCACCACCGGCGAGGTGACGCTGCGCAATGTGCAACCGTTGTTCGGCGGCATGGAGTTCGGCGGCTTCGCCATCTGCCACAACGGCAATCTGACCAACTCCTATCATCTGCGCAGCCAGCTCGTGCGGCGCGGCAGCCTGTTCCAATCGACCAGCGATACCGAGGTCATCGTCCATCTGATCGCAACGAGCCTGCGCAGCTCGGTCATCGACCGGGTGGTCGACGCGCTGCGCCAGGTCGA
>DATJJW010000072.1:0-14060 GCA_035491935.1 Allostellaceae bacterium | reverse complement strand
CATATCTCGGCTATTGCGTTAACGTGCCGCGCCTGAGGGCCGCCCCTCGCTATCTGCTCGCACGCCGTTTGCTGTTCCAGAAATCCAAAGGTTTCCGTCCGCATGACCGCCCATAAGCCGCCCAGCCCTGTTGTTCCTCGGCCCGTCGTCCTCTGCATCCTGGATGGCTGGGGCTACATGCCGGAAGGCAAGTCCAACAGCATCAAGATGGCTGCGACGCCGAATTGGAACCGGCTGATGACGGAATGCCCGACCGGCCTGATCGAGGCGAGCGCCCGCGACGTGGGCTTGCCGGAAGGCCAGATGGGCAATTCCGAGTTCGGCCATATGAATCTGGGCGCCGGGCGCGTGGTCATGCAGGACCTGGTGCGTATCGACGCCGCGATCGAGGACCGCACGCTGGCAAAAAACCCGACGCTCAAGAACTTCATCGACGCGATGAAGAAATCGGGCGGCACCGCTCATGTCCTGGGCCTGATGTCGCCGGGCGGCGTGCATTCGCATCAGAAGCAGCTGGCGGCCCTGGCCGTCGACGTCGCCAGGGCCGGCGTCAAGGTAAAGGTCCACGCCTTCCTCGACGGCCGCGACACCCCGCCCAAGAGCGCCACCGAGTATCTGGAGCAGTTTCAGAAGGACATCGGCAGTCAGAAGGGCGTCGAGATCGCCACAGTGATCGGCCGCTACTACGCCATGGACCGCGACAATCGCTGGGACCGGGTCAGCCAGGCCTATGATCTGCTGGTCGACGGCAAGGGCAGCGCCGCCGACAGCGCCAAGGCCGCGGTCGAAGCCTCGTACGCGGCTGGCAAGACCGACGAATTCCTGCTGCCGGTGACGCTGGGCGGCTACAAGGGCATGGCCGATGGCGACGGCATCCTGATGGCGAATTTCCGCGCCGACCGGGCGCGCGAGATCCTGAACGCGTTGCTCGACGACAACTTCAAAGGCTTCGAGCGCAGCCGCACCGTACGCTTCGCCAAGGCGCTGGGGCTGGTCGAATATTCGACCGAACTCAACAAGCTGGTCGATACCGTCTTCGCGCCCGAGGATCTGCACGACACCTTCGGTGAATACGTCGCGTCCAAGGGCCTGCGCCAGCTGCGCATCGCCGAGACCGAGAAATACGCCCATGTGACATTCTTCTTCAACGGCGGACGCGAGCAACCCTTCGAGGGCGAGGAACGCATCCTGGTGCCCTCGCCCAAGGTCGCGACCTACGATCTCCAGCCCGAGATGTCGGCACCGGAGGTGACCGAGAAACTGGTCGCCGCCATCGGCTCCGGCCGCTTCGACACCGTCATCGTCAACTTCGCCAATACCGACATGGTCGGCCATTCCGGCATGATCCCCGCGGCGGTCAAAGCGGTCGAGGCGGTCGATACGGCGCTGGGCAAGCTGATGGCCGCGGTGAAGCAGGCGGGCGGTTGCCTGCTGGTGACCGCCGACCATGGCAATATCGAGCTGATGGTCGACCCGGAAACCGGCGAGCCGCATACCGCGCACACGACCAATCCGGTGCCGGCAGTGCTGTTCAATGGCCCCGCATCCGTGACCTCGCTGGCCCATGGCAAGCTGGCCGATGTGGCGCCCACCTTGCTCGCCCTGCTGGGCCTGGAACAGCCGGCCGCGATGAAGGGCCATTCGCTGCTGGTGACCAGGGAAGCGGCCCGGCCCCGGGATCAGCGCATCTTGGGCCAGCGCGCCAGCGCGTGACGGCGATTGGCATCTTTCGGCAACGGCAGGACATTCCGTGAGCAAGCTTCCCGTGCCTGGACGCCCGATGGCGGCGTTGCTCGCCATCCTGCTGATGCTGGGCGCGGTACAGGCGCAGGCGGCCGGCACCGATGACGAGGACGCGGCCAAGGCGAAGCTGCGCGGCGTCCAGCATGCGATATCCAGCGGCAAGGCGAGCCAGACGGCGCTGAAGAAGCAGCAGACGGATCTGGCGGCGGAGATCGACCGCTATCGGAAGCAAAGCGTCGAGCTTGCCGCCGCCGGGCAAAAGCTGGAAAGCGACCTCAGCGCCCTGCAGGCCAGGCTCGACGACCTCGCCCGCCAGGACGCCCAGCAACGCCAGGATCTGCTCGCCCATCAGAAGCGCGAGGCGGCCCTGCTCGCCGCCTTGCAGCGCATCGCCATCGAGCCGCCGGCCGCCTTGGCCTTCTCGCCGGGCGAGCCGGTCGATTCGCTGCGCAGCGCCATGTTGCTGGGGTCGATCCAGCCGCGCATCGCCGCAGAAGCCGCCGCACTCTCCGCGTCGCTGCAGGCGCTGGCGGCGACCCGGGCCGAGATCGACCAGAAGCAGAAGGCAATGCTCGCCGACCAGAACGACCTGGCGACCCAGCGCAAGAGCCTGGCCGACATCCTGGCCAAACGCCGCGTCGCCGAACGGGGCCTGCGCCGGCAGGCCACGCAGCAGCAGCGGCAATTGACCGCACTCGCCGCCCGCGCCGGCAGCCTGCAGGAGGTGATCGAGGCCGCGGAGAAGGCACGGGCCGAGGCGGAAGCCGCCGAACGCGCCCGCCAGGAAGCGGCGGCCCGCGCCGCCGCGGAGGCCGAGGCGCAGCGAAAACCCTCCGGCGGCAAACCCGTCTCCAGCGGCGAGATCAACCTGGTCAGCAATGGCGCCGCGCGGGTGGATGCGCACCATGGCGGCCGTATCTTTCGCCCGGGACAAACCCTGCTGCTTCCCCCGGTCAGCGGCAAGGTGGTCACCCGCTACGGTGCCAAGGATGGCTTCGTCACGTCGCATGGCCTGACCGTCGCCTCGCATCCCGGCGCCACGGTGGTCAGCCCCTTCGATGGGGTGGTGCTATTCTCAGGCCCCTTCAGAGGCTATGGTGAAATCTTGATCATCGATCATGGCGGAGGCTATGCTTCGCTGCTCGCCAGGCTCGGCCATGAGGATGTCGTGGTGGGCCAGCATGTGGTGGCAGGCGAACCCGTCGGCACCATGGCGGATAACAATGGATCGGCGGATTTTTACATGGAAGTCCGCCATAATAATCAGCCGATCGATCCGCTGCCTTTGCTCCAGCACGGCTGACGTGCCATAGAGATAGCGGATACGGTCAGCGGATAAGCAGACTGGGACGTCAACACCCGAAGGTGTCATCCTCACCTCGACAGATTTCATGAGTGAAGCACGATGCGTCGTATGATCCTGGCGGCGGGCGCCGCTCTTCTCGTCCTCTTGATGCCGCCTGGCGATCACCGCCAGGCTGCTGCCCAGGACACGGTCGGCGCCGATACCTTCAAAGCCCTCGACCTGTTCGGCGAGGTGTTCGAACGGGTGCGGCAGGAATATGTCGAGCCGGTCAGCGACCAGAAGCTGATCGAATCGGCGCTCAATGGCATGCTGACCTCGCTCGACCCGCATTCGAGCTATCTGAATGCCAAGGAATACGCCGACATGCAGGTCTCGACCGAGGGCGAGTTCGGCGGCCTCGGCATCGAAGTGACCCAGGATAACGGCCTGATCAAGATCATCTCGCCGATGGATGACACGCCCGGTTCGCGCGCCGGCCTCAAGCCCGGCGATTATATCGTGGCGCTGAACGGCAAGCTGGTCGTGAACATGAGCCTGGACGACGCCGTCAACCAGATGCGCGGTCCGCCGAACACCCAGGTCAAGCTGTCGATCCGCCGCGGCAACGCCCCGCCCTTCGACGTCACGCTGACCCGCGCGGTCATCCACCTGACTTCGGTCAAGGGCCAGCTGATGCGTGGCAACATCGCCTATTTGCGTGTCTCCAGCTTCAGCGGCCAGACCGGCGACGAGCTGCGCAAGGCCTACGCCAACCTGAAGAAGCAGGCGGGCGCGAACAAGCTGACCGGCGTCGTGCTCGACCTGCGCAACAATCCGGGCGGCCTGCTCGATGCCTCGGTCTCGGTCGCCGGCGCCTTCCTCAACCAGGGTGAGGTCGTCTCGACCCGTGGCCGCAAGCCCGACGATATCGAGCGCTTCAGCGCGTCGGACCACGACATCACCGGCGGCCTGCCCATGGTTGTGCTGATCAATGGCGGCACCGCATCCGCGGCGGAGATCGTCTCCGGCGCGCTGCAGGACCATCACCGCGCCGTGATCCTCGGCACGCGCTCCTTCGGCAAGGGTTCGGTGCAGACGATCATCCCGCTGCCCTCCAATGGCGGCGCCATCCGCCTCACCACCGCGCGCTACTACACGCCGTCGGGCCGGTCGATCCAGGCCGAAGGCATCGTGCCGGACATCGTGGTCGAGCAGGCGAAGATCGAGGCGATCAACGCACCGGCCTACCTGCGCGAATCCGACCTCAAGGGTGCCTTGAAGAACACCGGTTCGGCCGACAGCAGCCCGGCCAATGATAATACCGCGAGCGGCAACACCAGCGGCAGCCAGGTCAACAAGACCACGACCATCCCCTCGGAACCGGCCGTCGTCCCGTCCCAGGCCAAGCCGCCCGCCAAGAGCGGCACGCCCGGCAAGACGCCCGCCTCACCGGCACCCGGCGCGTCGGCAACCCCGGCGGCAAGCACCACACCCGAGGGTCCCGCAGCCGACGACTACCAGCTGACCCGTGCGCTCGACCTGATCAAGGGTATTGCACTGTTTGCCGGGCATGCGGGCAAGTGACGGTTTGGCAAGTGACGGGGCAGCAGGGCTGAAGCATGGCACGTAGCGCACGCGTCCCGGCCGATCCGGGTAACCAGGATCGCAAATCGATGATGATCCTGGGCGGCGTCGCGGCCGTCTTGGCGGTGCTCGTCCTCGGCCTCGGCGCTTGGCTGCAATATGGCAGTACCAAGGTCGATCGCAGCGTCACCGTGCCGATCGCACCTCTCAAGGATGAGATCGAGCCGCCGCACCTGCCGGCCAAACCCAACACGGCGACCCCGGGACCGACTTCTGTCCCGACGCCCGGCGCCAAAGCCGGGGCCGGGGTTGGGGCTGGGGCTGGCACGGGGCCCGCACAGAAGCCGGAAACGACGGAGCCTCCCAAGGCCACGACGCCCGCAACGTCCGATCAACCGCCGGCAGCCCAAAAGCCGGCGGCCCAGGCGCCAGCCGGCCAGATGCCCGCTGGCCAGACAACGCCCGTTGGCCAAGCCGCTCCGGCCGGCACGAACGCCGCGCCGACGCCTGCCGAACCGGGGAAGGCCGCCGGAAACGCTCCCGCCGGCAATGCTCCGGCATCCGGCAATACTCCGGCATCTGGCAATACTCCGGCATCTGGTAGTGCGCCGGCGAAGGAGTCCAATCCGCCCGCGCCTTCGCCCGCCGTGCCGGCGCCCAACCAGACCTCGTCCAATGGCACGCTGGTCCTCAAGCCGCCGCCGCTCAGCCTGACCGGCACCAGCGAGCATGCCCTGAACCCGGCACCCGATCCCGGCTTGATCGAGCGTGGCAAATACGGTTTCGAGCCGGTGATCGGCCGCGACGGCCGCACGTCCTGGCAGGTCTATGCCCGCCCCTTCCCGCTCAACGATCCCCGGCCCCGCATCGCCATCCTGGTCACCGGCCTCGGCATCGGCTCGACCGCGACCGATGCCGCGATCAACAAGCTGCCGCCCGATGTTTCGCTGGCCTTCGCGCCGTTCAGCCGCCGCATCTCCGAATGGACAAACGCGGCCCGCCAGGCCGGGCATGAGGTGCTGCTGGAAGTGCCGATGGAACCGGTCGACTATCCGCGTCAGGACCCTGGCTACAACGCGCTGCTGACCGCCAATTCCAACGATCAGAATCTCGACCGCCTCAATTGGATCCTGAGCCAGACCGTGGGCTATGTCGGCGTGGTCGGCCGCATGGGCGGACGCTTCCAGGCGGCGCGCGAATCGCTGACGCCGGTCCTGGCCGATATCGCCCAGCGCGGGCTGCTGTTCGTCGACAACCGCAGCGCGCCGGAAAGCGCTGCCCCGTCGCTGGCCGCGGCCGACAAGTTGCCCTATGTCACGACCAGTCGGGTCATCGACGCCCAGTTCGACGGCACGATGATCGTGCGCAACCTGGCCGAGCTTGAGGATATCGCCCGGCGCGACCATACGGCGCTGGGCCTGGTCTCGGCCGAGCCGGGCGCCATCGACCGCGTCGTCAACTGGGCCAAGGGCTTACAGGCGCGGGGCCTGGTGCTGGCGCCGGTCTCGGCACTGGCATCCGTGCCGCCGACGCCGGCGAAGACTGAAGGCAGCGTCGATCAGACGAATGCTTCGAAGCAGGACACCTCGACGCCGGCCGGCACGACAGGCAAGGCCGCATCTGCCGCTGGCGCTCCGGCAAATGCCAAGCCCGACGGCAAGACCCAGCCTGCCCCTGCGACCGCCAAAGTCAAGCCATGACCCTGATGCTCATCGACCAGCCGAGCGAGGCCTATCGCCCGAATGTCGGCCTGATGCTGCTGAATGCGGCGGGGCAGGTTTTCGTCGGCAGGCGCCACGACACGCCCGATGCCTGGCAGATGCCCCAGGGCGGCATCGACGACGGCGAGGCCCCGGCCCAGGCTGCCCTGCGCGAGCTGCACGAGGAGATCGGCACCGACAAGGCAGAGATCGTCCTGGAGCTGGATGGTTGGCTGACCTACGACCTGCCGGTCGAAATCGCCAAGAAATCCTGGGGCGGCCGCTGGAAGGGCCAGGCGCAGAAATGGTTCGTGCTGCGCTTCACCGGCCAGGACAGCGACATCCGCATCGATACCGAGCACCCGGAATTCGACGCCTGGCGTTGGGTCCCGCGCCACGAACTGACCCAGCTGATCGTGCCCTTCAAGCGCCCGGTCTATGAGGCGCTGCTGACCGAGATCGAGCCCCGGCTCAGGGCGATGGTAAGTCGCTGAAGGTCAGTCAAGAGCCGGCCGATAGCCGGCGCTACGACGCCAGCATGATTTCCTTCACCTTGGCCGCCAGTTCCTTGAGCGAGAAGGGCTTGGGCAGGAAATGCACACCCTCGCCGGGGCCGAGACGCTTGGCGAAGGTCTCCTCGGCATAGCCCGAGATGAAGATCACCTTCACATCCGGCAGGGTGTCGCGCACATGCTCGATCAGCGTCGGGCCGTCCATGCGCGGCATCATGACGTCGGTGATGATGAGATCGACCTGGGGCGGCGGATCGTTGCTCAGGATTTCCAAGGCCGCCTCGCCGCTCTTGGCCTCCAGCACGGTATAGCCCTTGTTCTGGAGCGCGCGCATGGTGAACATGCGCACCGGCGCCTCGTCCTCGACCAGCAATATGGTGCCGGCCCCGGTCAGGTCGCGCGGCAATGACGCCTCGGGTGCCGCAGGGGCCGCCGGCGCCTCTTCCGCCTCGGTCTGCATCCAGCGCGGCAGATATATCGAGAAGCGCGTGCCGATGCCTACGGTGCTGTCGACCAGCACAAAACCACCGGTCTGCTTGACGATGCCATAGACGGTCGAGAGGCCGAGGCCGGTGCCCGATCCCACTTCCTTGGTCGAGAAGAACGGCTCGAAGATGCGCGGCAGGATATCCGGCGGGATGCCGCTGCCATCGTCGCTGACCTCGACCAGCACGTAGGCCCCCACGGGCACCACTTCCGTTTCGCGGTGGATCGGCTCGGCGAGGTCGACATTGCGCGTGCGGATGGTCAGCGTGCCGTTACGCGGCATCGCGTCGCGCGCATTGACTGCCAGGTTGATGATCACCTGCTCCAACTGGCCGGGATCGACCTTGACCCGGCCGAGCCCCCGCCCATGGAACATCTTGAGTTCGACCGTCTCGCCAAGCAGGCGGTTCAGCAGATGGCTGAGCTCGCCCAGCACCTCGGAGATGTCGATGACTTGAGGCTGCAAGGTCTGCTGGCGCGAGAAGGCCAGCAGCTGGCGCACCAGGCTCGCGGCGCGGTTGGCGTTCTGCTTGATCTGCATCAGGTCGCCGAAGGACTGGTCGCCCGGCCGGAAGCGCAGCAGCAGGAGATCGCAGAACCCGTTCATCGCGGTGAGCAGGTTGTTGAAGTCGTGCGCGACACCCCCCGCGAGCTGGCCGACTGCCTGCATCTTCTGCGACTGCACGAATTGCAGTTCCAGGTTCTTCTGCTCGGTGAGGTCGATGAAATAAAGGATGAGCCCGCCCAGCGAGCCGTCATCATTGTCGAGCCGGCTGGCGAAGAGCGCGATGTTACGCAGGCGTGGCTTGGCGAGCCGGATCTCCAACGGCTTCGCCGTGGTGTCGCCAGCTCCCGACGCGGTCAGCTTCAACTGTGCCGTGATCGCCGCATGATCGTCGGGGTGGGCGAAATCGTAGACGCTGCCGCCCTTCAGATCCTCGGCCGCCAGGAACACGTTCAGCGCCGAATTGGTCTCGTGGAAACGCGCCGTCTCGTTGGCAAAGGCAATGCCGACGGGAGCGGTCTCGAAGAAACGCTGGAAGCGCTGGCGGGCCAGGCCGGCCGGCTCCTCCCGCCGCCGCTCGGGCGCACGCGGCACCAACGCACCAGCATGGGCGGCCGTCGCGCGCAACAAGGTGAGCATCACCGGCGCACCGCCCGTGCCGTGCAACGTTACCGCCTCACCCCCCTTGTCATTGACGCCCTCACCCGCCGGATGGGCGGCATCGGCGGCCAGGAAATCCCCGAGCTTCATCCGGCCGACGGCGAGGCTGGCCAGCGGCATGCCCAGCCAATGGGCCAGCGTCTCGTTGCCCCAGACGATGGAACCGTCGTCACCGGTCGCGAACAGGCCGATCGGCAGCCCATCGAGGACGTCCGGCGGCACCGGCTCCGCATCCGCGCCGAGGGTGACGGGATGCATGCCCTCGGCCCCTTCGGCCGCGGGTTCGACGATCCATTGCGTGGCACCCGGAGGCTCGTTCACCGGCAGGACCTGGATGTCGTAGACGGCGGAACCGCCCGAGCCCGGCAGCGCCATGACGATACGCTCGGCGCCAGCCAGCCCTTCGCGCGCGGCCGCGAACAGCCGGCGCATCGCAGCCTGGCCGGTCTCGTCATTCTGCGCCAGGGCCTGCAGCAGCTTCGCCACCGGATGGCTCGCTGCCCCCAGCATCGATTGCGCGCGCAGGCTCGCAACCAGCAGTTTGCCGGACCGGTCGACGATGAATCCCGCCTCGCCCGAATCGCCGGCTTCCCCGATCGCCGGCTGCAGCGGCAGCGGTACCGCACTTTCCTGCCGGTCGCGCGCCGCGATCACCAGCACGCCGGCCAGCAGCAGCGAGACGCCGATCATGCTCCAATCCAGCGTATAGGCGAGCGGCGGGTCCAGAAGCGCCAGCACCGCCATGACCAGCAACGCCATGCCCAGGATGATCGCCAGGATCACCGCGCCACGCCGCCGGGGTGCCCCCATCGTGGCGGAAGGCGGCGCGGTGAAGGACGGCATTCGGGGCAATTCCGTGGTCATGGTATCGGCGTCGTCAGGCTGTTCATGGCCGCCTGCCAGGTATTGAGGAACCACAGGATGCTGACGGGCAAGGTCAGGACAAGCATGAATAGTCCTGCCATGATCTGAGCCGGGATACCGACATAGAAGACCTGGAGCTGTGGCATGATCCGAGCGATCAACCCTAGCATGGCATAGAAAAGGGTCGTCACGATCAGGTAGGGAGCCGCCAGTTCCATGGCAATGATGAAGCTGCGTGAGGCAGCGCGCACCATGGCCACCGACATGTCGTCGAAGGGCGGCAATGTGCCCGGCGGGAAGACGTTGTAGCTGTCGACGATGGCGCGCAGCAGCATGCCATAGGTGCCGGTCACGAAGATCAGCACGACCGCCAGCGCGCCGTAGAACCCGGCCGGCAGCGTCTCCTGCGCTTCAGCGCCCGGGTTGAAGACGAGGGCGCTCGACAGGTTCGTCTGCATGGCGATGATGGCGCCGCCGGTCTCCAGCGCCGTGAACAGCACGCGGGCGATCAGCCCCAGGAACAACCCGACGAAGATCTCGCCGAACAGCAGGACGAACAATCCCAGGATGTCCTTGGGCTCCGCCGGCATGGCGGGTGCGATCAGCGGTGCGATCAGGAGGGTGAGGCCGCCGGCGACCATCAGGCGGATACGCGGGCTGACATAGGCGTCGCCGACGCCGGGCAGCAGCCCCACGGCAGAGCCGACCCGGGCGAAGACCAGCAGCAGAGTAAAGATATTGGCCGGCAGGAGTTGTTGCAGCGTGTAGGTGGTCACGACCCCCCGCCTCCTCCCTCGGGTTATTGGATATTGATGATCCGATCGGCCAGAACGTGCGTGAAGTTCACCAACGTGTTGATCATGAACGGCATCAGGAACAGGAATGCAAGGAAAGTCGCGACGATCTTCGGAATGAAGGTCAGCGTCTGCTCCTGGATCTGGGTCAAGGCCTGGAAGATCGAGATGATGATGCCGATGACCAGGGTCATGATCATGATCGGCCCGCCCAGCTTCAGCGCGACATAGATCGCCTGCCGGGCGATGTTGATGATATCCGCTTCATTCATGACCGGGGCAACAATACCGAGGCCGGCCGAGGGCGCTCCAAGGCCGGCGTGGCCTCAGATCGGCATCTGCAGGATCTGCTGATAGGCCTGGACGACCTTGTCGCGCACGGCGACCACGGTCTGCAGGGTCATCTGCGCGTTGGTGACGGCCATGACCACGCTGTTGATGTCGGCCTTGCCCGCGACCGCCGCCATGCTCGCCGCCTCGCCCTGCTTCTGGCTGTCGATGGCGCCGTTGATCGCGTTCTTCACGAGGTCGCCGAAACCCTTGCCGTCACCCTGGGCGGGTGCGGCGACCCCGACCCCGCTCGACAGCTTGCGGGCGGTATCGGCATAGGCGGCAGCGCCGGCGGCGATGTTGACGGTCATGACACGGTCCTCGGATACATCACGGGGCGATCCTCAACAAGGGAAGCTACCCCCAAATTCCATCGGCGATCCAACCACGGCCGGATCAAGACTTCAACAGGGTCAACGCCTGTCCCAGCATGTTCTTCGCTACCGTGATGACGTCGACACTGGCCTGGTAGCTCTGCTGCGCTTCGCGCATGTCGCCCAGTTCGACCAGCGGGTTGACGTTGGGCATCTTGACGTAGCCCTGGGCGTCGGCCGCCGGATTGCCCGGAAGGTAGCGCGATTCGAAGGGCGTGCCGTCATAGGTAATGTGGCCGATCTTGACCAGGTCATCGCCGGTCGAGTGATCCAGCACGTTGCGGAAGGTCACGACCTTGCGGCGATAGGGGTCGCCCGAAGGATTGGGTGCCGTGGTATTGGCGTTGGCGAGATTCTCCGCGATGGTGCGCAGGCGCACCGACTGCGCATTCAGCGCAGAGGCGGAAATCCGCATCGCATCATCGAAATCCATGGCCTAACCCCTCGCCGTCCCGTCCTATTCGCCCTTGTCGAGGGCTGTGGTGAACAAATTGACCTGGCGCTGATAGAGCTCGGTCATCATCTGATAATCCGCCGCGGTGCTGGAGACCTTCATCATCTCGTCTTCCATCGACGTCGTATTGCCGTTGATGGTGTGATCCTCGCGCAGCTTGTTGACATGCGGGGCATCGTCCTGGCGCGAGGCCAGGGCCGGCAAATCATCCGACGCGGTCATCACCGGCTGCAGCTTTGGCGCCGAAGGCGAATGGCCGGCGATGGTGATACCGGTCGAGCGCGCCACGCTGGAAAGCTGGCTGCCGAAATCGAGCGGCGTCAGGTCCTGCGCCTGGTATTGCGGCGTATCGAGATTGGCAACGTTCTCCGCCAGCACGCGCTGACGTGCGGTCAGCCAATGCATCTTGCGCGAGATCGCCGATATCAACGGTATTGAGGAAAGATCCATAGCACCCGGGCCCGAGCCATTAAGCCGGTATTATCTACATACTCCCACCATCGTACTTAAGCCATTGTTAACGAGGGCATCCTTGGGTATGCACCCCAAGGTTTTACTGCACTTTAAGACGCCGAGGCGCTAGAGTGCCCTCGCATGAAAGAAAAAGCCGTCGCCCTCGCCTTTGACCCGAAGGAACCGGCCACCCCAATCGTGGTGGCGACCGGCGAGGGTGCCTTCGCACGGCAGATCCTGGACGTGGCCTTCGCCAATGACGTGAAGGTCCGCGAGGATGCCAGCCTGGTCGAGATCCTGTCCGCGCTGGAAGTGGGATCGGAGATCCCGGTCATCGCGCTCACCACGGTCGCCGAGATCTTGTCGCATGTCTATCACTGGGAGATTTCCTTGCATCCCCTACAAGCCGAGAAGGGGCAAGCCGAAAAGGGACAAGCCGAGAAAGCGGCGGTCCAGTGACGCGCGAGACCGGTTACGAGGCCGATATTGCCCTGCTGATCGCCGATACCCAGGCGCAGCTCGATGCCGCCAATGCGGTGCTGCGTGAAGGCGGTCTGGTCGAGATCCAGGATCTGGCGCCGCGCGTCCAGACCATCTGCGAGATTGCCGTGGCGCAGAAGCGCACCGATGTCGCCCCGGCCTTGCTGGCGCTGATGACCACGCTCGACCTGCTGGAAGCGCTGCTGCGCAATGCCATCGCGAAGGCCACGGCCATGCCGGAAAACAACCCGCGCCAGGCGGCCAAGGCTTATCAGGCGGCGTCGGAAGGTTATGGCGAGGAGGTCGAGAAGGCACCCTCCGCCGAAAAAGCCGGCCCCAAGGAAAAGACGGGCCGATGAACGATTACGAACTGTACCTGCGCGCACTCCTGTCTCTGGGACTGGTTCTCGTCATGATCGCCGCCCTGGCCTTCATGATCCGCAAATACGGCACGGCCATCCGCATGCGCGGCGGCAAGGGTACGCGGCGCCTTGCGGTCGTCGAGGTGGCCGCCGTCGATCAGCGCCGGCGCCTGGTGCTGGTCCGGCGCGACGATACCGAACACCTGCTGCTGACCGGTGGCCCCAACGACCTGGTGATCGAAGGCGACATCATGGTCACGGCCGCGGTGCCGGCGGCCCAGCCGGCCACGGCGGCACCGGAGGACGGGCAACGGCCAGCCACCAGCTTCCGGCGACAGCTCGACCAGGTACAATCCTGATGCCGAATATATTCAAGCTCATCAAACCGGGTCGCCGCCGGACGCTGGCGGTCACCCTGCTGGGCGGGACGCTCCTGTCGCTCACCCTGGCATTGTGGTCGCCACCGGCGCTGGCGCAGAGCCTGCAGCTCGATCTCGGCGAACGCGGCTCGGCCACCGGCCGCATCGTCGAGCTTGTGGCGCTGATGACGGTGCTGAGCGTCGTACCCGGCATCCTCGTCACCGTGACCTCCTTCACCCGCATCATCGTCGTGCTGTCCTTCCTGCGCACGGCCATGGGCATCCAGTCGACGCCGCCCAATACGGTGATGGTCAGCCTGGCGCTGTTCCTCACCGCCTTCGTCATGGGGCCGACGCTGGAGCAGGCCTATAATCAGGGCGTGAAGCCGTTGATCGCCGAGCAGATCAACGAGGAGCAGGCCTTCCCGCTGATCGTCGCGCCGTTCCAGCGCTTCATGATCACCCATGTGCGCGAGCAGGACCTGACCCTGTTCATGAATCTCGGCAAGATTCCGCCGGTCGCCAAGCCTGACGACGTGCCGCTTCGCGCGCTCCTGCCCGCCTTCCTGATCAGCGAGCTGCGCCGCGCCTTCGAGATCGGCTTCCTTCTGTTCCTGCCGTTCCTGATCATCGACATCGTCATCGCGTCGCTGGTCATGTCCATGGGCATGGTCAGCCTGCCGCCCAGCGTATTGTCGCTGCCGTTCAAGCTCGTGTTCTTCGTGCTGATCGATGGCTGGTACCTGGTCTGCGGCTCGCTGGTACAGAGCTTCGGCGCGAACTGAGGGGTCAGTCCCGCTTTTCCACATCACTGGCCCTTGGGCCGGCCATTGGTTCGTGCGCCATGACCAAGGCAGTGCATGACCTCAACGCTCCACCGCCGGGTCCGAAGCTGCCGATCTGACGCACGGAACCGCCTCCCTCGGCAGCATCGATGCCTCAGTCGACGGCGTCCAGCCCGCCATGGATGATCTTCTGGCGGAACGTTCCCATGAAGCTCTGCAGGTCGCTGACCTGGTCGCCCAGCGTCGCCAGCGTGGCCGGGTTCGGTACGCCGCCGCCGGCCAGCGCCTGGAAATCGGAGGCGAAGCGGGTCTTGGCCATGCCCGGCGCAT
>DATJJW010000071.1:0-12942 GCA_035491935.1 Allostellaceae bacterium | reverse complement strand
GGTCGGGCAGGCGCTCCGGCCGCAGCGACACCGTCATCATCGGCGCAATCAGCACTTCATGGCCGTGTGCGCGCAGCTCGGCGGCGAGCGGGGCGGCGTCTTCCGCCGGCCGGGTGACGAGCAGCTTCATCGTGCGGTCTGCTCCGGCAGATTGGGGGAGAAGAATCCAGGACCGGCATGGCCACGCAGCTCCGCCCCGGCATCATTGCCGATCCGGACCGCGTCCACAGCGGCACCCTGGCGCGTCGCCCGATGATGTTCGCTGCCATCGGGCCGGACGATCAATGCCTGAAGTGTCAGCGTGTTCCCATTAAGCGTGGCATGGGCTGCGATCGGCGTGCGGCATGATCCGTCGAGGGTCGCCAGCAGTGCGCGTTCGGCCGCGACGCAGATATGAGTCTCCACATGATTCAATGCCGCCAGATACCCGGCGATCCGGTCGTCGTCCTGGCGACGCTCGATGCCGATGGCGCCTTGGGCGACGGCGGGCAGCATCATATCCTCCGACAAGACCGTCGCCATGGGCATCGCGGCGATGTCATGGCCGAGCCGGCGCAGCCCCGCGGCGGCCAGCAAGGTGGCATCGACCACGCCCGATTCCAGTTTGGCCAGCCTGGTGCCGACATTGCCGCGGAATGGCACGACGGTGACGTCCGGGCGATGCATCAGGATCTGCGCCTGGCGCCGCAGCGAGGCGGTGCCGACGATGATCCCGGGCTTGAGATCGGAGATGCCGCCGGGCTGATCATCGATTGCCTGCTTCCGGGCGAACAGCACGTCGCGGGCATCCTCGCGCGGCAGCAGGCAATCGATGACCAGCCCGGCCGGCAGGATGGTCGGCACGTCCTTCATCGAATGGACGGCGATATCGATGCGGCGGTCGAGCAGCGCCTCCTCGATCTCCTTGGTGAAGAGACCCTTGCCGCCGATGGCGTTTAGCGAGCGGTCGGTGACCCGGTCGCCGGTGGTCTGGATCACCACGATCTCGATGGCGCCGGGGGCGCGCAGCGGGTCATGGGCGCGGGAGAGGCGGTCCTGGACTTCATGGGCTTGGGCCAGCGCGAGCGCGCTGCCACGGGTGCCGATGCGCAGGAGAGGCGGAATCGAAGCCATGACTTTCTTTATCGCTCATATCCGGCAATGCAAAGCGGATAAGCGTGCAGGTGGCCGGGTTCATCTGGTTCGCGGGTTGGCCTCGCGGCGGCGCCCGTGTATATCCCCAGGATATGAAGGTCCTGGGATTGGAGACAAGCTGCGATGAGACCGCCGCCGCCATCGTGGCGGTGACGGAGAGCGGCGATTCGGCCAAAAGCATTTCCGCCAAAGGCGTTGCCGGCGGCGGCATGGTACTGGGTCATGCGCTGCGTTCGCAGTTCGATGAGCATGAGCGGTTCGGCGGCGTGGTGCCGGAGGTGGCGGCGCGTGCCCATCTCGACCACCTGGCGCCGATCGTCGAGGCGGCGATGGATGAGGCCGGTTGCGGTTGGGCGGATATCGACGCCATTGCGGCCACCGCCGGTCCTGGCCTCATCGGCGGGGTCATGGTCGGTGTGACTGCGGCCAAGGCGATGGCGCTGGTGCGCAACCTGCCTTTCGTCGCGGTCAACCATCTGGAGGCCCATGCGCTGACCGTGCGGCTCGACCATGATGTGCCGTTCCCCTATCTGCTGCTGTTGATCTCCGGCGGCCATTGCCAGCTGCTGATTGTCGAGGGCGTCGGCCGCTATGTCCGGCTCGGCACCACCATCGACGATGCCGTGGGCGAGGCCTTCGACAAAACGGCGAAGCTCCTGGATCTCGGCTATCCGGGTGGGCCGGCGGTCGAACGCTGCGCCGTCCGGGGTGAGGCCGGACGCTTCGACCTGCCGAGGCCGATGAAGGGCCGGCCCGGTTGCGACTTCTCCTTCTCCGGCCTCAAGACAGCGGTGCGCCAGGCGGCGCAGACGATCGATAACGGCGATGACCAGGCCAAGGCCGATCTCGCCGCCGCGTTCCAGCGGGCGGTGGCCGATAGCTTGGCCGACCGTACGGCGCGTGCCGCCAGCATCTTCCGCGAGCGCCATCCGGAAGGCGCGCATCTCGTCGTCGCCGGCGGCGTCGCAGCCAATGCCGCGATCCGTGCGGCGCTGGACACGGTCAGCAAGAAGGCTGGCCTAGCACTGGTGGCGCCGCGCCCGGCACTTTGCACCGACAATGGCGCCATGGTCGCCTGGGCCGGCATCGAGCGGTTGCGCTTGGGGCTGACCGATGGGCTCGATTTCGCGGCCCGGCCACGCTGGCCGCTCGATTTGACCGCACCCAAGGCGGCCTTTGCCGGGGTCAAGGCATGACGATTAGCCCTTTCACCCGCATCGGCGTGCTGGGCGCGGGCGCCTGGGGTACGGCACTGGCGCAGACCGCGCGGCGTGCCGGGGCGGAGGTCATGATTTGGGCGCGCTCGCCCGAGGTCGCGCGCGCCATCGATCAGGACCATGCCAATCCGAACTTCCTGCCGGGCATCACCCTCGATCCCTCGATTCGGGGGACCTCGGATCTGGCGGATATCGCCGCGCATGCACAGGCGTTGCTGCTGGTCGTGCCGACGCAATATCTGCGCGGCGTGGCAGAGGGGCTGGCGCCGATCCTGCCGCGGGAGACGCCGGTAGTAATCGCTTCAAAAGGGGTCGAGATCGGTACGGGCGCCACCATGGAAGAAGTGATCGCCGATTGCCTGCCTGGCCGGCCTCAGGCCGTGCTGTCGGGGCCGACCTTCGCCATCGAGGTCGCCAGGGGCCTGCCGACCGCCGTGACGCTGGCGTCGCGCGACGGGAATCTCGGCGCGCGGCTGGTCGCGACATTGGGCACGCCCAGCTTCCGGCCCTATCTTTCCGACGATCCGCTCGGCTGCGAGATCGGTGGGGCGGTCAAGAACGTGCTGGCGATTGCCTGCGGCATCGTCTGGGGCCGAGGCCTCGGCGACAATGCCCGTGCGGCACTCATCACGCGCGGGATCGCGGAGATGATGCGCCTGGCATCCGCCATGGGGGCACGGCCGGAGACTTTGATGGGATTGTCGGGCGTCGGCGATCTGGTGCTGACCTGCACCGCCATGCAGTCGCGCAACTGCTCGCTCGGCATGGCGCTCGGGCAAGGGCAGAACCTGGCGGAGATATTGGCCGGAAGGCGGTCGGTCGCCGAGGGCGTGGCGACATCTCAGGCGCTGGCGGGGCTCGCCCGCAAGATGGATGTCGAGATGCCGATCGTTTTCGCCGTCGACGCGATCTTGCATCGGGGCGCCGGCATCGACGAGACCATCCGGCAATTGCTTGCCCGGCCTTTCAAGGCCGAATGAACTGAAGGACCCGCCCATGGCACATTGGCTGCTGAAATCCGAGCCGTTCAAATATTCCTGGACCAAATTCAACGCGGACAAGCGCACCCATTGGGACGGGGTGCGCAACTACCAGGCGGCCAACAACCTCAAGGCCATGAAGGTCGGCGACCAGGCATTCTTCTA
Source organism: Allostellaceae bacterium (assembly GCA_035491935.1). Classification (GTDB taxonomy): domain Bacteria; phylum Pseudomonadota; class Alphaproteobacteria; order ATCC43930; family CGMCC-115725; genus DATJJW01. The sequence continues at coordinate 9,446 of DATJJW010000071.1, read as the reverse complement.
TCATTCGAACGAGGGGCTGGAGATCGTCGGCATCGCCGAGATCGTGCGCGAGGCCTATCCCGATCCCAGCGATGCGAGCGGTCGTTTCGTCATGGTCGACGTGGCGCCGGTCAAGCCGGTGCCGAATCCGGTGACGCTGAAGGCGATGAAGGCCGCGCCCGCACTCAAGGACCTGGCCCTGATCCGCCAGTCCCGCCTCTCGGTCGTGCCGATCTCGGACACGGAATGGGCGGAGCTGTGCCGGATGGGCGGGCTGTGAGGTAAAAAGGCTAGTCGGTGCGGGTGGTTATGGGCCTTAAGCGGTCTTTGGTTTGGGGTACGCCGCGTCCTCCAACATCATCCGACGTCATGAGAAAGACCGCTCCTGCACGTCCTCGTCGTTGAATAGTAAGGGGCGGCTTGGGCTGCATGCCGGATGACGACAGCGGCAAGCGGCTCACGCTCGACTGTAAGCTCGTCCAAGTCGTCGACCACGTACTTGCCCAAAGCGACGGAACGAGCCAGCAGCCCTCCTTGGTCTCGACCGGCTTCTATGTGGGGCAGGCCGATCGCGACTAGCATCCGTTGATCATTCCGGGTTTAGCACCACATGAACTCCGAAGTGGAGACTGGACATGATCTTGTGGATCGAGTCGCAGGACGGAGCGATCATCGCTTTGCTGATGTTTGCGATCTGCTACGCCATCGCCGGGGTCATTTTCTTCATCGCGACCATGATCTCGCATCGCCAGATTGCCGCCGAATTGAAGGCGGTCACGCCGGTTCTGCTCACACCTCTTTCCGTCATTGCCGGCCTGTTGATCGTCTTCCTCGCCTCACGCGTGTGGGCCAACCTCGATCGCGCCAACGCCTATGTCGCGCAAGAGGCGATCGCAATCAGCGAAATGGTCCTGTTTTCAGACGCACTTCCTGAGGCAACGCGAGGTGCGATACATGCAGGATTGCAAAAGCATCTGCAGTTTATAGAGGCGGAAGACTGGCCGGCCATGCTGGCGGGCCGCGCGAGCGTCAGGCAATCGTCGCCTGGCCTCAAGGAGACAATGAGAGCGCTGTTGACTTTCGGTGCGGACAATCCAGGCCAGCGACTTGCCCAGGAACGCGCCATTGCGTCTCTCGAGAGGGCCCTGGAGGCGAGACGGGGCCGGATCCTGCTAAGTCATGCGGTCATCTCCCCAGCGCAATGGTTGGTCATATTCGTCCTGGATGGATTGGTCCTGACGACGCTTGCCATGGTGCATATAGACCGCCGTGTGACCGCCGCGGCCGGCATGTTCATCTTTTCCACCGCTGTGGCGGCCTCCCTCGTTCTGCTCATGATCAATGACCGGCCATTCAGCACCGGTGGCTTCACTGTGCAGCCGACTGCGCTGCGCCAAGTCGGCCTCCAGTGAGCGGAAAGGCTGAGCGACCTGGGAGCCTGGCCAGCTGACAGCGCGACCGCAAGCGTCCTCGGAGGCCGAGGGCTTCTCGCATCGATGTTTGCTGTCCGCCCGCGTCCCGTCGTCCCCGAATTCTTGGGCAAGATCGTCCTCAAAGGATTATCCATCGAAGGCGCGTCACCCTCCTATCAAGATCGGGTGAAGTTGGGCTCATGACGCGAAATTGACCGATGTTGCCGGGGCAAGGAGGCAAATGACATTTCGTGATGAGCGAAGCGATCCGTTGGTATGTGACCAAGTTGAGCGCCAAGTCGACGAAGGTATCGCTCACGTCGATATCAAAGGTAAGAGGGTAGTTCAAATAGTCGAAGGGGCCGCTGCCGAGAGTTTGGCTAGGTGCTCGAAAAACCTAAGATGAAGAAATTTTAAGTCTGCTGCATAAATCCGGATAGGCCCGTTCGGGCAAGGTCTGTCTCCTTGGTACTATTCTTTTCGATGGAGCCAACGACATGACCATCCCTCGACAAAATCCGGTCGCCCGGACACAGAGGCTGCGCCGCCTTACGGCTGCGGGCCTGGCGCTTTGCCTATCGGTAAGCCCGCTTGCCTTTTCCACATCGGCCATCGCACAGGATCTTTCCAAGCAGGCCCCCGCGACGGGTCTTGCGGCCCGGTTGCCCAGCTTCCAGCCGATGGTGAAGAAGGTATTGCCGGCCGTCGTCAATATCTCGGTGGTGGAGAAGACGGCGACTTCCGATGGTTCTGACGGCGATAGCGGCGACGATGGCGACGGCATGCCGCCGGGCATGATGGGTCCCGGTACCGGCACGCCTTTCGATGAATTCATGCGTCGCTTCTTTCAGCAGCAGCAACAGGGCCAAACCCCAAACATGGCGCCCGGGCAGCACGTCATCGCGCTCGGTTCCGGTTTCATCATCGATCCGCGCGGTTACATCGTCACCAACCATCACGTCATCGGCAATGCCGAGAAGGTGACGGTCATCTTCCAGGACGGCAGCCGCCACACGGCGAAGATCGTTGGCAAGGACAAGGCAAGCGATCTCGCGCTGTTGAAGATCGATGTCGGCCATCCGCTGCCCTATGTCACCTTCGGCGATAGCGACAAGACCGATGTCGGCGACTGGGTGATCGCCGTCGGCGACCCCTTCGGCCTCGGCGGCACGGTCACCTCGGGCATTCTCTCGGCGCGTGGCCGGCCGATCGGGGATTCGAGCTACGTCGACTTCCTGCAGATCGATGCCCCCATCAACAAGGGCAATTCCGGCGGTCCGACCTTCAACCTCGACGGCCAGGTCATCGGCATCAACACGGCGATCTATTCGCCCAACGGCGGCAGCGTCGGCATCGGCTTCGACATCCCGTCCGATTCGGCGAAGCCCATCATCGCGCAGCTGATGAAGAGCGGCCATGTCGACCGCGGCTGGCTCGGCGTTCAGGTTCAGCAGATGACGCCTGACATAGCGCAGGGCCTCGGCATGGATCGCAACAACCCGTCAGGCGCGCTCGTTGCTTCCGTGACGCCGTCCAGCCCGGCCGGCAAGGCCGGTATCCAGGCCGGCGACGTCATCGAGAAATACGACGGCAAATCGGTCAGCAAAATGCGCGACCTGCCGCGCATGGTCGCCGACACCACCATCGGCCAGACCGTGCCGGTGACCGTGATGCGCCAGGGCAAAGAGGTCACCGAGCAGGTCACGATCGGCAAACTGACGTCGCAGGAGGTTGCCGATGCTCAGGGGACGGCCCAGTCCCAGCAGGGCGAGAACGACAAGGCAGCGCTCGGCATGACCCTGTCCTCGCTCACCTCGGACGCCGCCAAGCGGCTCAACCTGCCGAGCTCGATCAAGGGCGCGCTCGTCAGCCGCGTGCAGGATGATAGCCCGGCCTACGATAACGGCATCGAAGCGGGCGACGTCATCGTCAGCGTCAACAACCACAGCGTCGAGAATCCCAAGGATGCGGCCAAGCTCATCCAGGCCAACGCCAAAGGCGTCATGCTTCTGCTGATCAATCGTCACGGCGAGAATCGCTTCGTGACGATCGACCAGAATGGCGGCGGTGAGGGCTAGAGGCTCTCTGCTTTGGATGGTGGCGCCATTCGTCATGCCCGGACTCGATCCGGGCACCCATCTTTTTCAAGGAAGACGGATTGCCGGGCCGAGCCCGGCAATCACGATTCGAAGCATTAGATCAGGAAAACAGCACCGCTGCCGACGGCCGGTTGCCGCCCGGGTTTCCGGCTACAGACCGTTTTCCATCAGGCGGACCGCACGGCTACCGGCTTGTCGTGCGCGATCGGACTCCAATGCGGATCGGCCTGGACGCTTTGCGGAATCGAGGCGGCCGAGGCATCCGAGACGGGGCGGCCGAAGATATAGCCCTGGCCGAAATGGGCGCCCATTTCGCGCACGGTCCGAATCTGAGACTGCGTCTCCAGATGCTCGACGATGACCTCGCTGCCCTTGTTCTGCGCCATCTTGATGATGGTGTGCATGGTAGCGGCATGCACCTTGCCCGAGGCCAGGCCGCGCAGCACACTGCCGTCGATCTTGGTGAAGTCGGCAGGCAGGGACTGGAGCGTCTCGAACGAGGTCGCGCCGGCGCCGACGTCGTCCAGGCAGATCGCATGGCCTTTCCGGCGCAACGTCATCAGCGTCTCGGCCATTTTCGGGAAATCGGTGATGGCGACGGTCTCGGTGACCTCGATCAACAGCTGCTTGCGAAAGGCGCTGTAGGGTTCCAGCGCCGCCTCGAAATGGCTGAGGAACAGGCTGCTCTGAAGCGAGCTGGCCGACAGGTTGATGGCGATGCGGGGCATCCATCCGGCCTTGGCGTGGTCTTCCAGGCTCTTGGCGATCTTGGCGGTCACCATCAGGTCGAAGTCGCGGATCAGGCCCGATTCCTCGGCGAAACGCATCCAGGCGCCGATCGATTCGACGCCGGAGATCCGCGACAACGCTTCCAGATGATGCACCTTGCCGTCGTCGAGACGGACGATCGGCTGGTAGACGATATCGATATTGTGCTGACGCAACATCTGCCGCGCCGTGGTCATGCGGCGGGCGGTGTCGCGCAGGATGGCGTTGGCACCGTCGCGGAGCGAGCGAATGTCGAAGCTTTCCGGCGTATCCTCGGAGAAGCGCTTGATCGAATAGGAGATCGCGCGGGCGACATCCTCTTCCGACAGGCTGTCCTTCTCCATCGAGAGGTCGAAGGACAGGTCGTAGATCTTGATGCCGCTGTAGATGTTGAATTCGTCCAGGATGCGCTTGATGCCGGCCTGCACCTCCTCCCGGCTGACGCCGGCGGCGCGGATCAGGCCGAATTTGCCGGAACCGATATCCTTGAAGGCATCGCCCTCGACCGAGACGGCACGCAAATAGGCACGCAGCTTCTCCAGCACCGGCAACACCGCCTCGATCGGTCCCTTGCGGATCATATCGGCGATGCCGTCGATGACGAACATCATCAGCCCGTCATCGCCACCGCCGGAATCCGGCCCCTGCGTGGCATGCTCGATGGCGGTCTGTATCAGGCGGTCGGCCGCGCCGTCGCCGCGCTTTGCCTGCCGGGTCATCGCGACCAGGCCGATGCTGAGGATTTCCTCGTCCTCCAGGCGGATGCCACCCAGCATGAAGGACCGGTCCTGCTCGGTCGGGCCACGCAGGGTCACGCGCACCGCCGGGGTGGATTGCCGGTTGCCGATACGCTTCAGCACCTCGGTCAGGAAGGCGCGGTCCTCTTGGGCGGCGAGGTCGAGCAGGTTCTTGCCGACCAGCATGTCGGCCGGCCCGTTGACCAGGCCGCAGGACGTACCGGTGGCGTAGGTAATCTCGCCATCAATCTTGGCTTCGACCAGCATGTGCGCTAGGGCGAAGGCGAAACCGACCATGCGGTTTCTACTTTTCCGATTACCGTGCGGCGTTGTCATGAATGGTACTCGGAAATATTCCCTCTTCGCGGTAGGGCATTTCCGCATTTTTGGCTTAAGGAAGGATTTACGTTTAAATACTCGCGGACTCGTCTTCCGCATCGATCGTCGCATTGAGCCAGGCGTGACGCTGGATGACATCGCCGGGGGCTCCGTGATCGATCACCTTGCCATGAGCCATGACCACGACGGTGTCGAAGCGCGCCAGCAGATGCGGACGATGGACCGAAGACACGATACAGGTGTCCGGAAACGCCTCGAACAGCCCCTGATAGACGGCGGATTCGGTGGCGGGATCGAGGCTGCTCGTCGGTTCGTCCAGCAACAGAAGCGCCACATCGTCGGCGGCGATGACCGCGCGGGCCAGGCCCAGCCGCTGGCGCTGGCCGCCGGAAAGGTTGGCGCCGCGTTCCAGCACGTTCGATTCCAGCCCGTCGGGCAATGCCGCCACGACCCGGTCGAACTGGGCAAGCTGCAGGGCATCGGCAATCCGCTCTTCGGTGCGGCCGATGCCGAGTGTGATGTTGTGAAGGATCGTGCCCTCGAAGATCTGCGGTTCCTGCGGTACCAGCAGTCCCAGCCGCCCGAGCTTGGCGCCGGGTTCGAGCGGGAAACCGTCGACCGAGAGGCAGAGGTGCTGCGGGCTGCGCACGCCGGCCAGGATGGTCAGCACCGTGCTCTTGCCTGAACCGCTTTCGCCGACCAGTGCAATGCGCCGGCCGCGTTTCAGATGCAGCGATACGGCGTCGAGCGTGGGGGCGGCGACACCTTCATAGGTGAAGCTCATCTCCGAGATGCCGACGTCACGCCATTTCCTCGGCACGGAGGAGACGGATTGCGGCGGCAGCTCCTCGCTCAGGATGCCGTTGATGCCGCCGAATTCGACATGGTAGCGCACCAGCGCCTGCAGGTTGGCGGCCATGTTGCCGACCATGCCGCCCACCTGCTGGGTGTATTGGTATGCCGCGATCAGGCTGCCGATCAGCACCGTGCCCCTCGAACGCCACATCAGCCAGCCATAGAGCACGACCAACCCGCTGCGCATCAGGTAGTTGATCAGGTCGACGGTGCACCATTTGCCTTCGTTGATGCGGATGGTGTGGCCGAGCGGCGCGAACACCGTCTCCAGCCGCCGGCGCAGCATGGAGCGTACCGGCTCCTCGAGGCCCAGGGTGATGACGGTGGTGGCGTTGCCCAAACTGTCGACCAGCCCCGCGGTGTAGCGGCGCTCGGCGGCGTTCTGGTTGGCGATATGAACAACCAGCCGCTTATCGAACTGGCGCAGCAGCCCGAACATCAGGAGGTATCCGGCCAGGGCCGTGCCGCCGACCACCGGCGACAGGATGAACAGCGCGATCACCGGTCCGAACACGTTCACCACAGCCTGGATGTAGATGAAAGTCGTCTCGGAGAACTGGAACAGCGCGTTGATCGCGCGCTGGACCCGATCGATGGTTTCGCCCGAATGGGTGCGATCGTGCCAGGCCAGGCCAAGCCCCAAGATGTGCCGCATCACCGCGTCGCTGATCTCGCGCCTGGTATAAAGCGCCACCGAACGCTCGCAGACCCGGCCCGGCCCGTGCAGCATCCAGCCGATGGTGGCCACGCCCAACACCGACATCATCAGGATGCCAGCTTCCTTCAGCCCCGCCATGCCCTGGGTCTGCAGGACATCGACGGCCCAGGCGATGATGAAGGGGATGGCCAGTTTCGACGATTCGGCCGCCGCGATCAGCAGCACAGCAAGGATCAGCGTGCCGTGCTTGCCATTGGCGGCACGCCAGAGCGCCAGCGGCAGGCGGGCAGGGCCGTCGATGACCAGGCGGCGGGCGTCGAGGGGCGGGAGCGTCTTCATGCGGATCGTCGGCAACCTTCATTCTGACCAGAGGAAGCGTCGCGACCATAGGTGCTTCGTGGTGCTGGCGTTTCAAGCACTGGGGACGCTGCTTTGCAACGTCGAAACGGCAAAGCAGCGCGGGGCTCCAGGTTCTGTCGGAAACATATCCGGTAAATTTTAGACTATTTGATGCCAAAGCGGCGCCATATCGCCTACCCAGTGCGCCACTCCTCGGCCCGGATGCTATTCACTATCGGTAACCAAGTTCCCCTCAGCTTCCATTTGTCCAGGCAACCGTGAGTCTGGACCGTCACAGTAGTCGGAATATTCTTCGCATTGGCGGTTTTGACTAGGTATCTCTTGCGTCGGCTGCGCCGTCGGTTATACCCCCATGTCAAGGCGCTCAACTAAAAGGGGGGTTGAGCTCCATCCTGTCGCCGCCTCTCCTGGGGAAATAAGAGACGATGTCGGCCAAGAAGCGTCGTGTGAGTGGGCAGCGGGGGCTCGTTTCCCTGCGGTCAAGGCTGAATGGCGCCACGGCGGTGGCGGCCGGCATTGCCGCTCTCGGCATTTCGGCGGCCTCATGGGCACAGCCTTCGACCCAGACGCAGCCCAACGCCGTCGCGCATCAGAGCGAAGCGAGGCAGGTCAAGAAAGCCAAGGGCAGCGTGTCCAGGGCCTCGGCGCCGTCGGCAAGCCCAGCGGCCGGCAGTTCGGCAACGGGAGGTTCGGCAACTGGCAGCTCGACAGTGGCGGCCGAACTCGCCAAGGACGAGAAGAGCCGCGATCTGCGCGCCGCGATGGCACTTCGGGAAAAGCATCCTGATCAATTCGATTGCAAGAATATCGGCAATAGCTGGACGCTGGCCCATATAGCCTCCGGCGCCGGCCAGTCGAAGGTCGCGTTCGGCATCTACAAACACCTGCTCGCGGCCTGCACCGACGAGCATGATCGCATCCAGACCATCGTGCTCTACGGCAGCGCCGGCGGCTACGACGACGCCTATCAATTGCTGGGGCAGGAGGCGAGCAGGGTCACGGCCCAGGCCGATCTCGATTTGCTTGCCAAGTCGGTGACGACGCTCGACATCGCGCATTTCACCCAGCTGGTCTATGGCAACAAGCCGGCCCAGGCGCGCGCGCTGGCGCCGCGCTTGGCTCCGCAGATCGCCGCCACGCACAATCTTGACGGCACCGTGGCGTTGGGTTGGCTGGCGATGAAGGAAAACCTGCCCCAATCGGCCATCCCATGGTTCAGCCGTGCGCTCGACCAGCAGCCGGGGCCGCAGATGGCCGCCAACCTGGCCCAGGCCTATATGGCCGCCGGCCAATACGACAAGGCCGAGCAGCTGGTCGCCCGCTATGCCGGCTCGCCGCAGCTGGCGGCGGTGCATCGCTCGTTGATGTTCAGACAGGCGCAGGCAGCCTACAAGGCCGGCCGTTATCCGGACGTCGTCGTCCTGGCCGACAGCGCGCGCAAGCAAGGTGTGCAGTCGCCGGAACTGGATCTAATGCGGGCCTGGAGCCTCTATCACCTCGGCCGGCCCGATGCCGCCGACAGCTTCATCGAGATCGCGACCCGCAACGGTGCCGAGCCGGCCACTGCCGACGAGGCGGCGACCGGCATGCTCTATTCGATGCTGCAGCAATGCGCGGCGCCCGGCGCCCCGACGGGGCCTGGCTCCCATGGTGGCATCGCGGATCCTACCGCCGACCTGCCGATGCTGCCGCCGACCTCGACCCGCACCGAGCCGGACTGCCTGGCGCGGATCATCGACCATCGCGGCAAGACGGTGGTCGACAACATCGTCAACGCCTTCGCCCAGCGTCTGCTCCATGGCAAGCCGGACGCCAAGGCGGCGGTGGCGCTCGGCTGGTACTCGCTGCAGACCGGCAATACCGATGCGGCTCTGAAATGGTTCAGCCAGGGTCAGAAATGGGGCCAGGACCCCGAGACCATTGCCCAGGCCAAGGCAGGATATGCCGAGACGCTGCGCGGCCTGGCGCGCAAGGCCAACGCCGAGAAGCGCTATGCCGAGAGCAACGCCTATCTGAAGGCGGCCGCGGCCATCGCGCCCGCCGATGGCGGCGATACGTTGCTGACCGCATGGAACAATTACCAGCTGCACAACTACGTCCAGGCGCGTCAGGGCTTCCAGAGCGTCTATGCCAAGCAGCAGGACACCAAAAGCGCCGCAGGTCTGCTGGCCGTGGCTCAGGCGCAGAACGATCTGTCCTCGCTCGACAAACTCCCCGGCCCGAACCATCCGATGGTCAT
>DATJJW010000070.1:0-17345 GCA_035491935.1 Allostellaceae bacterium | reverse complement strand
CCGAAGTGGAAGTCCTCGGCGAAGGTGCCGGTGACTTGGATCTGCGCGCGGCGGGCATTCATGCCGCTCTGCAGCTTGCGGAAGGTCGCCGCCGAATTGCCCGGACGATAGCTGTTGATGCCCGAATCGATCTGCAGCAACGCGCCCAGATCGATCTCGTTGCGGCCGTCGGCCGAACGCCAGCCCGGACGATGCGAGCGCGACATCACGGCCACGGCCGAGGGCTTCGCGGTATTGACGGCCTGGACCTGGGCAACCGTGGCCTTGGTCTGCTGCTCGCTGGCCATCAGGCTGCTCAGCATCTGCTGCTGCTGCTGCAACTGCTGCTGCTGCGCCTTGATCTGCGCCTGGAGCGCCGAAATCTTCGAATCGACGCTGGCGGCATCGGCGTGGCCCGGCATGACCGCGAGGATCGCGGCGGCACTGGCCGATCCGATTAGAAACTGCTTGAGCACTCTTCCCCCCAAATTTTTCTTGCCCCCCTGCGCCATTTTGAGCGGCGCAAAGGTGCAGGGTTTCAGAACATTCCCTCCGGCCCGTTGGGCTGCGGTGGACCCTCTTTGGATAGCGAAAAAAATATATCATGTCGTGATATAAATTTTCGCGGCACATTCCGTCGTTCCGTCATACGAAACCAAATAAACTGTATTATTTTTAATGACTTAGTGAGAATTCTGCTTAGTACAAAGCAGGAACAAATCCGTGGCATTTATATCATGACTTGATATAAAAATGCGGAACGAAGCCACACCGGAAAGAACATCTGGGTAACGCGGCCGGCTTCAGGGACGGTTTCTGACCTGCTCCCTGCGCCGGCTCAGCCAGGCATCGCCCTGCTCGGTCAGGATGGGCGCCGCGAGCAGCAATCCGGCCCCCGCCCATTGCACGGTCGCCAGATGCTCCTTTATCCCCGGCACCACGCCGGCCACCGCCAGAAGGGCAGCGAATAGCGGCTCCAAGGTGAAGAGGATCGCGGCTTCCGTCGGGCCCAGGCTCGCCTGGACGATGCATTGCGCCACCAGCACGATCCCGGTGCCGACGATGCCCAGATAGAACAGCGCCAGCAGCATCCCATCATCCATCGATACCGCTTCATGACCGGCCGGCACGAAGAGCAGCGAGAGGCCGCACAGCACGGCACAGGTGCCAACCTGCCCCAGGGCCAGCACGACGCCATGGGTCCGGCGCGAGAAGCGCCCGATCAGATAGATCTGCACACCGAACAGCACGGCGCCGGCCAGCGTCTCCGCATCACCACGGTTCCAGCTGCCGGAGACAGCGCCTGTGCCGCCATAGACCAGGCCATAGAGCCCGAGGACCGAGATGAGCGCCGCCAGGGCATGATGCAGCTTCACCCGCTCGCCGAACACCAGGGCGACGGCGGGGGTGAACAGCACGAACAAGCCGGTGATGAAGCCGGATTTCGGGACCGTCGTATAGCGCAGCCCGTCCATCTGCAGCCAAAAGGCGGCCGAGACGACCACTCCCAGGACCAGCCCGTCCCTGATGTCCCGAGCCGTCGGCCGCAGCTTGAGTACGGGCAGCAGTGCCAGGATGGTCAGCGTACCGATGCCGAAACGATAGGTCAGCAGCACCGAAACGCCGAGGCCGGCCCGCAGCACATGCTGCGACACCGGGAATGCGGTGCCCCAGATGAAGGTCGCGCCGATGACGATCAGGATTGCCGCGTAATGCGGAATTCTGGCTGGCATCCCGGGCGGCATCCTGGCCGGAGCGCCGTTTAGGAACGCGCTCCGGCGAGAGCCGGCCCGCCGGGTACCGGCCCGTTGAGCTCCGGCCAAGCGGGCTTCAACCGGCCGCCGATCCGGATCGGCTCGACACGGACCGCCAGCCCCGTCGCGTCATTCGTTTCGACGAAGACCGCGCACAAGGTCGCCTCGCCCTCGGCCGGGGACAGGCGCTCACCCGGCATCTTGCGCAGGAAGCGCTGCATGGCCGGGCCCTTCTGCATGCCGATCACAGAATCATAGTCGCCGCACATGCCGGCATCGGACTGATAGGCCGTGCCGCCCGACAGGATCTGTGCATCTGCGGTCGGAATATGGCAATGGGTGCCGACGACCAGCGACACGCGGCCATCGAGGAAGTGGCCCATCGCCATCTTCTCGCTGGTTGCCTCGCCATGGATGTCGACGATAGCCGCCTGGACCTGCACACCCAACGCCCTGCCCTGCAGCTCACGCTCGATCGCCTGGAACGGGTCATCCAGCGGATCCATGAACAGCCGGGCCATGACATTGGCGACCAGCACCCGGCGCCGATCGGCAAGCTCGAAGACGCGGGCGCCGCGGCCGGGCGTACCGGGCGGGAAATTGGCCGGGCGCAGAAGCCGCGGGTCGCCATCGATCACCGCGATGATTTCGCGCTGGTCCCAGACATGGTTGCCGGTGGTAATGCAATCGACGCCGGCGGCGTAGAAATCCTGGGCGATGCGTGGCGTGATGCCGAATCCGGCCGCCGCATTCTCGCCATTGACCACGACGAAATCGATGCTCAGGGCCTCGCGGATACGCGGCACCTCGCGCTGCACGGCCTCGCGCCCGCTCCGTCCCAGCACGTCGCCGCAGAACAGTAACCTCATTACGACAGCAACCTCATTCCGACCGCCTCATCAGATAGTCCCAATGACGCCATGCTCAGTCAGTACCGCGTCCAGGCGTTCATCCCAAGCCGCCATCGGGATGCCCTCCCTTTCCTGGCACGCATAGGCAGTACCGATCGCCCGCACCGGCTTGGCCCGGCGCAGCGTACGCAGCGTCCGGTCATAGAAGCCGCCGCCATAGCCCAGCCGCGCACCATCACGCCCGAAAGCCAGCAATGGCACCAGCAGGATGTCCGGCACGCATTCGGGGGCATCTGCCTCCGGTGTCTCGGTGCCGAAGACGCCCGGCACCAGCACCGTCTCCGGCCGCCAGGCCCGGAAGATCAGCGGCAGCCCCTTGCCCACCACCACCGGCAGGGCGATGCCGTGCCCGGCATCGTGCAGGAGCGTCATCAGCGGGCGCAGATCGATCTCATCACCCATCGGCCAGAAACCGGAGATGACCGCAGGGCGCCCCTGGAGCAGCCCCATCTCCTTGAGGAAGGCCATGCCATGGGCGGCGATGCCATGGGCGGCGCGCTCGGTGAATCCGGGCTCGGCCGCGGCCCGTGCACGGGCCGCCAGCGCATCCTGCCGCCAGGCGCGCTTCAGCGCGGGGATATCGCTGGTAATGGGAAGCCTCCTACCCGGTCGGCGTGGGACGGAGCATGGAATATGGGAGCGGAGCCACACCGGCCGTTGGTCATTGTCGTACCACTCGTGGCCTGCACACAGCAGGTGGGAACCACATATCGAAACCACGGCTCCGACAGCGGCAGTCCCCTAGAGATGGACATTGGCCCCGGGGTATGAGCGACCTGACGCACCGCGCAGCCCCGCCCCATGGCTCTCACTTAATCTCGCGCGAGGCTGGCTGCAATGCCTTCGACGCGTTGTGCCAAGGTTTCGATCGCTTCAATGACCACACGCTCGTCGACGCCACCGATCAGTGGTTCGGTATTCACCGGGTCGACGTCCGGTTGAACGGCAACCGGTTGCGTGGGAGCGGCGATCACGGCATTGGCGCGGGCCTCGCGGGCGGCCTGAGTGTCATCGCCCCGGACGGCGTTCAGCGCATTGCCGGTCTCGACCAGCTCGTCGGCGATCATCAGCGCGGCCATGACCAGCAGGCGCTGGTCGCCGACCTGGCCCAGCCCCTTCACGATGCCGGTGACCCTCTGGTCGAGATAGCGGCCAAGGCGCGCGACATGGGCCTCCTGCCCGTCATCGCAGGCGATTTGATAGGCACGGCCATTGACGGTGACCTGGACCTGCGCCATTGCCCTCATCCCTCCAGCGCCGATTTGACCGTTGCGATGGCGCCGTCGAGTCTCTCCGCCACGCCATTGGTCAGTGCGAGCAACCGGGCGCATTCGGCCCGGCTGGCCGCCAGTTCCGCCGCGAGATCCGTTTGGTCGGCTTGCCCCGGGTGGCGCTCGGCCACGGCATTCTCCAACCCGTCAACTGCCCGCACCAGCCGTTCGATCGCCGCTTTCAGGTCGCTCATCTTGCCTGCAATCTCCAGGATTTCCCACTTATTAACGACAGGGTTACCCTCCGGCGGCGCACGCGGTCAATCCTGCTTGGTCATGGAAACGACATCCGCCGGCATCCCCGGATATGGTCCAGGTAGGGTCAGACATGCCGTAGGCACCCGTTGACCCAAGCGATACGGAGCGGCATGTTGCGGCCCAATGCCGAAGGGGTCCAGACGTTCCACGGAATAATCGGCCCCGTTTCCCAGGGGATTCCGATGTCCGCTCATGACTCCAGCGCCGATCGCGCGCCCGACCTTTCCCCGATCCGTCAGCATCCGCATTACGGCCCTCTGGCTAACGCGCTGCGCGCACTGGCCATGGATGCGGTCGAGGCCGCGAAATCCGGCCATCCCGGCAGGCCGATGGGCATGGCCGACGCGGCGACCGTGCTGTTCGCCGAGCATCTGAAATTCGATCCTGCCGATCCTGCCTGGCCCGACCGCGACCGCTTCGTGCTTTCCGCCGGCCATGGCTCGATGCTGCTCTACGGCCTCCTGCACCTGACCGGCTATGACAAGGTCACTCTGGAAGAGATCAAGCGTTTCCGGCAATGGGGTTCGCTCACTCCCGGCCATCCGGAATACCACCACACCCCCGGCGTCGAGACAACCACCGGCCCGCTGGGCCAGGGCATCGCCACCGCCGTCGGCATGGCGATCGCCGAGAAGGCGATGGCCGCACGCCATGGCAGCGACCTGGTCGACCACTTCACCTATGTCATCTGTGGCGATGGCTGCCTGATGGAGGGCCTCAGCCATGAGGCCATCAGCCTCGCCGGCCATTTCCAGCTCGGCAAGCTGATCGTGCTGTGGGACGATAATTCGATCTCGATCGACGGGCCGACCAGCCTCGCCGTCTCCGACGACCAGATCCGTCGCTTCCAGGCCTCGGGCTGGCATGTCCAGGCGGTCGACGGCCACGATCCGGAGGCCGTCTCCAAGGCGATCGCCGCGGCCAAGGATGTTGCGGACAAGCCCTCGATGATCGCCTGCAAGACGGTGATCGGCTTCGGCGCGCCGACCAAGGCCGGCACGGCCAACGCCCATGGCGCACCGCTGGGCGCCACCGAGATCGAGACGACGAAGAAGCGCCTCAACTGGCCGTACGGTCCCTACGAGGTGCCGAAGGATATCCGCATCGAATGGTTGAAATTCGGCAGCCGGGGCTCATCGGCCCGCAGCCAATGGCAACAGCGTCTGGCCGCGGCCGAGCCCGCCAAGCGCCAGCACTTCGAAGCCTCGCTCAAATCCGGCGCCCCCGAAGGGTTGAACAAGGCGATCGCGGCGGTCATCGCCAAATTCGCCGCCGAGAAGCCCAAGGTCGCGACGCGTCAATCCTCCGGCTATACGCTGGACGCGCTGGCACCGCATCTCCCCGATCTGTTCGGCGGCTCGGCCGACCTCACCGGCTCGAACAACACCAAGGCGGCCGGCCAGAAGCCGGTAACTCCCGCGGATTTCTCCGGCAGCTATATGCATTGGGGCGTGCGCGAGCACGGCATGGCCGCGGCGATGAACGGCATCGCGCTCCATGGCGGCCTCATCCCCTATAGCGGCGCCTTTCTGGTCTTCGCCGATTACTGCCGCCCCTCGCTGCGTTTGGCCGCCCTCATGGGCATCCGGGTCATCCATGTCATGACCCATGATTCGATCGGCCTTGGCGAAGATGGCCCAACCCATCAGCCGGTCGAGACCCTGGCATCCTTGCGCGCCATACCCAATATGCTCGTCATGCGCCCGGCCGACCCGATCGAGGTCGCGGAATGCTGGGAAGTGGCGCTATCGCAGAGCTCGACGCCCAGCGTGCTCGCCCTTTCGCGCCAGGCGGTGCCGCAGCTGCGCACGGACACGGCCGAGAACCGTTCGGCGCCCAATCTTTCTGCAAAGGGTGCCTATGTGCTGGCGGAAGCCTCGGGTCCTCGGCAGGCGACGCTGATCGCCACCGGCACGGAAGTATCCGTCGCGATGGAAGCCCGCGATCTCTTGGAGGCGGACGGCATCAAGACCGCTGTCGTCTCCATGCCGTGCTGGGAATTGTTCGCGCGCCAGGACGCCGCGTATCAGGCTCGGGTCCTTGGTGCAACGCCGAACAAGGTGGCCGTCGAGGCGGCGATCGAGTTCGGCTGGCAGCAATGGATCGGACCCCAGGGCCGCTTCGTCGGCATGAAGGGCTTCGGCGCTTCCGCCCCTGCCGGCGAACTTTATAAGCAATTCGGCATTACTGCCGCGGCGATTGCTGCAATTGCGAAAGAAGGGCTTTAACCACTCTTTAAGAATTGCCTCAATCTGGCTATCTAAGGTACACCCCCAGAACATCGAAAGCGTCGGAGATTTGAATATGGCGGTTAAGGTAGCGATCAACGGTTTCGGCCGTATCGGGCGTCTGGTTGCACGGGCGATCATCGAGTCCGGCCGGACCGATGTTGAAGTGGTCGGCATCAACGATCTGGGTTCGGTCGAGGCCAATGCCCACCTGCTACGTTTCGACAGCGTGCACGGCCGGCTGCCGCAGACCGTCACCAGCGGTGCCGATTGGATGGATTTCGGCCGCGGCCGCATCAAGGTGACCGCCGAGCGCGATCCCGCCAAGCTGCCCTGGAAGGAGCTGGGTGTCGACGTCGCGCTGGAGTGCACCGGCATCTTCACCTCGAAGGCCTCCGCCTCGAAGCATCTGGAAGCCGGCGCCAAGCGCGTGCTGATCTCCGCCCCCGCCGATGAGGTCGACCTCACCGTCGTCATGGGCGTCAACCACGACGCCATCACCAAGGACCACGTCGTCCTGTCGAACGCCTCCTGCACGACCAACTGCCTGGCGCCTGTCGCCTATGTGCTGAACGAGGCGGTCGGCATCGAGCATGGCTACATGACGACGATCCACTCCTTCACCGGCGATCAGGCGACGGTCGACACGCTGCACAAGGATCTGCGCCGCGCCCGTGCCGCCTCGCTCAACATGATCCTGACCTCGACCGGTGCCGCCAAGGCCGTCGGCCTCGTGCTGCCCGCGCTCAAGGGCAAGCTGGACGGCACCGCCATCCGCGTGCCGACCCCGAACGTGTCGCTGATCGACCTGACCTTCACGGCGTCGCGCGACACCACGGTCGAAGAGATCAACAACGCGATCCTGGCCGCGGCCGAGAGCCCGCGCTTCAAGGGCATCCTGGGCGTCAACAACGCACCGCTGGTCTCGACCGACTTCAACCACGATCCCCATTCCTCGACCTTCGACCTGACCCAGACCGTGGTCATGGAGAAGCGTTTCTGCCGTATCCTCTCCTGGTACGACAATGAGTGGGGCTTCTCGAACCGCATGTCGGATACCGCAGTCCGTATCGGTAAGCTGATCTAACCGGCTGGTCCGGGCGGACGGCCATGAGACCCGGCGGGATCGAGGCGGAAGGCACCAATCTCCCCTCGCCCGCCCCTCTCATCCACGTTGTCCGCTCGCTCGATCAGGCGCTGTCGGCCGCGGCCGAGGCAGAGACACAGGGCCTGGCCCTGCGTCTCGAAAGCGAAGCCGGTGCCGGCGCCCATGTCGGCTTCGGTTGGTTCGCAAGCCTGGTCGATCTGGTGCGCGAGCGCCATCCGGGGCTGGAGGTGACATCCTGCCTCGATTGCGCCGACCTCCCGGCCAGCGCAATCGGCGCCATGCGGCGTGGCCTGCGCCATATCCGCTTCTCGGCCGCAAGCCCTGCCTGGCCGCGCCTGCAGGGTATGGCGGCCGCGTTCGGCGCCAAGCTCGAACCTGGATCCTGCCCCGGACCTTTCAAAGACACGCAAACCCGACGCTGAACCATCAACCCCATTGGGAGCCCAGCCATGGCGATTACCCCTGAAGTCAAACGCATCCTCGACAATTACGAGAGCGACAATCCCGGCACCAAGGCGAACCTCGCCCGCATCCTGATGCACGGCCGCCTGGGCGGCACCGGCAAGCTGGTCATCCTGCCGGTCGATCAGGGCTTCGAACATGGGCCCGCGCGCAGCTTCGCGCCGAACCCGGCCGGCTACGACCCGCATTACCACTTCCAGCTGGCGATCGAAGCCGGTCTGTCGGCCTATGCCGCCCCGCTCGGCATGCTGGAGGCGGGCGCCTCGACCTTCGCCGGTCAGATCCCGACCATCCTCAAGGTCAACTCCTCCAACAGCCTGTCGGCCGCCAAGACCGATCCGACCCAGGCCGTCACCGCCAGCGTGTCGGACGCGCTGCGCCTCGGCTGCGCGGCCATCGGCTACACGATCTATCCGGGCTCGGACGCCCAGTTCGACATGATCGAGCAGCTGCGCGAACTGGCCGAAGAGGCGAAGGCCGTTGGCCTTGCCGTCGTCGTCTGGTCCTATCCGCGTGGTGGCAACATCTCCAAGCCCGGCGAGACCGCGATCGACATCTGCTCCTACGCCGCGCATATGGCGGCGTTGCTCGGCGCCCACATCATCAAGGTCAAGCCGCCGACCGACGTGCTCGAGCTCGATGCCGCCAAGAAGGTCTATGAGAAGGAGAAGATCGACATCTCGACCGGTGCTGCGCGCATCAAGGATGTCGTGAAGTCCTGCTTCAACGGCCGTCGCATCGTCGTCTTCTCCGGCGGTGAGGCCAAGGATACCGAGGGTGTCGTCAACGAGGCACGCATGATCCGCGATGGCGGCGGCAATGGCTCGATCATCGGCCGCAACAGCTTCCAGCGCCCGAAAGCCGACGCGCTGGCGCTGCTCGACAAGATCGTCAACGTCTACCTCAACAAGGACTAAGATCAGTCCTATGGCCAGGAACGAGCCGGTTACGGCTGATCCCCAGCCTTGCCGGCTCTATCTGATCACGCCGCCGCGCATCGATGCCGCCGCCTTCGCCGATACCTTGGCGGCGGCGCTCGATGCCGGTGACGTCGCCTGCGTCCAGCTACGGCTGAAGGATGTCGGCGACGATGAGATCGCCCGCGCCGCCGATATCCTGCGGCCCGTGGTCCAGAGCCGCGACGTCGCCTTCCTGATGAACGATCGTCCGGATCTCGCCGCCAAGCTCGGCTGCGATGGCGTGCATGTCGGTCAGGACGACATGACCTATGCCGAAGCGCGCAAGCTGGTGGGCACGGATGCCATCGTCGGCGTCTCCTGCTACGACAGCCGCCACCTTGCCATCGAGGCGGCCGAAGCCGGCGCCGATTACATCGCCTTCGGTGCCTTCTTCCCGACCACCACCAAGGACGCAAAATCCCACGCGGAGCCGGACCTGCTCGAATGGTGGTCGACCTTCATGACCGTCCCCTGCGTCGGCATCGGCGGCATCACGCCCGAGAATTGCCGCCCGCTGGTCGAGGCTGGTGCCGATTTCCTGGCCGTGGTCGGCGCCGTATGGAACCATCCTCAAGGCCCCGCCGCCGCGGTCAAGGCCTTCGCCGAGGTCATGAAGCGGTAGCTCCTACTCAAAAACGCCAGGCATTCAGGACAATTGAACGGTACATTCAAATAAACGGCATAAAAATGCCGTAAAGCTTCATGAAAAGACCTTAATCCACCTATTGTCGGCGCCCTTTTCCTGCGCCACCTCTAGTTCCGTGGCCAGAAATTTCGGCCATCGGACATGAGGATTATTATGAGCATACGTCATCTTGCCGCCGTCACCGCCGCCGTTACGGCGCTTATCGGCGGAGCGACCATGGCCTCGGCGGCGACGATGCCGGCCGAAGCGCATTTCAAGCAGGTCGCGGAAATCGAGCACCATCCGGTGGTGCATCACCCCGTTGTCCATCATCCGGTCGTACACCACACCGTGCGCCGCCCGGTGGTGCATCATGTGGTCCATCGCCCGGTTGTTCACCATCCGGCCGTCCACCATCCGGCCATCGTGCATCACGAGCCGGTGCATCACATCCCGTAAGGCCGTCACTTTCCCCGGCCCGCAAGCCCATTATTTTCGGAGTTCGCCCGCATCTTTTACCAGACGCCCCGGCCGCAAGGCCGGGGTGTCTTTCGTCAGGTTACCCAACCTGCTCAGGCGAAGAGGCCGAGCTTGTTGAAATGCTGCGCCAGCAGATAATAGACCGTGACCCGATGCTTGGCGTGGCTGCCCTTCATCTTCTCGCCCGCATCCGCGAGCGCCTTGTCCAACTCCGTATCCGAAGCGGTCAAGGCCAGCTTCTTCTTCAGGAAGTGCTCCTTGATATAATCCAGCTCCGATTTCTCGGAAAAAGCCACCAGCGAGGAGTCACGGTTCTGCAGCGCGATGCCGCAGTATCTCACGATGCCGGCAATGGCCTTCTCATCCGCGTTCGGGACATGTTTCTTGACGTCCTCAGCCCAATTAGTCGACATGACCTTCCCCTTTTTTATCTGCATGGATTGCCATTGGCCGGATCGAAGGTGATCCTGCCGGGTCGTCAGCTTTTGAGGTGCTTGTTGCACTCGCTGTAATAGCCACCCCCCTTCTCGATCCACTTCATGCCGCCATTGCCGCTGCCGCCGGCAGTCTTGTTGGCATTATATTGATCGAGGCAGGTGTGCATGCGGGCCTTGCCGGCGGTTTCCTTGGAATATTTCGGTGAAACCGCATTGGGGAACATCGCCGAGCCATGGCTGGAAGCCGTGCCGGCGGTGGGCGCCTTCGCGGCAGGCGCCGCGGTAGGCGAGGTCGTGGCGGCGGGAGACGCGCTGGAGGAGGTGGAACCGCACTTCGCCTTACGGAAGTCGGTCCACTTCATGCCGTTGAGCGTGCCGTTCTTCTGGGCGGCCTGATACATGGTGCTGCATTCCTTCATCGTGACGGCTGCAGCCGGCTGCGCAGAACCCACCCACATCGCGGCGCCGAGAACGAGGGCGGCGCCGACACCTAAGCTGACTCGGATCATGACGGCTCTCCTGAAGCGGCAACGGGTTGCAACGTGCCCTGCGGGCTCTGCCGGTCGACCGCCGCAGGTAGATGTGCCGACAAGAAGCTGAGCACCTTGTCGGACGGAATGCCGAGGGACTGGGAGAATTGCTGTATGTGCTCGTCATTCAGCGCGGTGCGGAGCTGATCAACGCTGATCGGTTGGTTCGGCCCATTGCCGAGCCAGGAGTTGATCTGGTTGCCGAAGCCGGTCTGCTCCAGACGATCCAACAGGCCTTGCAGCCCATTGGGAAATACCTGCGTCATAATGGCGGGAAGAGCTGCGGCTTCGGCTTCACCGACCACCCCGCCCCACGATGCCTTGATGGTATCGAACAAGCCCATGACTGACCTCCTCGAAATCGCCATGCGGCGACCATTGGCGAAGACGCACAACGCCCCGAGGTCTCAGGCACCACCACCCACCGCCTCCGCCGCAAATGTTCCGCCCTTTCATCGAGAATCGGTGCGAATGCCAGCTAAGGTGCCATCAGGCTTGGAGCAGGTGCGTTAACTAACAATTAACCAAGAATGACCCGACAAGCAAGCTAAGCGAAGCGGTGGTTGCAAAAATTTCCGTGTGTTCAGGAAATGACTCTCGTCATACTGGCGCCCACAGCACATCCTCGATGTGCTCGGCCCCGGTCGCCAGCAATACCAGGCGGTCGACGCCCAGCGCGATGCCGGCCGAGGCCGGCATGCCATGGGCCAGGGCCGCCAGGAAATCCTCGTCGATCGGATAGCGTTCGCCATAAAGACGCTGCTTGAGGTCCATATCCGCCTCGAAGCGGGCGCGCTGGACGTCGGCGTCGGTCAGCTCCCCGAAGGCATTGGCCAGCTCGATGCCACAGGCATAGAGTTCGAAACGCTCGGCGACGCGCGGATCCGACGGCTTCGGCCGGGCCAACGCCGCCATCGACACCGGATAGTCGCAAAGCAAGGTCGGCCGCCCCATGCCCAGATGCGGCTCGATCCGCTCCAGCATGATGCGGAAGAACAGATCCTCCCAGCTGTCGCCTTGATGTGGCGCAATGCCGATCGCCGTGGATTGCGCCGCCAGCATGTCCAGGCTCGGGCCCGCTGGATTGGGGGTGGTCGCCAGGATGTCGATGCCGGCATGGCGCTGGAAGGCATCGGCGACGCTCAGGCGCTCGAAGGGCTGGAACGGGTCGGCTTCATGCCCCCTGCCCCTGAGCCTGTCCGCGCCGGCGGCAGTGCAAGCCAGGCGCAGCAGCGCCTCGCAATCCACCATCAGCGTCTCGTATTGGGCCTCGGCCCGATACCATTCCAGCATGGTGAATTCCGGGCTGTGGATGGTCGCCCGCTCGGCATTGCGGAAGACGTGGGCGAATTGGAAGATCGCCGGCAACCCGGCCACCAGCAGCTTCTTCATGGCGAATTCGGGCGAGGTGTGCAGGTAGCGGGTGGTCCGGTCGCCCTCCGGCCCGATGAGCGTCGTGGCGAAGGCCACGAGATGCGGCTCCAGCCCGGGCGACACCTGCAAGGCCGGGGTTTCGACCTCCAGGAAGCCGTGATCCTCGAACCAGCGCCGCAGCGCAGCGAGGATGCGTGCGCGCCCCTCCAGACAGGGACGGCGCCTCTGGAATTCCTCCGGATGCCACCAGCGACGACCACGTTCCATAGGCATCATGCCGCGTCATGCAAGGAAGCCATGAACGCTTCTTGCTTCCCCTGATGCGGCCAAACTGCTAGGTAACGCGCCATCGCCTGATCCATTCCCTCATGAGAACGTCCGACACGGGACGCCCGAGAAGCTATGAAGATTAACGCCAACGACATCAAGCCGGGCGTGGTCCTGGAACATAACGGTCGCCTCTACATGGTCACGAAGCGCGAAACCGTGCAGCCCGGCAAGGGCGGCGCCTTTGCGCAGGTCGAGATGAAGGATGTCCGTACCGGCACCAAGACCATCGAGCGTTATCGCACCCAGGAGACGGTCGAGCGCGCCCGCCTGGACGAAGAGGAAATGCAGTTCCTCTATATCGAAGACGGTCTCGCGACCTTCATGAACCAGGAAAGCTACGAGCAGGTCACGATCAACCGCGAGCTGATCGGCGAGCCGGCCGACTTCCTGAAGGACGGCATGATCTGCACCGTGCTGTTCTATGAGGGCGAGGCACTGTCCTGCGAGCTGCCGCAGACGGTGGTGATGGAACTGGTCGAGGCCGATCCGGTCGTCAAGGGTCAGACCGCCTCCTCCTCCTACAAGCCCGGCAAGCTGGAGAATGGCCGCCGGGTCCTCGTGCCGCCCCATATGGAGGCCGGCACCCGCATCGTCGTCAACACCGCTGACGGCAGCTACCTGGAACGCGCGAAGGACTAATAACATGGCGGTCCGTTCCGCCCTGATCAACGTGATGGCCGGCGCCGCCCGCAAGGCGGGGCGCGGCCTGATCCGCGATTTCGGCGAAGTCGAAAATCTTCAGGTCTCGCAGAAGGGGCCGGCCGACTTCGTGTCGACCGCCGACCTCAAATCCGAGAAGACCATCCGCGCCGAGCTGGAAAAGGCTCGTCCCGGCTATGGCTTCATGATGGAGGAGAGCGAGGCGACGGTCGGCGACGGCAAGAACCGGTGGATCGTCGATCCGCTCGACGGCACGCTCAACTTCCTGCACGGCATCCCTCATTTCGCCATCTCGATCGCGCTGGAGCGTGAGGGCGAGATCATCGCGGGCGTGGTCTACGAGCCGCTGCGCGACGAGGAATACTGGGCCGAGAAGGGCAGCGGCGCCTTCGTCAGCGATCGGCGTCTGCGCGTCTCCGGGCGCCGGGGCCTTGGCGATTCGGTTATCGCGACCGGCATCCCGTTCCGCGAATATGGCGACCACCCGACCTTCCTGCGGACGCAAGCCGCGGTGATGAGCCAGGTGGCGGGCGTGCGCCGTTTCGGCGCCGCGGCCCTCGATCTCGCCTATGTCGCGGCCGGCCGCTATGACGGGTTCTGGGAATTCACCCTCAAGCCTTGGGACATCGCCGCGGGCCTGCTGCTGGTCAAGGAAGCCGGCGGTTATGTCAGCGATTTCGTCACCCAGGGCGGCGACATGCTGAAGACCGGCAACGTGCTGGCAACCAACGACAGCCTGCACACGCCGCTCGGCAACCTCCTGCGCAACGCGATCAAGCAGCGCTGAACCATGGCGCGCGGCGAGCGCCCAGGGACACACGAAGCGGGGCCGTACAGGATCTACCTGGCCGGCCCCGCTGTCTTTCTGCCCAACCCCACGGCTTACGGCGCCGCCAAGAAGGCGCTCTGCCGGCGATATGGCTTCCAGGGCATCTTCCCTTTCGATAGCGATAGCGACGCCACGCCCCGGCCGCCCTCCTTCGAGATGGCCTGCGATATCAGCCGGATCAATGAACAGCTCATCCGCGACAGCGACATGGTGGTCGCGGACATGACGCCCTATCACGGCATCAGCATGGATGTCGGCACGGCCTTCGAGATGGGCTTCGCCCGTGCGCTGGGCAAACCCGTCGCCGGATATTCCAATTGCGCTCTGCCGCTCATCGATCGGGCTCGTGCCAGCCTTGGCCCTATCGGCGTCGATCCGCTCGGCCGCCCGCAGGTACGTATCGGGGAGGCACAGGGCATGGCGCTCGAGGATTTCGGCATGATCGACAATCTCATGCTGCACGGCGCCATCGTTCATGCCGGCTGCCCCCTCGTCGCCGAGGACGTGCCGGCGGGAGAGCGTTACACCTCGCTCGCCGTATTCGAGAAACTGTTGGCGGCGCTTGCCGACAGTCCCAGCTGAACTTGTTCCGAACCCAACGGAACGAGACGCCGATAGCGGTGTTCTTCACCCGGCGCGGATTCCGGATGCCGCTAGGCAGACGGCATTTCCTCGCCGCCAACGGCTTGTCGGCCCGGCCTCGCATGGGCTAGGGTCGCGTACGCCTTTTACATTGCCGGAAGGAAGCCCGTGAGCCGACCGCAACGCTATCTCGTGCGCATGTTCCTTTTCCTGGTGTTGGTCGCTGCGATCGTCGGCATGCTATGGCCTGCGCTCAAGACCGCGTTCCTCGCCAACCTGGCGCTCAACGGCATCATCGTCGGCGTGCTGCTGATCGGCATCCTCTACATCTTCCGCGAGGTCATAACGCTCAATCCCGAAGTGTCGTGGATCGAGCGCTATCGCCATTCCGACCGCGCCGGGATCTCGGACAAGCTGCCGCGCCTGCTCTCTCCGCTCGCCAATGTGCTGGGCGAGCGCACCGGCCGGCGCCTGCAACTCACCCCCGTCGCCATGCGGACGTTGCTCGACGGCATTGCTGCCCGATTGGACGAGCAGCGCGAGACCTCGCGCTACCTGATCGGCGTGCTGGTGTTCCTGGGATTGCTCGGGACCTTCTACGGCCTGCTCGTCACCGTGCGTTCGGTCGGTGACGTAGTCGCCAGCCTGAGCGCCGGCGGCGGCGATATCGGTCGGGCCATGTCGGCGCTGAAGGCGAGCCTTCGCCCGCCGCTCGAAGGCATGGCGACCGCTTTCAGCTCCTCGCTGTTCGGCCTCGCGGGCTCGCTGGTGCTTGGCTTCCTTGATCTACAGGCCGGCCAGGCGCAGAACCGCTTCTTCAACGAGCTGGAGGAATGGCTGTCCGGCCTCACGCGCCTGGGCTCCTCCATGACCGGTGACGGCGAGCAACCGGTACCGGCTTTCATCCAGGCGCTGCTGGAACAGACTGCCGACAGCCTGGATAACCTCCAGCGTATCATGACCCGCGATGCCGAGGGCCGGATCAGCGCCAACCAGAGCCTGCAGCAGCTTTCCGAGCGTCTGGGCGTCATGACCGACCAGATGCGCGTCGAGCAGAATGTGCTCTTGAAGCTGGCCGAGACGCAGCAGCAGATGCGCGGCGTACTGACCCGGCTGGCCGAGGTATCGCGCCCGTCCGAATTGCCCCAGGCCATCGGCACCGAGGCACGCGATTACCTGCGCAGCCTGGACGGCCAGATGGCGCGGCTCACCGACATCATCGCCGTCGGCCGCGACGAGACGATCCGCGAGATGCGCTCGGAGATCCGCCTGCTCGCCCGCACGATCGCAGCCGTGGCCGAAGAGGGCTCGCACGAGGGGGCGCACGGCCATCACCACAGCGCCGCGGGCGCCGGTCCCGACGACTACAATCGCTGAGCGGAGTTAAGGCGCCATGCCCCTATCCCGCCGCCGCACCGCATCCTCGATCAACATCTGGCCGGGCTTCGTCGATGCGCTGACCCAGCTGGTCATGGTCATCGTCTTCGTGCTGCTGGTCTTCACCGTCGGGCAGTTCTACCTCTCGGGCGTGGTCAACGATCGGGATCTGGAGATCAAGAAGCTCTCTGCCCAGATCAGCCATCTGGCCGACGAGCTCTCCATGACGCAGAGCACGGACAAGACGCTCCAGTCCAATCTGGACAGTCTGAATGCCCAACTGCGCCAGACGCTGCAGGAGCGCGACGAACTGGCCCGCGAGCGCGACGCGCTGCAGAGCAGCCTGACCCAGTCGCAGAAGGACGAAGCGGAGAAGAACGTCAAGCTGACCGATGCCGCGGCGCAGATCGCCATGCTGAACCAGAACATCAACGCGCTGCGCCAGCAATTGACCGCCATCGCCAACGCGCTCGATCTCGCCAATGTCAAGGTCAAGGATCAGCAGGTGCAGATCGCCGACCTCGGCACCAAGCTGAACCTGGCACTGGCCAAGCGCGTCGAGGATCTGGCGAATTACCGCTCGGAATTCTTCGTCAAGCTGAAGCAGATCCTGGGCAACCGGCCGGACATCCGCATCGTCGGCGACCGCTTCGTCTTCCAGTCCGAGGTGCTGTTCGCCACCGGTTCCGACGCGCTGACGCCGGAGGCGCAGAAACGCTTGGAGCCGATCGTCTCGGCGCTGAACCAGATCAAGGACAAGATCCCCAGCAACATCCACTGGATCCTGGAGATCGACGGCCACACGGATTCGACGCCGATCAAATCCACGCAGTTCAAGTCGAACTGGGAGCTGTCGACGGCCCGTGCCCTCTCGGTGGTCAGATTCCTGATCGCCCACGGCGTCCCGGCGGACCATCTTTCGGCGGCCGGTTTCGGCGAGTTCCAGCCGATCGATACCGCCGACACCCCCGAAGCCAAGCAGAAGAACCGCCGCATCGAGATCAGGCTGACACAGCGCTGATTCCCAGCCACGTGCGATTTTCGTGCCGCTAGAGCGGGATGATTTTAGGTTTGTACGTATCCGGCGTGCTTGAAGTAGTTTGAGCACTCTGCCGGCTGAACCAGGTCGAGTATTTGAGCGATGGCGTCGCAGATGGCGGCGCGAGTGCGGGCCTGGTTTTCCCGCAGGCG
>DATJJW010000069.1:0-14869 GCA_035491935.1 Allostellaceae bacterium | reverse complement strand
CGATGCCGACCGCGGTTGCCAGTCCCAGCGACAGCACGAAGGCATGGAGTGTCGCGGCCAGGTTATGCTCCATCTCCCCGCTTTTCATCTGGGCGGCGAATTCGGCTGCCACGGCGACGGGCGAGGAGACGAAGAACGGGTTGACCAGGCCCAGTGACACGACCGCTTGCCATAGCACCGCGATGCCGATGAGAGACAGGCAGCCCAGGATCAGCGCCTGGCGGCGCCTGAGCAGCCTTTTCATTCCGGCCTCCAGCTCTTCAGCCGGTTTTCCAGCATCCGGACCGCCATGGTCAGGCCGTAGCCGAAGGCGCTGACCGCCAGGGCATAGACCCAGAGCCGGTCGATGCGCATCGCCTGGCCATATGTCGTCAGCTGATAGCCGATGCCGGCCTGGGAGACGAAGAGCTCGCCGACGATGACGCCCAGCACGGCGCGGCCGACCGCCAGACGCAGCCCAGTGACGAAGGCAGGCAGCGCCCCCGGCACCAGCACGCGCCAGAACACGTCGACGCCGTTGGCGCCGAAGGCTTGCGCCATGCGTATCAGCCGCTGGTCCGCCTCGCGCATGCCGGCCACCGTGTTGACGACGATCGGGAAGATGGCACCCAGGAACACGACCGCCACCTTGGAGGCCATACCGATGCCGAGCCAGACGATCATGATCGGCAGCAGCACCAAAGTCGGCGCCATGTAGAGCGCCATCAGCGGCGGATCGATCAGGTGGCGCGCCAGCAGCGAGGTGCCCAGCAGCATGCCAAGCGGGATGCTGACCAGGATCGCGAGCGCGAAACCCAGGAAGAACTCGGCCAGGCTGATGCCGGCGTGATGGAAGAAATCGTCATGCAGCAGCACGTCGATGGCAGCCAGCGCCACCAGGCTCGGCTGGCTGGTGAAGCGGCCATTGACCCAGTGCAGGGCCGGCGCCACCTGCCATAGCGCCAGGAAGCAGAGCACGGCGACAGTGCCGATGATCGTGGCGCGCGACGGCGCCATCAGGCGAGGTCCTGCACCAGATCCGCCATGTCCTCGGCCAGATGTGCGCGCAGCCGCTTGCGGTAGTCGGCGAATTCGGCGCTGTCGAGCAATGACGCCTCTCGCGGGCGCGGCAGCTCGACCGTGATCACTTCCTTGATATGGCCGGGGTTACGGCCCATGACCACGATGCGGTCGGCGAGGAAGATCGCCTCGTCGATGTCATGGGTGACGAAGAGCGCGGTCTTGCGATCCTCCTCCCAGATGCGCAGCAGTTCGGTGCACATGATCTCGCGCGTCTGGGCGTCGAGCGCGCCGAAGGGCTCGTCCATCAGCAGCACCTGCGGGTCGACGGCGAGCGCCCGGGCGATGTTGACACGCTGGCGCATGCCGCCTGACAGCTGGTGCGGATGGAAATCCGCATGCTTGCCGAGGCCGACCAGCCGGATCATCTTCATGGCGCGCTGGGTGAGGTCCCCGCCGCGCCAGCGTTGCATCTCCAGGCTGAAGCGGACATTGCCCAGGACCGACCGCCAGGGCAGCAGCGAGGCGTCCTGGAATACGACGGCGCGATCGGCGCCCGGTCCCTCGACCTGGCGGCCGTCGATGGCAATTTCTCCGCGCGCGTAGGGCACCAGCCCGGCGATCGACAAGAGCAGCGTGCTCTTGCCGCAGCCAGACGAGCCGACGATGGTGACGAACTCGCCCTTGTCGATATCGAGCGAGATGCCATTCACCGCGGCGAACAGCGTCTCGCTCTTCGGATTGCGATAGTCGATGCCGAGGCCGGATATCTCGATCTGCGCCACTGAGGGCTTCCCCATTCAGGACTTCCCCACTCAGGGCTTCCACTGAGGGTAAGTGGCGCGGAAGTCGTTCACCCAATAGGCGTCGAGCGGCCAGGCCTTCTGGAAGGCGCCGCTGGAGACGCCCAGAGCCATGAACGCCTTCAGGCCGGAATCGGAGGCCAGCAGGCCATCTTCGCGGAAGCCACCGATCACCGCGTCATAGGTCCTGGCGCCGTAGGCCGGATCGATCTTGGTCGCGGCGACCAGGATCTGTGTCGCTTCGTCCTTGTGCTGCTTGGAGAAACGCACGGCGAGCACGAAGGCCTTGAGCAGGCGCTTCAGCGTCTCCGGATGGCTCTTGATATAGGCGTTGGCGGCGAAGAAGGATTGCATCGGGTAGTCGGGCATGAGGTCCGACATCTTGGCGACAAGGTTGTAGCCGCGCTCGGCCGCGATGAAGCTGAAAGGCGGCTCGAAGGGGCCGGCGGCGATCTGCCCGGCGTCGAGTGCCGCCAGCCGCTCGGACGAGCCGCCGCCTTGCGTAATGCGCACATCGGTCTTGGGGTTCAAGCCCGCTTTGGTCAGGACCATGCGGGTGAGCGCGTCGGTCGAGGAGCCGAAGCGGGTGATGCCGATCGGCTTGCCCTTGAGGTCGGCGAGCGTCTTGGCCGATTTCTCGGCGTACCATTCGAACGGCGTCTGGGTGAAGCCGCCATAGAACACCTTGATGTCCTGGCCGGCCTGGATCGCGGCGATCACCGAATCCGGCGCGCCGCAGCCGACATCGATCGAGCCCGCGACGATGGCGCGGGTGAGGTCGGAGCCGCCGCGGAAATTCGTCACCGTGACGTCGAGGCCCTCCTGCTTGAAGAAGCCTTCCTTCTCGGCGACGTAGATCGGCAGATATGTTGTGGAGGGTACGGTGATGGCGAGACGCACCGCCTTCGATTCCGGCGGCGTGTCGGCCTGCGCCTGCGGCCAGGCCACAACGCTCGCGGCCAATGCGGCCGATGCTGCCAAGAGTGTTCTGGCCAGGAATGTTCTGAACGCCATGACGCCCCTCCCTTTTCTCGCCACCGGTTCCGTCCGGCTGGCTTATTTCCCGCGAAAGTGACGTGGTTTGGCACCACGAGCAATGGGTTTCACGGCTATGTCGTCTCATAGCTCTGAGGCTATGAGACGATGGGCCTGTAACCGGGGAGACGCGGCCGGCGTATGGTGTGATGACGAGGCGGGAGGAATAGGTGCCGATCGGCGCGTGTCTCCTGTCCTATAGGGTTCTGCTCGAGGAGCGCGGATCATGGTGGAGCGGATTGGCAAGGCGATCACCCTGGCGGTGATGGGGCTGGCGACGGCGGGCATGCTGTGGAGCGGGGTCAGGACCCTGGTGCACCCGGCTTTGGCCGAAAGCTCGCTACTGGTGCCGGCGCCGAAACTCGATGAGAAGGCGCCAGTAACCCAAAAGCAGGCGAAACAGGAGGTGGCGGTGCTGGCCGGCGGCTGCTTCTGGGGTGTCCAGGGCGTGTTCCAGCACGTCAAGGGCGTGACCAGTGCGGTCTCGGGCTATTCCGGCGGCGAGGCCTCGACCGCACAATATGAGACGGTGAGCACGGGTACTACCGGCCATGCCGAATCGGTCAAGATCACCTTCGATCCAAGCCAGGTCAGCTATGGCGAGATCCTGCGGATCTATTTCTCGGTCGTGGCCGATCCGACTACGCTCAACTATCAGGGGCCGGATTACGGCACGCAGTACCGGACCGAGATCTTCACCAGCTCGCCCGAGCAGGAAAAGGTCGCGGCCGCGTATATCCAGCAGCTGGATGCTGCCCATACCTTCGGCGCCCCGATCGTGACCAAGGTGGCGGCGTTGAAGGGCTTCTATCCGGCCGAGGCCTATCACCAGGACTTCCTGGCGCTCAATCCCAGCTACCCCTACATCGCCTATAACGACATCCCGAAGGTCCAAGGCCTGAAGCGCCTGTTCCCGAATGATTGGCGGGATCAGCCGGTGCTGGTGAACGCCCGGAAATCCTGAGGCGATTGTCAGCCTGGGCTTGGTGCTTGGCCGGGATAGATGACGGTATGAGCGTGAGCGATAGGGCGATCCGGCCTATTCCGGATAGCCGAGGGCCGCGCGGGTATGAGCACGCAGCAGCGCCTTGATCGTGTCGCCGCGCTTGCCGGCGAAATCGGGCCAATCGAGGATTGCCAGCGTGTTGGCCCGATGGAGGTGGAAGGCCGATAGCTGGCTCAGGACCAGGCTGGCGCGCAGCTTGGTCTCCTCGTCGTCGGCCGGGCGGCCGATGATGATGCCGACCAGGCGGGCGGCGGCGGCATGCAGAGGGCGGCTGACCTGCTCGCGGATATACTGGGCGGCCGGCGTCTCCGGCTCCATCTGGGCGCGCGCCATGAAGCGGCTCAGGGCCGGTATCTGCTTCGCCATGATCGAGATGTCGAACACCGTTTCCAGCAGGTCGCAAAGTGCGTTCAACGCGCGTTTGGGCTTGGCCTGGGATGCCGCCGCCGCGGCGGCCATCGCCGCCGGCAATACGCTGCTCACTTGATCGATGATGAACTGGGCGCAGGCCCGGTGCAGCCCGTCCTTGCTGTCGAAGTAGTATTGCAGGGCCGGCGGGTTGACCCCGGCATCCTTGGCGATCTGCCGGGTCGAGGCGCGCTCGAAGCCCTCCTGCCCGAACACCTCGATGGCGGCCGCAATGATGCGTGCGCGCGTCTCCTCACCCCGGGCATAGCCGCCGCTGCCCGGTCTGCGTCTCGGTCCTGTCGTCTCCTTCGTGGCCATCATCACGCCTTTGACATCCTCCGGCCTTAAAGTATGCCACTTGACAAATATATGCCAAGCGAAAGATATCTTCCGATCGGCATACATTTGCCGCCGAGGAGTTCTTCATGTCCGTTGCCGCAGAGACCAAGCCCGACACGGTCGCGCGCAAGCCGATGCGACGAGGGACGCGCATCGTCCTGATCGGGATCGGCATCATCGTGGCGGTGGGCATCATCGCCTATGGCATCGAATGGTGGGTCCACGGCCGCTTCGTCCAGGACACTGACGACGCCTATCTGCGCGCCGACACGGTGGCGGTGGCGCCCAAGGTTTCGGGCTATGTCGAGGATGTCTATGTCCGCGACAATCAGAAGGTCGCGGCCGGCCAGCCCTTGGTGCGGATCGATGCGCGCAATTACCAGGCCTCGCTGGCATTGCAGGAGGCGAGTCTGGATGTCAGGCGTGCCGAGATCGATGCCGCCGACCGGCAGATCGACCAGCAGCGCGCCGGCCTGAGCCAGAGCGAGGCGAACCTGGCCGGTGCCGAGGCCAATGCCGCCTATGCCGAGCATGAGGCCGTCCGC
This sequence comes from Allostellaceae bacterium, assembly GCA_035491935.1. Lineage (GTDB taxonomy): Bacteria > Pseudomonadota > Alphaproteobacteria > ATCC43930 > CGMCC-115725 > DATJJW01. The sequence goes on along the minus strand of DATJJW010000069.1, from coordinate 9,734 downwards.
TACGCGCGGCTCGCCACCCAGGGTGTCGAGACGCAGGAGAAGGCGGCCAATGCCCGCAACCAGCGCGACCAGGCGGTTGCATCCGCCAAGGCGGACGCGGCGGCGGTGACGCTGGCCAAGCGGCAGATAGCGACCTTGGAGGCGCAACGCCAGCAATCCGTGGCGCAGCTCTCGGCGGCCGAGGCGCAGGTCAAAAGTGCCCAGATCGATGTCGATGACACGCTGCTGCGCGCGCCCATTGCCGGCCGTATCGGCGACAAGAGCGTGCAGATCGGCCAGTTCGTGCAGCCGGGCACGCGGCTCATGTCCGTGGTGCCGGTGCAGGCGATCTATCTTGTCGCCAATTTCAAGGAAACGCAGCTGGCCGGCATGAAGGTCGGGCAGAAGGCGGATGTCCGGATCGACGCGCTGGGCGGCCGGCACCTGGATGCGGTGATCGACAGCTTCGCGCCCGGTACCGGGGCCGAATTCGCCCTGCTGCCGCCGGAGAACGCCACCGGCAACTTCACCAAGATCGTTCAGCGCGTGCCGGTGCGGCTGCATCTGATCGTGCCGGACGATCTGGCCGGCCGGCTGGTGCCGGGCTTGTCGGCAACGGTCACCGTCGACACGACGAAAGCCTCCGTGGTGCAGCATGAGCATTGACGAGGGGGCGGAGCCGCGCGCCTCGCTGCAGGATTGGATCGCCGTGCTGGGTGGGGCGCTGGGCGCGCTGATCGCCACGCTCGACATCTCGATCGTGAATTCGGCCCTGCCGCAGATCCAGGGCGAGATCGGTGCCAGCGGTACGGAGGGCACCTGGATCTCGACCGGCTATCTCGTGAGCGAGGCGGTGATGATTCCGCTCTCGGCCTGGTCGGCGCGTGTGTTCGGCTTGCGCAACCTGCTGCTCGGCTGTGCGGTGCTGTTCACCGCCTTCTCGATGCTGTGCGGGCTGGGCGATACGCTTCCCACCATGATCATCGGCCGCGTCGGCCAGGGCTTCTTCGGCGGGGCGCTGATCCCGACGGCGCAGACCATCGTGCGCACGCGCCTGCCGACGAGACAGATGCCGGTCGGCATGACCATCTTCGGTTTGATCGTGCTGCTGGGCCCGCTGTTCGGGCCGGTCATCGGCGGGTGGCTGACCGAAAATGTCTCCTGGCAATGGTGCTTCTTCCTGAACGTGCCGGTCGCGGTCGCCCTGGTCGCCTTGCTGTTGCTGGGACTGCCGCATGAGCGGATGCATCTCGACCGCTTCGTCAATGCCGATTGGCTGGGCATCGTCGGCATGACCATCGGCCTGTCCTGCCTCACCGTCGTGTTGGAGGAGGGGCAGCGCGATCGCTGGTTCGAATCCGATATCATCTGTTGGCTGAGCGTGGCGTCCGTGCTGGGCTTCATCGCCATGGGCATCGCCCAGATGACGGCGAAGCAGCCGGTGCTGAAATTGAGATTGATGCTCAACTGGTCCTATGCCAGCGTCATCGTGCTGGTGGTCGTGGTTGGCACCGTGCTCTACGGCATCCTTTATATCCTGCCCCAGGTCTTGAGCGGCGTGTCGCTCTACAATGCCCAGCAGACCGGCAACATCCTCTTCCTCTCGGGCATCCCGGCCTTCCTGATGATGCCGGTGCTGCCGATCATCATGGGCCGGATGAATGCGCGGCTGACCGTGTTCATCGGCCTGGTCTGCTTCGCGGTCAGCTGCTTCGTCGATACCGGCCTGTCGCCGGACGTCTCGGGCAATGATTTCGTCTTCTCCCAGTTGCTGCGTGGCTTCGGCCAGATGCTGGCCTTCATGCCTCTGAACCAGGCCTCGGTCGGCGCCGTGTCCAGGGAAGATGCGGCCGATGCCGCCGGGCTCTACAACATGGCGCGCAACATGGGCGGCTCGATCGGCCTGGCGCTACTCGGCGTGTTCATCGACCGCCGGGTCGAGGGCCATGCCGATGCCATCCGCGAGACGGTGCGCGCCAATTCGCCCCGAGTGCAGGACTATATCAACAGCCAAGCGGCATCCTTCGCCGCCAATAGCGGCGATCTCGCCCATGGGCGGAGTCAGGCCCTGGCGCAACTGGCCGGCACCATCCATGTCCAGGCGCTGGTCATGACCTATGCCGATTGCTTCTTCGTGCTGGGCGTCGCGCTGACGGTGCTGATGCCGCTGGTCCTGCTGCTGCGTCCGCCGCCCCGGCTGGGGACGGAGCGATGACGATGCGTTCCATTCTCGTGCCAGGCGTCGTCCCCGTACTGGGCATCCTGTGCCTGAGCTTGGCGGCCTGCGAGGTCGGTCCCGACTATCACGGCGCACCCAATGTGGCGCCGCATGAGGCTGCCGCCGCCGCCTTCCATCGGGCGGGCGACGCCTCGGCGGCACCGCCGCCGGCCGATTGGTGGACCGATCTCGGCGACAAACAGCTCGACCGGCTGATCCAGGATGCCTTGGCCTTCAGCCCCGATCTCGCGGCCGCGCGCGCCCGGCTGCGCGAATCGCGCGCCAGTCTTGGCGGCTCCAGGGCCGATCTCCTGCCGACCACCTCGGCCTCGGCGCTCTATTTGCGTGCCAAGACCGGCAACGGATTGCTTGGTACCAGCGCCGGTGCCGGGGCGGGCGCGGAGGCGGCAGCCGCTGCCTCTTCGGCCATACCCGATCCGCTCGAACTCTACAGTGCCAGTACGGATGCGACCTGGGAGATCGACCTTTTCGGCGGCAAACGCCGCGCTGTCGAAGGGGCGGAGGCGGCTGTGGGCGCCGCCCAGGCCCAGCTTGCCGATGCCCAGGTCAGCCTGGCCGCCGAGGTCGCGAACGACTATGTCGGCTTGCGTGACGTGCAGCATCGCCTGGCGCTCTTGCGCCGGGATGCGGCGCTGGAAGCCCGGTCGCTTGACCTTACGCGCGAACGCCGGGCCGGCGGTACCGCCTCCGACCTTGATGTCGAGCGGCTGAACGACCAGTTGCTGACCACCCAGGCGAGTTATGTGCCGCTGCAGGCGCAGATCGCCGAACAGCTGGACAAGCTGGCCGTGTTGACCGGCCGCGAACCCGGCGCGCTCGATGGCGAACTCTCGGCACCGGCGCCCGTGCCGCTGCCGCCAGCCCAAGTGGCGGTCGGCGATCCGGCCAGCCTGATCAAGCGCCGGCCGGACATCCGCACCGCCGAGCGGCAATTGGCCGAGCAGAACGCGGCGATCGGCCAGCACATCGCCGATTATTTCCCCAAGGTCCAGTTCCTGGGATCTCTGGGCTTCAGCGCCACCCAACCCTCGCATCTCTTCGACAGCGGCAATTTCACCTATGCGCTGCTGCCGACCTTGAGCTGGACGCCCTTCGATTTCGGCCGGACGGCGGCCAAGGTCGAGCAGGCGAAGGCGGGCAGGGACGAATATCTGGCCAATTATCGCAAGACCGTGCTGGGCGCCTTGCAGGATGCGGAGACGGCGCTCTCCCGCTTCGGCCGGCAGCGCGAGGCGGTGACAAGGCAGCTCGCGGTCCAGGCCTCGGCCGAGCGTACCGCCGAGCTCACGGCCAAGCGCGTTGCCGGTGGCACGGCCACCAGCCTCGACGAGCTCGATGCCGAGCGCACCCGTGTCGAATCCCAGCAGAATGTCGCCACGGCGGAGGCGCAGCTAACCCAGGATTACGTCGCTTTGCAGAAGAGTTTAGGGCTGGGCTGGCGCTGATTTCATCACCTCTTGTCCTCGGCCTATCCGGCGATCACAATCGTTAACGGAAAACAGGCCCAGGACGGGAACGATGGACGCGGTCTTCCAGGCTCTTTGCGACGATGTCCAGCCTCTGAGCCCGCAGCGCCGGCGCATTGCCGAAAGCTATCGCACGCCTGAACCTGAATGCGTGCCGCCGTTGATCGAGGCGGCCTCGTTGCCATCCGCCGTGACCGCCGCCGCCCGCAAGACCGCACGTGGGCTGGTTGCGGCATTGAGGGCCAGGAACAAGGGCGGCGGCGTCGAGGCGCTGGTGCAGGAATACGCGCTCTCTTCGGAAGAGGGGGTGGCGCTGATGTGCCTGGCCGAAGCCTTGCTGCGCATCCCCGACAGTGCGACCCGCGACCGTCTGATCCGCGACAAGATCGGCGGCGGCGATTGGCGCTCGCATCTCGGGCACAGCCCGTCGCTCTTCGTCAATGCCGCGACCTGGGGGCTGGTGGTCACCGGCGACCTGACCGCGACCGCCCATGAGGGTACGTTGTCCAACGCGCTGGTGCGTATCATCGCGCGCGGCGGCGAACCGGTGATCCGCAAGGGCGTCGACCTCGCCATGCGCATGATGGGCGAGCAATTCGTCACCGGCCAGACCATCGCCGAAGCCCTGGCGCGGGCACGCAAGCTGGAAGCCCGCGGGTTCCGCTATTCCTACGACATGCTGGGCGAGGCTGCGACCACGGCGGCCGACGCCCAACGCTATTTCTCAGCCTATGAACAGGCGATCCATGCCATCGGTGCCGCTGCCGCCGGCCGCGGCATCTATGAGGGGCCGGGCATCTCGATCAAGCTCTCGGCCTTGCATCCGCGCTACGGCCGGGCGCAGCGGGCCCGCGTGATGACGGAGTTGCTGCCGCGCGTCCAGGCGTTGGCGCTGCTCGCCCGCCGTTACGATATCGGCCTCAATATCGATGCCGAAGAGGCGGACCGGCTCGATCTGTCACTCGATATCCTGGAAGCGCTGTGCATGGCGCCGGAGCTCGACGGCTGGAACGGTATCGGCTTCGTCGTCCAGGCCTATCAGAAGCGCGCGCCTTTCGTGCTCGACTTCGTCATCGAGTTGGCGCGCAGGACCAATCATCGGTTGATGCTGCGGCTGGTCAAGGGCGCCTATTGGGACGCGGAGATCAAGCGCGCGCAGATCGACGGGTTGGAGGGCTTCCCGGTCTTCACGCGCAAGGTTTACACCGACGTCTCCTATATAGCTTGCGCGCGCAAGCTGTTGGCGGCGCCGGATGCGGTCTTCCCGCAATTCGCGACCCATAACGCGATGACACTCGCCACCATCCATGCCATGGCCGGCGGCAATTTCTATATCGGCCAGTACGAGTTCCAGTGCCTGCACGGCATGGGCGAGCCGCTTTATGACGAAGTGGTCGGAAAGACCAAGCTCAACCGCCCCTGCCGCATCTATGCGCCGGTCGGGACCCATGAGACGCTGCTGGCCTATCTGGTCCGGCGCCTCCTGGAGAACGGCGCCAATTCCTCCTTCGTCAATCGTATCTCGAACCCGGAGGTGGCAATCGACGAACTCGTCGCCGATCCCGTGGCGGAGGCGGCGAAGATCAAGCCGCCGGGTGCGCCGCATGAGCGCATCTCGCTGCCGCGCCACCTCTTCGGGACGGTGCGTATGAATTCCGCCGGGCTGGACCTGTCGAGCGAGATCAACCTGGCCTATCTGGCCGAGGCCCTGGCGGCATCGGCGGACAAGACCTATCACGCGGTGCCGCTCGACGATGGTTCGACGAAAGGCTCGCTCCGCACCATCCTCAACCCGGCTAACCACGGGGATAAGGTGGGCGTGATCGAGGAGGCGGATGCGGACCTCGCCGCACACGCCATGGCGGCGGCCGAGCAGGCGGCGCCGGCCTGGGCCGCCGTGAAGCCGGTGGAGCGTGCGGCCTGCCTGGAGCGCGCCGCCGAGCTCATGGAAACGCTCATGGTCGATCTCATCGGCATCATCGTGCGCGAGGCCGGCAAGTCGCTGGCCAATGCGGTGGGCGAGGTACGCGAGGCGGTCGATTTCCTGCGCTACTACGCGGCGGAGATCCGCAGCCATTTCGACAACGCGACCCATATCCCGTTGGGGCCGGTCGTCTGTATCAGCCCGTGGAATTTCCCGCTGGCGATATTCACCGGCCAGGTGGCGGCGGCGCTGGCGGCCGGCAACACGGTGGTGGCGAAGCCCGCCGACGAGACGCCGCTGATCGCGAGCATTGCGGTCGAGATATTGCGCGAGGCGGGCGTACCGGATGCCGCCGTGCAGTGCCTTCCCGGCCCGGGGCCGGTCGTCGGTCAGGCACTGGTTGCCGATGCCCGCATGCGCGGCGTCATGTTCACCGGTTCGACCGAGGTGGCGAAGCTGATCCAGAAGCAACTGGCGTCGCGGCTCAATCCAAATGGCGCGCCGGTGCCGCTGATCGCCGAGACCGGCGGGCAGAACGCGCTGATCGTCGATTCCTCGGCCTTGAGCGAGCAGGTGGTGGCCGATGTGCTGCAATCGGCCTTCGATTCCGCCGGCCAGCGCTGTTCGGCCTTGCGCGTGCTCTGCGTGCAGGAGGACGTCGCGAGCCATATCCTCGCCATGCTGAAGGGGGCCTTGAACGAGCTCACGGTCGGTAGCCCCGACCGGCTCGCGACCGATATCGGCCCGGTCATCACCGAAGAGGCGCGGGCGAACATCGCGGGTCATGTCGAGGCGATGCGCCAGGCGGGGCATGTGGTGAGCCAGGTGCCGCTGTCGGAGGAAACCGCCCGTGGCACTTTCGTGCCGCCGACCATCATCGAGATCGACGCGATATCAACGTTGAAGCGCGAGGTGTTCGGGCCGGTGCTGCATGTGCTGCGCTTCCGCCGCGACCGGCTGGACGCGCTGGTCGACCAGATCAACGCCACCGGCTATGGCCTGACCTTCGGCCTGCATACCCGCATCGACGAGACGGTCGAGCGGGTGACGCACCGGGCAGCGGCCGGCAACATCTATGTCAACCGCAACCTGATCGGCGCCGTGGTGGGGGTGCAGCCCTTCGGCGGCCACGGGCTGTCGGGCACCGGCCCCAAGGCAGGCGGGCCGCTCTATCTCTACCGGCTGCTGGCGATGCATCCGGGCGTGACGCTGCCGGGGGGCGAGCCGGTGGTAGAGGAGGCGGCCGAGCTGTGGTGGCGGCATCTGGGCGAGGGGCCGGCGCCGGCCTTGCTGACGCGATATGCCGTCGACTTGGCCGGCCCGGTCGGCGAGCAGAACCGCTACGAGTTGGAGCCCTGCGGCGCCGTCCTGTGCGTGGCCACGACACTGCCTGGAATCCAGCGGCAGATCGGCGTGGCGCTCGCCACCGGCAATCTGGCCTATATCGATGGCACCTCGCCTTTCGCCGTGTTCGAGACCTTGCCGGAGGCGCTGCGTGCCCATGTCGTGCCGCTGCCCGACCGACGCCAAAAGCGCTTCGGTGCGGTGCTCTATCAGGGCGATCCGGAGGGGCTGCTGGCCCTGGCCGCCAATATCGCGACACTGGGCCCCATCCTGTCGATCCAGACGGAAGACGCCGGGTACCGGCCGGAAGGGCTGCTCGTCGAGCGATCGATCAGCGTCAACACCGCGGCGGCAGGCGGCAATGCCCATCTGATGGCGGTGACATAGTATGTTCCGATACTATTGCAATCGATATTCCAATATATAAGATGGGACGCTTCGCAATGGATCGGGTAAGAGTACGCCGAAAAACGGGGTGTCTACCCGCCGCACATCGGGGCTCCTTACATGAAACGCCAAGATTTTTCGCGCTTCCCGTCCGTCAAGTCCGGCCTCAGCCGCCGCCAGTTCACGTTGCTGGCCTCGGCCGTTTCCGGCACCGCCGCGCTCGGCCTGCCCCTGGCCGCGCGTGCCGCGGGCGGCTTGCCTGAGCGTTTCGCCGATCTCTACAAGGCAGCGGCCAAGGAAGGCTCGGTCATCTTCTATACGGATGGCAGGCAGGAGACGGCGCAGCGCATCAGCGCCTTCTGGAAGCAGGTTTTTCCGGATGTGCAGCTGCTGATCACGCCGCTCGGCTCGCCAGCGCTCATCGCCCAAGTCGAGACGGAATATGCCGCCGGCCAGCACCGGGTCGACGTCACCCATATGTCGCAGGCCTATGTCGCCAAGCTCTGGAAGCAGAAGGGCTTCTATGAGCCCTACAAGGCAACGACCTTCAACGATTTCGCCCCCGACTATGCCGATGCGGACGGCGCCTATTACTCGCCGGAACTCTACCTGCTGCCGGCCGCCTTCAATACGAACGCCTTCCCGGACCGCTCGGCCTTGCCGAAGAGCCTGGCCGACTTCCTCGATCCGAAGTGGAAGGGCAAGATCGTGATGCCCGACCCGACCACCTCCGGCAATACGCTGACTTTCCTGCAGACCTTGCTGGCCAAGAATTACATAGATTGGGACTACCTCACCAAGCTGGCGACCCAGAACGTCCTGTTCGTGCGCGGCAACCCGGACGTCATCCGCATGCTGGCAAGCGGCGAACGCACGCTGTCGCCGCTGCTCTCGACCTTCAATCTGGAGCCGGCCAAGCATAAGGGGCAGCCGATCGATTCCTTCGTGCTGAAGGAAGGCTCCATCGTCGTGCTGTCCTCGATGGGCATCATGGCGAAGGCGCCGCATCCCAATGCCGCCAAGCTGCTGGTGGAAGCTCTGCTGTCGCCCGAGGGGCAGAATGTGTTGACCGAATATGGCGCGTTCTGGCCAGCGAATTCGACGGTCAAGCTGAAGCCCGGTGCGCCGACCATCGCCTCCTTCCATCCGATCCAGCAGCCTCCGGCCACGCTCGACGACCAGAAGAAGACCGACGCGTTCCTGGCAAAATTCAAGCAAGTTTTCCATCGTCATTGAGCGGCCTCCGGCCACGCCGACGACTAAAAGAAGACCGATGCTTTCCTGTTGAAATTTAAGCAAGTTTTCCATCGTCATTGATCGGCAGGGTGAACCATGTGGGGTGAAGCGACCCAGCCGCGGCTGGAATTGCGTGGGCTGACCAAATCCATTGGCGGCAACGCTATCGTTCGAGGTATCGATCTGGCCGTAGCGCCGGGTGAAAGTGTCGTGCTGCTGGGTCCCAGCGGCTGCGGCAAGAGTACGACGTTGCGCATGGTCGCCGGGTTCGACCGGCCGGATGGCGGCGAGATCTGGCTCGACGGCAAGCTGGCCTCGGGCGCCAGTGCCATGGTGCCGACCGAGAAGCGGCATCTCGGCATGGTGTTTCAGAACTATGCCGTCTGGCCGCACAAGAACGTCGGGGAGAACGTAACCTACGGCCTCGCGGTCGCGGGTACGCCCAAGCTGCAGATGCGCGAGCATCTGAAGCGTCTGCTGCAGATCGTCCGGCTCGACGGCATGGCGGAGCGCTTCCCGCGCGAGCTCTCGGGAGGCCAGCAGCAGCGCGTGGCGCTGGCACGCGCGATCGCGACCGAGCCGTCGCTGTTGCTGCTCGACGAGCCCCTGTCCAATCTCGACGCCGCCTTGCGTCAGGAAATGCGGCTGGAGTTGAAGGAGCTGCACGACCGCATCGGCGCCACCATGCTCTACGTGACCCATGACCAGGAAGAGGCGCTAGTGCTCGCCGACCGGGTCATCGTCATGCACAAGGGCGTGATCGAGCAGGCCGGCACACCCGAGGAGATCTATCGCCGGCCACGGACACGCTTCGTTGCGGGCTTCGTCGGCTCGACCAATTTGCTGCCGGGCAAGGTCGAGGCCAAGGACCGCGACGCCGGCCGGATCTTCTTGCGTATTGGCGCCGGCTTCGGCCTGTGGGGCCGCGCCCATGCCGAGACGCTGGAGAGCCTCCGCGAAGGCGCCGATGCGGCTCTGGTCGTGCGACCGGAGGACCTGGCCCTGCTGCCGGCGGGTACCGGTGGCGAGGGCACCATTCCGGCACGCTTCAAATCCGCCGTATTCCTCGGCAACCGCTACGAGGCCCGGGTGGAGGCCGCTGGCGTCGATTGCCATGCGCATCTGCGCGATCTGGGCGCCATCACCGGGGATGACATCG
>DATJJW010000068.1:0-2516 GCA_035491935.1 Allostellaceae bacterium | reverse complement strand
CGTCACCCACTCCATCCCCGAGGCGGTGTTCCTCTCCAGCCGCATCGTGGTGATGTCACCCCGGCCCGGCCGCATCCTCAAGGTGATCGAGAACGATCTGCCCGCCAACCGCACGCTCGATGCCCGAGAGACGCCGGCGTTTCTCGCGATCGCTCATCGCGTGCGCCAGGCGTTGCGCGCCGGACATTCCTATGACTGACGCGGCACTCGCCCTGCACCGGCAGCCCGGGCTGGCGGCGAAGCTGCGCGAGGGCCGCACCCTGCCGCTGCTGGTAGTCAGCGCCGCGATCATCGGCGTCTGGCACCTCGGCGCGATCTGGCTGAATGCCGGTCTGGTCGAGCAGCGGCTCGAGCAACCAACGATCCGGGAATTCATCGCCACGGCCTGGTCGCTCGAGCGGCCGGTACTGCCGGCGCCGCACCAGGTGGCGATCGAGTTCTACGACAGCGTGTTCGATCGCGAGGTCGATTCGCCGCGCAGCCTGGTTTACCACGCCTACATCACCGGTTCGGCCACCTTGGTCGGCTTCGCCTTCGGCGCCCTGCTCGGCATCCTGCTGGCGCTGGCCATCGTGCGCTCGCGCACGCTCGATCGCAGCTTGCTGCCCTGGATCATCGCCTCGCAGACCATCCCGATTCTCGCCATTGCGCCCATGATCATCGTCGTGCTGGGCAATCTCGGGCTGACCGGGCTGTTCCCCAAGGCCGTGATCTCGATGTACCTCTGCTTCTTCCCGGTCGCGATCGGCATGGTGAAGGGCTTGCGCTCGCCCGATCCACTGCAGCTCGACCTGATGCGCACCTATTCGGCCACGCCCATCCAGACTTTCTGGAAGCTGCGCTGGCCCGCCTCGATGGGCTTCCTCTTTCCCTCTCTCAAGGTGGCGATCGCCATCAGCCTGGTGGGAGCGATCGTCGGCGAGCTGCCGACCGGCGCCCAGGAAGGGCTCGGCGCCCGCCTGCTGAGTGGCTCCTACTACGGCCAGACCGTGCAGATCTGGTCGGCGCTGGTGATGGCCGCGCTGCTCGGCACGGTGCTGGTCTGGGTCGTCGGCCTCGTCGAGCGCATCGTACTGAGCCATATGGGAGGGGCGCGGTGAAGACGGGCCTCAGCGCTCTGGCCGCCGCGCTGGCCGGCGGTGCTGCGACGCTGGTCTTCCTCGACAATGGCGCCTCCCTCCTGCTCTGGATCTTCGTCGTCCTGGTGGTCGCTGCTTGCTGGTACGGTCTTGAGGCGCTGGCCAAGGTCGACAAGCCGCGCTGGATCGGCGCCCTGGTCGTGCCCGGCCTGTTCGGCCTCCTGCTGGTCTGGCTGTGGCAGGTGCTGGTCGTGGGCTTCGATGTCCCGATGGTGCTGCTGCCCAGCCCGGCGCGCATCGGCCACCAGCTCGCGGCCAATGCCGGCCAGCTCTGGCAGGACTTCCGCCAGACTTTCCTGAAATCGGTACTGGCGGGCTTCGCTCTCGGCTCGGCCTCGGGTTTCGTCGTGGCCCTGTTGGTCGACCGCAGCCCATTCCTGCAGCGCGGCCTGCTGCCGCTCGGTTCCCTGGTCAGCGCCATCCCGATCGTCGGTATCGCGCCGATCATGGTCATGTGGTTCGGCTTCGACTGGCAGTCCAAGGCCGCGGTCATCGTGGTGATGACGTTCTTCCCCATGCTGGTGAACACGATCGCGGGCCTCGCAGCATCGAACGAGATCGAGCGCGACCTCATGCAGTCCTACGCCGCCGGATACTGGCAGACGCTCGTCAAGCTCCGCCTGCCCTCGGCGCTTCCCTTCATTTTCAATGCACTCAAGATCAATTCGACTCTGGCCATGATCGGCGGCATCGTGGCGGAATTCTTCGGCACGCCGGTGGTCGGCATGGGGTTCAGGATTTCCGTGGAAATCGGCCGCATGAACGTCGATGTGGTGTGGGCGACCATCGCCGTCGCCGCGCTTGCCGGCTCGATGTTCTATGGCTTGCTTGCGCTCATCGAGCGTGGACTGACCTTCTGGCATCCGTCCTACCGCCAGGACCAGAATCAATGAAAGACAGCGACCAAGGAGGAAACATGAAGAGACTACCGATGCTAGCTGGTGCCGCCATCCTGGCGTTGTCCGGCGCGGGCGCCCAGGCGCAGGACAAGCTCACGCTACAGCTCAAGTGGGTGACACAGGCTCAATTCGCGGGCTACTTCGTGGCCAAGGACAAGGGCTTCTACAAGGACGAGAAGCTCGATGTGACGATCAAGGCAGGCGGCCCCGACGTCGCCCCGCCGCAAGTCATCGCCGGCGGCGGCGCCGACGTGGTGATCGACTGGATGCCGTCGGCGCTAGCGACGCGCGAGAAAGGCATCGCACTGGTCAACATCGCCCAGGTGTTCAAGCGCTCGGGCATGATGCTGACCTGCCGCAAGGACTCCGGCGTCAAGACTCCGGCCGACTTCAAGGGCAAGACGCTGGGCGTGTGGTTCGGCGGCAACGAATATCCGTTCCTGTCGTGGATGGACAAGCTCAAGCTCAAGACCTCGGG
>DATJJW010000067.1:0-6003 GCA_035491935.1 Allostellaceae bacterium | reverse complement strand
CGGCTGTTCCTCGGTGACGACGCACTCAAGCTGGTCGACGAGAAGCTGGCAGCAATGCGGCAGGAGATCGCCGCCTGGGAGACGCTCTCGCGCTCGACCAACTTCGCTTAGGGCGCGTTGTCCTTAAGATAGGCATCCCTTAGGTACACCCGGGGCGAGGCCCCCAGCACGCGCTTGAACATGCTGGTGAAGGCAGCCGGGTTGTCGTAGCCGAGATCGAGCGCCACGGAGGTCACGGCCTCGCCGGCGACCAGCCGCGGCAAGGCCGTCACCAGACAGGCTTGCTGGCGCCAATTGAGGAAGCTCATGCCCGTCTCGCGCCGGAACAGCCTAGTGAAACTGCGCCGGCTCATGGCGAGTGATGCCGCCCAATCCTCGATCGCCTCATGTACCTTGGGCTCGAGCAGGAATTGGCGGCAGCGCCGCGCCAACGCCGCATGCACCGGCAAGGGCAGCGACAGCGGCAGCACGGGCAATTGCCGCATCTCATGCTGGATCAACGCCATCAGCGCGCCGGCATGGCTGTCCGCCTCATAAGCCAGCGGCAGGTCCAGGGCCTTGCCGATCAGGCTGCGCATGAAGGGCGTGATGGCGACGACCTGACAGTGGCCCGGCATGTCCGCAGCCAGATCCGGCGCCAGCAGGATGCTCTCGACGCTGACCGCCCCCAGCATGCGTACATGATGCTGGGTCCCCGGCGGGATCCACATGCCGCGCTGAGGCGGCATCACCCAGGTGCCGGTCGGCGTCGACACCACGACGACGCCGGAGGTGCCGAACAGCAATTGGCCGCGCCAATGGTGATGCGGTGGAATGGCATGACCATGGGCATAGTCGTTGCCGATCGCCAGGACCGGCACGTCCATCCTCTCGATCTCATCGGCTCGAATATTCCGCACCATGGCCCAGTCTCGTAATAATTAGGCCTGAGCGCGGTGGCGGGCCTAGCCTGCCTCACATAATCTCTGGCATCGTCATAAGCAATGCCGTCGTCGCTGTCCGAGCGCCGGCGTATCAAAGAGGTCCGATCATCGTGAGTGAGGCAGTCATCAGTCGGCCGCAAGCCGAGACGACCGCGTTTTCCATCCTGGGCGCTGCCAGCTTCTGCCATCTCGTCAACGACATGCTGCAATCGCTGCTGCCGGCCATATATCCCATCCTCAAGGGCGGGCTCGATCTCAGCTTCATGCAGCTGGGCTTCCTGACGCTCACCTATCAGATCACCGCCTCGCTGCTGCAGCCGTTGATCGGCCTCTATACCGACCGCCGGCCGCAGCCCTATTCCCTGCCCTTCGGCATGGGCGCCTCGTTGCTGGGGCTGGTAACGCTGGCGTTTGCCACCAATTACCCGACCCTGCTGCTGGGTGGCGCACTGCTCGGTACGGGCTCGTCGATCTTCCATCCGGAATCCTCGCGCATCGCCCGCCTGGCGTCCGGCGGCGCCCACGGCATGGCGCAGTCGCTGTTCCAGGTCGGTGGCAATGCCGGCACGGCCTTGGGGCCGCTGCTCGCCGCCTTCTTCGTCCTGCCGCGCGGCCAGTCGAGCCTGGCCTGGTTCGCCCTGGTGGCGCTGGGCGGCATGATCATCCTGACCAGCCTCGGGCGCTGGTATCGCGCCCAGGGGCATGCGACGTCACGCCCCCGCAAGGCAGCGACCGATCTCAACCACATCTCGCGGCGGCAGGTCGGCAGCGCCATCGCCATCCTGATCGCGCTGATCTTCTCGAAGTATTTCTATCTGGCCAGCATCACCAGCTATTACATCTTCTACCTGATGCATCGCTTCGCCCTGTCGGCAGAGACGGCGCAGATCTACCTCTTCGTCTTCCTGGCCGCGACCGCGGTCGGCACATTTGCCGGCGGCCCGATCGGCGACCGCATCGGCCGCAAGAAGGTGATCTGGGTCTCGATCCTGGGCGTGCTGCCCTTCACCCTGGCGCTGCCCTATGCCGGCCTGGGATTGACCGTCGCCTTGAGCGTGGTGATCGGCCTGGTGCTGTCCTCGGCCTTCTCGGCGATCCTGGTCTATGCGCAGGAGCTGATGCCCGGCCGCGTCGGCATGGTCTCCGGCCTGTTCTTCGGCGTCGCCTTCGGCATGGGCGGCATCGGTGCGGCGGCGCTGGGCGCGCTCGCCGACATCGCCGGCATCGACGCGGTCTACCAAGTCTGCGCCTATCTGCCGGTCATCGGCCTGCTGACCGCGCTGCTGCCGGATACGTCGAAACCGACTATGGCCAAACAGGCGTAATCGCGGCTTCATAAGGGACGTCCCGTTTCCTCGACGGGACGTCTCAAGTCTGGAGATACGCCATGTACGACATGAAAAACCTCCAAAAGCTGCAGAATCTCTCGGCCCACGCGCCGGAAGCCATGGCGGCGTTCAACGCCTTCGACAAGGCGGCCTTCGTCGACGGTGCCGTCAGCGTCCTGAACAAGGAACTGATGGCATTGGCGGTGGCCCTGACCACGCAATGCCCTTATTGCCTCGAAATCCACACCAAGCGGGCACGCAAGGCCGGCGCCACCGACGCGCAATTGTCGGAGACGGCACTCGTCGCAGCGGCGATGCGCGCCGGCGCCGCCATCACCCACGCCTCGCACCTTTTCCACGACTAGAACCTGGCGCGGCCGGGCCCTGCCTAGGCTTCCAGCATCGCCTGCATGATGCGTTCGCGCGTCAACGGCAGATGGCGAAGCCGCATGCCCAGGGCCTTGGCGACCGCATTGCCGATGGCAGCCGCCGTGGGGCCGGCGGAAACCTCGCCGATGCCGAGCGGCGGGTCATGCGGATCGCCGACAAAGATCGTCTCGATCTCCGGCACCTCGGAGAAGCGCAGGATCGGGTAATGCTCCCAGCGGTCGGAGGCGACCTTGCCTTGCGCGAACTTGACCTGTTCTTTCAGGGCCCAGCTGATCGCCTGGATGACGCCGCCATCGACCTGGTTGCGGGCGCCGTCGGGGTTGACGACCAGCCCGCCATCGACGGCACACCAGGCGCGGGTGACGCGCACCTCCTCCTCGACCACGACCTCGACCGCCATGGCGAGGTAAGCGGCGACGTTCTTGTAGCGGCTGAAGGCGAAGCCGCGCGTGGCACCCGGCGCCACGGCATCCTCGTTGAACCAGTCGCACATCTTCGCCGCCGCTTCGATGACCCCACGGGCGCGCGGGTCCTTCATGATCATGAGCCGGTATGTCACCGGGTCCATCCCGCCAAGCTCGGCGATCTCGTCGATGAAGCTCTCCATGGCGAAGACGTTGGCGAAGGCGCCGAGGCCGCGCATCGATGAGGTCCTGACCGGCCCCTGGCGCACGAAATGGTGCACCAGCTTCTGATACGGCAGATCATAGAGGGTGACGCCGTTACGCGTGGCGCCGCCGCCGCCCTCATCGGCCACGCAAGCCGGCGGCGGGTCGTTGGGCGGATCGCTCAAGGCATTGGCGGTCAGCAGATTGACCGCGCCATACATGCCCGGCCGGTTGCCATGGGTTGGGCTCCAGACGTCGAACTGCCAATCGACCGGACGGAAATCCGCATCCAGCCCGGCACGGAAGCGCACCAGCGAGGCCGCCCCCACAGGTGCCACGCCCAGCTCGTCGGCACGGGTCCATTGCACGCGGACCACGCGGCCCGGATTGCGCATCGCGACCAAGGCGGCATCGAAGGCCGCATCATCGGCACCGTTATGGCCATAGCAGCCGGCGCCCTGATGATGGGTGACGATCACCGCCTCGATCGGCAGCTTCAAGGCCAGCGCGATCGAACGGCGCAGGAAGAAGATGCCCTGGCTGTGGCTCCAGACCGTGAGCTTGCCGTCCTGGAACAACGCCAGCCCGCAGGACGGCGCGATCGAGCCATGGGCGATATAGGGCCGTGAATATGTCCCCTCGATCTCGTGCACGACCGGCACGTCGCCGCGCGCGCCGCGTTCGACCACGCGATCCGGCGCCATTTCGAAATCCATCAGGCTCGAGGCTTCCTGATGCTCCTCGCGCAGGTCGAAGCCGCCTTCCCAGCGGGCGCGCTCGCATAGCTTGTCGAAGGCGCGGGCGACCAGATGCTCGTCATCGCCCATCACCGCGACGACATCGCCGTCGGTGAGGAAGGAGACTTGTCCGAGCCCCGCACGGGAGACCGCCGCCTCGTCCCACTCGACCAGCTTGGCGTCGCGGCGCGGCCGATGCAGCAGCTTGGCATGCAGCATGTTGGCATGCCCCATGTCCGGCACAACGACATCATGGATGAAGGGCGTCCGGCCGACCTTTTCCGGCAGGTCGATGCGCGGCACGTCGGTACCGATGATGCGGTGCTGGGCCGGATCCTTGGCCGGCACCGTGCCGCTGGCCCGGCGCTTGAGGTCGACCGCGTCGCTCAGGCGCCAATAGTCGAAGCCGGTGGATGCGGTGCCGAGAGTGAAGGTACCGTCGACGACCTGCAGCGCCGCCGGATCGCAGCCGAGCCTGTCGGCCGCCGCATCCCGGAACAGCTTGCGCACCTCGGCACAGACCAGGCGGATCGACACCCCGGCCTGCTCGATCGAGCGGCTGCCGGCGGTATAGCCTTCATTGGGTGCGGCATCGGTGCTGGCGGTCATGAGGTTGATGCGCGGCAGCTCCACATCCAGCTCCTCCGCCGCGATCTGGATCAGCGCGGTCAGCAGCCCCTGGCCGATCTCGACCTTGCCCGTCCGCAGGGTGACCGTGCCGTCGGGCGGGAATGCCAGCCATTGGTCGATGTTCGGATTCTCGACCAGGCTGGGCGGCAGAGTGTTGGAGATCATCGCCGCCCCCTCACCCTTCCGTTTTCATCGTCTGAGCGCGCAGCATGGCGCCGGCCCGCTCGACCGCACGCAGGATGCGACCATGGGCGCCGCAACGACAAAGATGCTTGTCCAGCGCCTCGATGATCTCCGCGCGGGACGGCTCTGGGTTGTGGTCGAGCAGCGCCTTGGCCGAGATCAAGATGCCCGACAGGCAATAGCCGCATTGGCCCGCCTGCTCCTCCAGGAAGGCCTGATAGAGCGGATGCGGGCCAGCCGGATCGCTCAGCGTCTCGACCGTGGTGATCGTCTTGCCGCTGAGATCGGCCGCCGGCAGCGTGCAGGCGTAAGATGGCTGGCCGTCGACCAGCACCATGCAGGCGCCGCACTCCTCCTGGCCGCAACCGAAGCGCGACCCCTTGAGATCGAGCTGGTTGCGCAGGACATGCAGCAAGGGCGGGTCGGCCGTAAGCTCGACCCGCCGCGCCGTACCATTCACGGTGAACTCGACAACCGCCATCGAACGCGCCTCCTGCACTCCCGAAACGGGGATGTTACAGGTTCAGGAGCTTCTTGGCATTGCCGCCGCAAATGGCGCCGATGGCCGCCTTGTCGAGGGCCGAATTCGCGACGTGGCCGACAGGATCGCTATCCGCCATGTCGAAGGGATAATCCGTACCCATGACGACATGGTCGACGCCGACCAGCCGCACCAGCGCCTCCAGCTGCTCATAGGTGAAGACCACCGTGTCGAAATAGAGCTGCTTGAAATAGCTCGTCGGCGGCTTCGGCAGGCCGGCCTTGGCATCGCCGCGCGCACCCCAGGCATGATCCATGCGGCCGGCGTAACCGCCGACATAACCGCCGCCATGGACGACGACGATCTTGAGCTTCGGGTGCCGTTCCAGAACGCCGTCGAAGATCAGGTTGTGGATCGCCATCGTCGTTTCCAACGGGTTGCCGATCACGTTGTTGTAGTAGTGGTTCTTGAGGCGCTGGCCTTGCGTGAAGCCGTTGGGGTGCAGCAGCACGACCGCGTTCGTCTCCTCGGCCTTGGTCCAGAACGGCTCGAAGGACGGGTCGGAGATTTCCTTGTCGCCGATGGTGGTCAGGATCTGCACGCCTTTCATGCCGGACATCTTCATGACCCTGCCCAGCTCTTCCGCCGCCAGGTGCCCATCCTGCATCGGCACGCTGCCCAGCGCCACGAAACGGTCGGAGCGGCCGGCGACATATTCCGCCA
>DATJJW010000066.1:0-2616 GCA_035491935.1 Allostellaceae bacterium | reverse complement strand
CGCGATGGTGAACAGCCAGGTGGCCGCCGAGGCGCGGGTTGCGTCAAAACTCGCAGCCCGGCGCCAGACCATGACCATGGTTTCCTGCATCAGATCCTCGGCCACGGCAAAATCGCAGCCCTGACGCATGAGATAGGATTTAAGCCGGGGCGCGAACAGCCGGAACAGCTCGGCGAAGGCGGCGCGGTCGGCCCGGCTGGCGATGCGCCCGATCAGTTCGCCGGCCGCATCGCCCAGTGGAACCTGGCGCGGGTCGGGGGATGGAACCTGAGCGGCCCCGCTCTGGTTGCTGTCGCGGGTCGAGGATCGAGTCACCGGGCTATCTAGCCCCCTGGGCAGGCTTCCGGCAAGGCAGCGCCCCCGACGCCATTCGGCCCCCCAAACAAGGGTGCCAAATGAAATTTCGGAGAGGCGCGGGAGTGAAATTGCCTGTTCCACAGCAATATGATACGGGAACGAGCCTCTGGCGGATCACCGCTGGCGAATCGCGCCGGTCGGGACCATTTTTCACGCAATCGGATAGCAGGGTTAGGGCCAGGATGATGACGAACTTGTTCAATCGACGTGGTGCTGCGGTGATGGTGGCGGTTCTGGGCTTGAGCCTGGCTGGGCTGGCCGGAGCGGCCGGGGCGGCCAATGGCCCGACGCCCATCAACAAATTCACCGATTGGAGCGCCTCCACCTATGACGATGGCGGCAAGACCCTGTGCTATGCCACCAGCGATCCGAAGAAGCAGGCGGGCAAATTCGCCAGCCGCGGCAAGCCCTATATCGCCATCACCCACGCGCCCCAGGCCAATGTGCGCGACCAGGTAAGCTACGTCGCCGGATACGACATCAAGCCCGACAGCGTGGTCAAGGTGACCATCGGCAAGCAGAGCTTCCAGCTCGAGCTGCTGCAGAAGGATCGCGCCTGGGCCAAGAATTCCGATATCGACAAACAGCTGGTCGCCGCCATGCGCAAGGGCAGCACGCTGGTGATCCAGGGCACCTCCTCGCGCGGCACCCAGATCACAGATACCTATTCCTTGAGCGGGTTCTCCAAGGCCTATCAGGCGATCGGCACCGCCTGCAAAATCCAGTAGCGGCAATGGGCGGGCCGGCATGAGCACGGCGCAGCACGCCGAAATTTTCGCTCCCCCGGGCCGGACAGATTCACGCAAGAACCTGGTCGGCCTCGACCGGGCCGAACTGGCCGATGAGCTGAAAGCCATCGGTCAGCCGGCCTTTCGCGCCCGCCAGCTCTGGCACTGGATCTATTTCCGCGGCGCCACCGATTTTGCCGCGATGACGACGCTGTCGAAGGATTTCCGCGCCGAACTCGCCAAGCACTACGTCATCGACCGGCCCAGCATTGTCGTCGACAGCCAATCCATCGACGGCACCCGCAAATGGCTGCTGCGCTTTTCCGATGGCCAGGAAGCCGAGACCGTGCATATCCCCGAGGAAGACCGTGGCGCGCTCTGCGTCTCCTCGCAGGTCGGCTGCACGCTCACCTGCCGCTTCTGCCATACCGGCACCCAGCGCCTGGTGCGCAACCTGTCGAGTGCGGAGATCCTGGGCCAGCTGATGCTGGCGCGCGATGCGGTCGGCGAATGGCCCTCGCCGCCCGATGGGCGCCTGATCTCCAACATCGTCATGATGGGCATGGGCGAGCCGCTCTATAACTACGATAACGTCGCCAAGGCGCTGCGCATCGTCATGGATGGCGAAGGCATCGCCATCTCCAAGCGGCGCATCACGCTCTCGACCGCCGGCGTCGTGCCGATGATCCGGCGCTGCGGGGAGGAGCTGAACGTCAATCTCGCCATCTCGCTGCATGCGACCAACGATGCGCTGCGCGACCGCATCGTGCCCATCAACAAGAAATATCCCATCGCCGAGCTGATGGATGCCTGCCGGAACTATCCCGGCCTGTCGAATGCGCGGCGCATCACCTTCGAATATGTGATGCTGAAGGGCGTCAACGATTCTCCATCCGATGCAAGGGCGCTGATCAAACTGATCGCCGGCATTCCGGCCAAGGTAAATCTTATCCCCTTCAATGCCTGGCCCGGCGCGCCGTTCGAATGCGCGAGCGATGAGGCAATCGCCGCCTTCAGCGACATCGTCTTCAATGCCGGCTATGCCAGCCCCGTGCGCACGCCGCGCGGGCGCGACATCATGGCGGCCTGCGGCCAGCTCAAGAGCGAGAGCGTGCGCAAGCGCAAGGCCGAGCGCGACGCTCCGGCACCGGCGGCTTAAGCGTCAGCCGCTGCAGTCGCCGCGGCCGGAGCCGGCCCATGGGCGCGGCGCAGCGGGCCGACCGCCATGCCGGCGAGCCCCGGCAGGCCGATGGCGCCAGCGGACAGGAGAATCATCGTGCCCATGCCGAGAACCGGCAGCAGAAATCCGGCTATGGCGCTGCCGACCGGACCAAATCCCTGGATCGAGAGGCGGATCAGGGCAAAGACCCGGCCCCGCAGTTCCGGCGGGATGATGGCCATGCGCAGCGTCTGGGCCCAGAT
Organism: Allostellaceae bacterium; assembly: GCA_035491935.1. Taxonomy (GTDB): domain Bacteria; phylum Pseudomonadota; class Alphaproteobacteria; order ATCC43930; family CGMCC-115725; genus DATJJW01. The sequence goes on along the minus strand of DATJJW010000066.1, from coordinate 109 downwards.
CGTCAGCGGCGAATCGAAGAAGCCGACGAGGAACAGCCCGATGGCGGCTGGGGCAACGCCGGGCAGAAGGGCGATGAGCGCGATCGAAGCGCCCGCGAGCAGCTGAGCG
>DATJJW010000065.1:0-3038 GCA_035491935.1 Allostellaceae bacterium | reverse complement strand
GCCTGCATCATCGCGACCGCACCGAAGACATTGGCGTCGAATTGCCGGCGCATGTCGTCAATCGTGGATTCCTCCAGGATGCCTTCATGGCCGTAGCCGGCATTGTTGACCAGCACGTCGATCGGCCCGACCGTCTCCTCGGCCGAGCGCACCGCCGCCGGGATGGCGGCGAAGTCGGTGACGTCGAGCAGCAGGGGGTGGGCGTGCGCCGGCCCTAGCGCCCGGAAATCCCGGGCGGCGGCCTCCTGGCGTATCGTGCCGATCACCCGGTGACCGGCAGCCAGGGCTCCTTTCGCGAAAGCCTTGCCTAGGCCGGAGCTGACGCCCGTTATCAGGAAAGTCTTGGGATGGGATGCGTTCATGATGTCCATCATTTGCCAATAATATCAGGATATTAATTTTATATCATGATATAGATATTGCCGGATATGGAAAACGGATACAGGACGCGCTACGGGTTGGTGATGACGGAAGCTCATCGAGAATCCTTGCGGGAACGCAATCGACGGCAGGCTCGCGATCTGGTGCTGGATGCGGCGGAACGCCTGCTGTCGCGTGCGGGCGCCGACGATTTCTCCATGCGTGCGCTGGCGGCCGAGGCTGGGGTGGGTTTCGCCACGCCCTTCAATCATTTCGGCAGCAAGAACGCGATCATGCAGGCGCTGTCGGCCCGGCTGATCGACCGGATGGCGACGGCTTTCCGCGCCGCCGCACCGCCGGGAGATGCCATCGACCGCATCTGGGCCATGAACCGCATCGCGGCGGATCTGCTGCTGGAACGGCCGGAGGTCCACAAGGTAGTGGTCGGATCGCTAGGGTTGCCGAATTCGGACCCGAAGGCCGGACAAAGCGCGGTCATGGCGCATTCCAGAGCGCTCTGGTCGTTGGCGTTGGGCGAATTCGACGGGCTGGTGACGGAGATGCGGGGCGTGGGGGCGCTACAGCTCGCGAGGCAGCTCGCCTATGTTTTCCGCGGCTGCCTGTCCTTCTGGATCGCCGGCGAGTTGGCCGTGGACAAGCTGCTGCCAGCCGTCGATGCGGCAGCCTCAACTGTGCTGCTGGGATTCGTGGTGCCCGAGCGACGCGCAGAGGTGCTCGACCGGATTTCCAGCGTCAGCCTTTAGCCGAGGCGGCGCCGCATCACGTCGCCATAGCCGGCCAGGAACATGTCGACGGCGTTGGCGATCATCGCGTCCTTGTCGGTATATGTGGGCACGTCATAGACGAAGCGGCGCACGCCGAAATAGAAGATGCCGCCCTGCAGGATCCAGGCGGCCTCCATATCCTCCGCGCCGACCGTCTCCGGGGCCTGGCGGTCCTGCTCCAGCCAGAATTCGGTGATGATGCGGCTGAGGATGCGTTCCTCGACCAGGCGGATATAGGGCTGGTTGATCTCGACGCCCTTGAGACCGGCATAGAGATAAAGCCGCATCCAGCGCGAATTCATGATCTTGTCGGTATAGCGACGATAGAACTCGATCAGCCTTTCACGCAGGGTCTTGGTCCGGTCGGTGAGCAGCGCTGCCCAGTTCTCGTCCCAGAGATCCAGATAGACCGCGCGGTAGACCTCGCGGATCAAGGCTTCCTTGGTGGGGAAATAGCGGTAGAGCAGGGGTTGTGTCGTGCCAAGATAGCGGGCGAAATCGCGCGTGCCGGCGTCGAAGCCGTAGCGGGCGAAGAATTCCGCCGCCTGTTCGACGATCTGCTGCCGGCGATCCGTGACCGACCGGCGCTTGGGGATGCGCGGCGTCACGTTGCCCTCGGCTTGTCCCATTGCGGTACCGTCCTATCTCTCTACCGTGTCAGTGACCAATGCGTCACTAACATGCCGAGCGCAATAGCGATCACCTTATTGGCGCTTGTACCAGGATTAAGCCTGATTTATTTATCGATCGATAATTATCACATAACAATCAGGGAGGGCGTCATGAAAGTCGATCGCGCCGCGATATACGAAGCGGCTAAGAAACTCTCCAATTGGGGCCGTTGGGGTACCGATGACCAGATCGGTACGCTCAACAACGTGACGCCGCAGGACATTATCGACGCGACCAAGCTGATCAGGAAGGGCCAGGTCTTCGCGCTGGGTCTGTCGCTGAAGGAGCCGATCCAGACCGGCCTTTATGGCGGGCGCTGGAACCCGGTCCACACCATGCTGGCGACCGGCACCGATGCGGTCGCGGGCAAGCAGGATGCCGGCGGGCTGCGCTATGCCGATGACTCGATCAACATGCCCTGCCAGTCGTCCACCCAATGGGATTCGCTCTGCCACATCTATCTCGACGACAAGATGTACAATGGCTACGACGCGAAGCTGGTCGATTCACGCGGCGCCCGCAAGAACGGCATCGAGAATGTCCGCGACAAGATGGTCGGCCGTGGCGTGCTGCTCGACATCGCCCGCTTCAAGGGCGTGGATTCGCTCGATGACGGCTATGCCATCCCCAGCGCGGAGCTGGATGCCTGTGCCAAGGCGCAAGGGGTCGAGATCCGCAAGGGCGACTTCGTCATCGTGCGCACCGGGCACCAGGAACGCTGCCTCGCCAAGAAGGATTGGACCGGCTATGCCGGCGGCAACGCACCGGGGCTGGCCTTCGAGACCTGCTATTGGATCCGCGAGAAGGACATTGCCGCCATCTGTTTCGACACTTGGGGCTGCGAGGTGCGGCCGAACGAGACGAAAGAGGCGAACCAGCCCTGGCACTGGGTGGTGATCCCGGCGATCGGCATCTCCATGGGAGAAATCTTCTATCTCAAGGAGCTGGCCGAGGATTGCGCCCGGGACAAGGTCTATGAGTTCTTCTTCTCGGCCCCGCCGCTGCATCTGCCGGGCGGCGCCGGTTCACCGATCAATCCGCAGGCCATCAAGTAAAATTGGCGATCAAGTAACGATAAACGGGGAGGGAAAGCGATGGGCAGCAAGATGAAGGTCAACAAGGCCGCGATCTACGAGGCGGCCAAGAAGCTCTCCAACTGGGGGCGCTGGGGTGCCGACGACCAGATCGGTACGCTCAACAACATCACGCCGCAGGACATCA
>DATJJW010000064.1:0-11422 GCA_035491935.1 Allostellaceae bacterium | reverse complement strand
GCTGCTCAAGGACGTCACCTACGCCGCCGACGCCTATGATGCGATGGAGGGCGCGGACTGCCTCTTGATCATCACGGAATGGAACGAGTTCCGTCAGCTCGACTGGCACTATGCCGCCAAGAAGCTGAAGCACCGCGCCGTTGTCGACCTGCGCAACATCTACAAGCCGCAGCAGATGGCCGAACTCGGATTCACCTATTCCAGCATCGGCCGCCCACCGGTCGAACCGAAACAAGACTGACGCCTCGGGCGCAGCCCAAAGACATCATCCCCCCGGCCGGCCGATCCGGGCGGGCGGCTCGGTTTCGGGGAACAGCTCCTCGCGCGAGCGGCGGGCGGCGGCGATGTGCCGGCGCATCAGCATCTCGGCCAGCTCGGCATCACGCTCCTCCATCGCGGTCAGGATGCGCTGGTGCTCCATGATCGTCTGGCGGCGACGCTCGGGCGAATCATCGAGCTTGGAGCGGAACAGCCGCAGCAAGGGATAGAGCTCGGAGCACAGGAGCTCGATCAGCAGCGGGTTGCGGCTGGCATAGGCGATGAGGAAATGGAAATCGTGGTCGGGCGAACCCAGCACATAGGGCTCGTGCGGCGACAGCGATTGCAGCGCCCGGTCGTGCCAGACGACGCTGTCGCGCAGAGCGTCCAGCTCCTCTTCCGAACAGCGCAGCACCGCCTCGCGGATGGCGATGCCTTCCAGCGCCTCGCGCACGACGAACAGGTCGTGCAGCGCCTGCGGCGTACGCTCGATGACTCGGGCGCCCTGGTTGGCCGAGCGCGTGATCAGCTTGCGTTCCTGCAGCCGGTGCAGCGCTTCGCGCAAGGGGCCACGACTGACGCCGTAGCGCCTGGCCAGCGCCGGCTCACTGATCTTCGAGCCGAGCGGCAGCTCGCCCTGCATGATCGCCTCCTTCAGCTTGTGGAAAAGCTGTTCGGCGAGCGTACCCGAGGGCTCCGGCATGTCGGTGCCCAGCCGCACGATGTTGGTGCCGGCTGCGGGCGTATCCTTGGTCTTGGGCAAAGCGGTACTCCTTGAACCCCTACATTAGCCCAGCCACAGGCCGTCGCCAAGGAAGATGGACACACGACTTGTCGACAGATCAGCCGGCGATTTCCATAAAATACGCAAATCATCGGATTTCGACAAGGAATGTGTTGACACATTCGGGCAACTGCCTACTCTAGCGGCCATGCCAATCAGCGGTTCCGGTCGGTCGGGACCGCCAACATCGAGGGAAGCTTCATGTCTCTGTTTCTGAAAGCCGATGCCGGCCTGGTCTATGACCTTGCGCTGAACAATATCGAGGAAGCCGACCGCAAGCATAAGAAACACGGTCACGACATGACCCTGGTCTACGGCCAGGACAGCGCTCTGGCAATCAGCCTGCGCAACGGCGGCTATCATTCCTCGCCGCATATCCACGACTACGAGCAGATCAACTACATCCAGGAAGGCGAGATGTGGTTCTTCGTCCACGACAAGGGCTACCATGTGAAGAAGGGCGACTTCCTGCGCATCCCGCGCAACGCCATCCACTGGTCCTGGGTCAAGACCGAAGAGCCGTGCCTGTGCCACGAGGTGTTCTGCCCGCCGCCGCCGCAGACCAAGCGCAAGGCCTCGGACGCCGCCGGCACCGCGCTGCTGGACGATGGTGAAGAGCCCAAGACCCAACCTTCGATCGGCATCTACTTCATCGACATGGCCTTCCATGGCCTGAACCGGGAAGAGATCGAAGCCAAGCCGGCCTGCAACCGCTAAGCCGCCGCTTCCCATTCGATCAAGTAACGTCGGCAATCAAGGCAACAGCCGGCGCCTCGCAAGGGGCGCCGGCTGTTGCCTTGATGAAGGCCTCCACCATCCATCGGAAGAAATTGGCCATGAAATATGTGAAATTCGGCAGGACCGGCATGGACGTCTCGGCGCTCTGTCTCGGCTGCATGACCTATGGCACGCCGGATCGCGGCCAGCACGCCTGGACGCTGGACGAGGAGACGAGCCGCCCCTTCATCAAGCAGGCCGTCGATCTGGGCTTCAATTTCTTCGACGCGGCCAATTCCTATTCCGACGGCACGACGGAAGAGATCCTGGGCCGGGCGATCAAGGATCTGGGCCTGCGCCGCGACGAGATCGTCGTGACCTCGAAGCTGTCCAACCCGGTGCGCAAGGGCCCCAACGGCGCCGGCCTGTCGCGCAAGGCGGTGTTCGGCGAGATCGACCTGACGCTGAAGCGCCTCGGCACGGATTATGTCGACCTCTACCAGATCCACCGCGCCGATTCGACGACGCCGATCGAAGAGACGCTGGAAGCCCTCAACGACATCGTGCGGGCCGGCAAGGTGCGCTACATCGGGGCATCCAACATCTTCACCTGGCAATTCGTGCAGATGATCTACACCTCGCGTGCGAATGGCTGGGCGTCCTTCGTCAGCATGCAGAACCACCTCAACCTGCTCGCCCGCGAGGAGGAATACGAGATGCTGCCGTTCTGCCGCGACCAGGGCATCGCGGTCATCCCCTACAGTCCGCTGGCGCGCGGCCGCCTGACCCGCGATTGGGACGAATCCAGCGAACGCCAGGAAGCCGACGGCGCGGCCATGAAGCGCTACGACAACCGCATCGACGCCAAGCGTCAGATCATCGAGCGCGTAGCCGCCATCGCCAAAGCCCGCGGCGTGCCGCGGGCCCAGGTGGCCATGGCCTGGGTCATCCAGAAGCCGGGCATCACCTCGCCGATCGTCGGCGCCAGCAAGCCACACCATCTGCCCGACGCGATAGCGGCATTGTCGCTGAATCTCACGGCCGAGGAGATCGCCTTGCTGGAAGAGCCTTACGCGCCTAAGTTGGTCCCGGTCTTCCGCTAAGGTCGGCAAACGCGAAGCGGCCATTGGCTTGAAGCCGTCTCCGGTTTCGGCCTACGGTCTCAGCCTATGGTTTCTGGCGGATGGCCGCTTCGCTTTTCAGCCCGATAGTTAAGACCTGATTACGAATTATCGTGCACAGAGGGAGGGTCGCCGCTCATCAGACGACGAGACGAGACCCTTACGTGACGCAGAGCCCCCCTCTCCCGAAGCCGAGTGCGCATTCCATCTCCGTGGTGAGATGGCTGACCATGGCGTGCTGTCTGCTAAGCGTCGCCATGCTGGCTGCGGGTGCCGTCGGCCTGATCGCCTCGCGCGTGGATGCCTGGAATCAGGCGGACAAGGAGGCCCACAACCTGGCGCTGACCTTGGACCGTGACATCCGTCGCACCCTCAACAACTACGACGAGACCATCCAGGGCGTCGGTCGCCTGTTCATGCAACCGGGACTGGACAAGATACCCGAGCCGTTTCGCCAGGCCGCACTTTTCGATCGGGCCAGTGCCATCGAGTATCAGAATCGTGTCGTGATCAGTGACGCGACGGGCAAGGTCATCGCCCACCAGGGCATGGATACATTGCCGACATTGGCCATGAATATCGCCGACCGGGAATATTTCACCTTCCATAAGACCCACCCGCAAGACCGGCTTTTCATCAGCCAGGCGATCAAGAGTCGCATCGAGGATAATCTGTGGGTCCTGGCGCTCAGCCGGTCCCTGCCATCCCCCGACGGCCATTTCCTGGGCGTGGTCGTGATCGGGCTGCGCCTCAACTACCTTCAGGAAACCTTCTCGAAGCTGTTATTGGGCCGGGACGGCGTCATCGTCCTCACTCGCACGGATGGCTGGATCCTGGCCCGCTCCCCTTACAACGTGCACAACATCAACCGCAGCGTTGCCGGCAGCGAGATCTTCAGCCACTTCGGCAAGGCCAATGTCGGCGAATATGTCGGCAGCAGCAGGACTGATGGCATCCGCCGCCTCTATGTCTATCGCCATATCGGCAACTACCCGCTCATCATCAGCGTCGGCGTGGCGCTGAACGACATCTATGCCGCGTGGTGGAAGCGCACCATCCTGATTGGCGGTGTGCTGTTGGCCTTCAGCGCCGCCACCATGGTGCTGTGCCTCTTGTTCCGCGGCGAATTGCTGCGCCGGATTGCCGCCGAGGAGAACATGGCCGATACCGCGGCCGAACTCGCGATCATGGCCAGCACCGACGCGCTCACCGGCCTCGGCAACCGCCGGTCCTGGGAGGCACAGCTTGGCAAGGCCTGGAAGCGCGCCGCCCGCGACCAGCGATCGCTGGCCGTGCTGATGATCGACGCCGATCATTTCAAGCTCTACAACGACCGCTACGGCCATCAGGAAGGCGACGACGTGCTGCGGATGATCGCCAAGACCGTGGTGCAGCACCTGCGGCGGCCGGACGACTTCGCCGCGCGTTACGGCGGCGAGGAGATCGCCGTGATTCTGCCCGGCGCCGATGCCGAAGGTGCGGAGCGGATCGCCGACAACATCCGCCAGGCGATCTATGCCCTGGGCCTGCCGCATGACGGCAGTGTCGCCGGCCGGGTCAGCGTCAGCATCGGCGTGGCGGCATCGACACCCACGGCGACGAATACGCCCGCCCGGTTGATGCGGCTGGCGGACGACGCGCTCTACGATGCAAAGCAGCGTGGCCGCAACGGCGTGACGCTCGCGGGTGGGACCACGGCCTGGCCGATCGGCGTCATCTGACGCCGGCCCTTCCGCAGCCGCCCGGCGCGGTTCGCGGGGCAGCCCTGCTCGCGTCGACACCTCCTTCCATGTTATGAAGCCGGCCATGTCCGAGGCCAAAACCATCTATTCCTACAAGAAATTCTGGGCGCACCGGTTTGGTCCGGCACCGTTCCTGCCGATGAGCCGTGCCGAGATGGAGGCGCTTGGCTGGGATAGCTGCGACATCGTGCTGGTCACGGGCGATGCCTATGTCGACCATCCGAGCTTCGGCATGGCGATCATCGGCCGGCTGCTGGAGGCCCAGGGCTTCCGCGTCGGCATCATCGCACAGCCAGACTGGCAGGATGCCGAGCCCGTCAAGGCGTTGGGCAAGCCGAACCTGTTCTTCGGCATCACGGCGGGCAACATGGATTCCATGGTCAACCGCTACACGGCCGACCGGCGCCTGCGCCACAATGACAGCTACACGCCGCATGACGAGGGCGGCAAACGACCCGACCGCTCAGTCATCGTCTATGCCCAGCGTTGCCGCGAAGCCTATCGCGAGACGCCGGTCGTCATCGGCGGCATCGAGGCCTCGCTGCGCCGCATCGCCCATTACGACTATTGGTCGGACAAGGTGCGCCGCTCGGTCATCGCCGACGCCAAAGCAGACCTCCTGGTCTATGGCAATGCCGAGCGCGCCATCGTCGAAATCGCCCATCGCGCGGCCAAGGGCGAACACCCCAAGGACATGACCGGCATCCGCGGCACCGCGCTCTTCCGCGAGCGCATCCCGGAAGGCTGGTCCGTGATGCGGTCGGACAGCATCGACGATCCGGACGCCGTCACCCCCGGCACGGCGGTCGAGGAAGCGAAAGCACGCGGCCTCGCCCCGATCGAGCTGCTGCCCGTACGCCGGCGCGAGCCCGCTGCCTGCGGCACTGGCCCCAATGGCGAAGAGCGCCGGCCGGAACCGGAAGTACCCGAGATCACCGAAGCCCGGGCGCGGCGCAAGGACGCCGGCCCCGTCGTCATCCGCCTGCCCTCCTACGAGCAGGTATCCGAAGACCGGGTGCTTTACGCCCATGCATCCCGTGTGCTGCACCTGGAGGCCAATCCCGGCAATGCCCGGCCGCTGGTCCAGCGCCATGGCACTCGCGAGCTGTGGCTGAACGCGCCGCCGATCCCGCTGACCACGCCGGAAATGGACTGGCTCTACGACCTGCCCTATGCCCGCGCGCCGCACCCGACTTACGGCGATGCGAAGATCGCCGCCTGGGACATGATCCGCTTCTCGGTCAACATCATGCGCGGCTGCTTCGGCGGCTGTTCCTTCTGCTCGATCACCGAGCATGAGGGCCGCATCATCCAGAGTCGCTCAGAGGCGTCGATCCTGCGCGAGATCGAGGAGATTCGCGACAAGGTCAAAGGCTTCACCGGCATCATCTCGGACATGGGCGGGCCGACCGCCAACATGTATCGCATGGCCTGCAAGTCGAAGGAGATCGAACGGCACTGCCGCAAGCCCTCCTGCGTCTATCCGGGCATCTGCGAGAATCTGAACACCGACCACCAGCCGCTGATCGAGCTCTATCGCAAGGCGCGGGCAATCCCCGGCGTGAAGAAGATCAACATCGCCTCGGGGCTCCGCTACGACCTGGCGGTCAAGAGCCCGGCCTACGTCAAGGAATTGGTTCAGCACCATGTCGGTGGCTATCTGAAGATCGCGCCGGAGCATACCGAGACCGGTCCGCTCTCCAAGATGATGAAGCCCGGCATGGGCACATACGACGCCTTCAAGGCGATGTTCGACCGCGCGGCCAAGGAGGTGGGTAAGGAGCTCTACCTCATCCCCTATTTCATCGCCGCCCATCCCGGCACCTCGGACGAGGACATGATGAACCTGGCGCTCTGGCTGAAGCGCCACAAGTTCCGCGCCGACCAGGTGCAGACCTTCCTGCCCTCGCCCATGTCTGTCTCGGCCGCGATGTACCATACCGAGCACAACACGCTGAAGCCGATCCGCCGCAGCGCCGGCGAGACGGTATTCACCGCACGCAGCCTGAAGCAGCGCCGGCTGCACAAGGCCTTCCTGCGCTATCACGATGCCGAGAACTGGCCGATCCTGCGCGAGGCCTTGAAGCGTATGGGCCGTGCCGATCTGATCGGTCCGGGCAAGCACCAGCTCGTGCCCAATTGGCAGCCTGCCGGCACCGGTCTCGGCGGCGGTGAGGGCTCCCGCCAAGGCCGCAAACACGGTACCCAACGCTTCATGACCCAGCAGACGACGCAATCGCGTCGCCCAGGCCTTGGCCGGAAGCGCTAAACCTTAGATCAAGGTATCTTTGAGTGGACCCACTCAGAGTCCTGTTTCCAGCAAATTCAAACGATTAGAACGCCAAGAACCGAGGCTTTGAGCCCGCCGTTTCCCCCGTCCTCGCGCGGTTTCGGTTGAGGCCAACGACGTTTTGTTCTAGATTGTCGTTAATCATAAATTAACCATGATTGAACTCGCTCTGTCGCGAGCTGCCTACGGTATCCGGTGTGCCCGTTTCGCATCGGCCAGAGCCTGGTCTCCGGAGGAAGACTCCACGGAAGACCGCTCACTCAGGCGCCAGATGCGCCGTAGCCGGGGCGTAACGAGAAACGGAGGATCAAAACATGGATGCGATCGACGGCACGGGGCGCGGCGGCTTCCTGCTCTCCTGCGTCATCCATGCGGGTATCATCAGCGTGATCGTCTTCGGCCTGCCGGCCTTCCTGCGCCACAAGGTGGAGGTGCCCCACCCCACCATTCCGGTCCATATCGTCAACGCCGCGGCACTGGCCCCGGTCCACCATGATGCTGTCCGCCACGATGCCGCGCCGGATTCCGGCAAGACCGATAGCGCGAAGGGACAGCCGGCGCCGCCGCCGGTCACGGGCACGCAGGATACGGCCCATAACGACAAGCCCCCGAACATGGCGTGGCAGGGCAAAGATGCCTCGACCGACAAGCTATCTCGCGCCCAACCACAGCAATCGGTGGAACAAGCCGCCTCCGTGCTGGCCTGGGCCACAGCCAAGATCCCGACGGCACCGCCGGTGCCCCCGCATCAGGCTGTCGAGAAAACAGATCCAACCCAGGATCCTAATCGACAATCCGCCACCGTCGCCGCGGCCGATCCGCCCCCTCCGCCGCCCCCGTCGATCGATGATCAGATGGATTCACTGGTGAAGAGCCTCTCGGCCCAGGCATCGGCGCTGGAGGTGAAGAAGAAGAAGGTCCGACGGCATAGTGCACACGTCGCCGACCAGGAAGAGGTCGCCGTGCAGACACCGCCCCCATCGCCGCAACGCCTGCAATCAAACTTGACCGCGGACGAGCTGGATATCGTGCGCTCACAGGTCCGGCGCTGCTGGAGCTATATGGGCAATCCTGACCGCGTCCGCGGCATCCAGGTGCCGATCCATCTGGTTCTGCGCCCCGACGGCTCGGTCGTCTCGGCACGGGTCGTCGATGACGGGCACGAGGATGACCCGCTGTGGCGTTCCGTTGCCGATAGCGCGCTGCGTGCGCTGCGCAACCCCAACTGCAGCCCGCTCAACCTGCCGCCCGCCAAATACGACGCCTGGCGCAGCGCCACCTTCACCTTCTCGTTCAACCCATGAGACCTTGCAGACCGCTCCGGATCTCGGTTTAGTCCAGCGCCGCCACCGCCTCGATCTCGATCAGCCATTCGGGATTGGCGAGGCCGGCGACGATGACCGCGGATGTCGCCGGATAGGGCTTGGGGAACAGGCGCTTGCGTACCTCCGACACCGCCGGATAGTGGTCGCGCGAGGTCATGAATACCGTCAGCTTGCAGACATCGGCAAATGAGGCGCCGGCTTCGGCCAACAGATGCTGGATGTTGCGGATCACCTGCTCGGTCTGGCCGGCAATGTCGCCGACCGCCACGGTCTTGCCGGCCGAATCCACCGGCACCTGGCCGGAGATGTGCAGGAGCTTTTTCGGCTGGGCCAGCGTCGCCTGCGAATAGGGCGCGGGCGACACGGCGATATGGGGCGAACGGATTTCGGTGAAGGGCATGGGCCAGCCTTCCATCTATGGTCGATGCTGGCCCCGTCTTCGCATAAAGTACGCGCCCCGCATAGGGGCGCTGCACCCTGCCCTCGGATCCGGACTATTGCTGGAAGTTTCGGGAAACGGGAGCCGCGAAATCGCCGTCGCTCATGCCCGGCAACCAGTCGTCGTCGTCACCGAGCGATGCCTGGAGCATGTCGGTATCCTCCTGGTTGGGCTTAATGGGCTTCATCTCACGCTTGGGCTTCGGCGCTGCTTGGGTTTTCATCGCCCCTCTCACTCCTCGGTGGTTTGGGTCCAGGACCCGACTGTCGATAACAACAGCCAAACCCATCGAACCGTTCATCGGTACCAGGAGGAATATCGGTCGGCGTCCCAACGGGCCCGAGCGGCGCGCTATAACCAAACGCGATGGGAAGGCGGATTTTTTCTATAGGCCGGCTTGCGGGAATGCCGACTACCCTGCTTCGTAAAAGACGCCGACAGGGGGCTAACATGCGCGAAAATCAGGCACTTCATCTCGAAGACGTCGCGGCCACCGATGCATCATCCGGCCATCGACTGATCTTTCCCGGCCTGCAGGCGTTCTATAGCTGGGCACAGCCGGTCAGCTACGCGCTGCTGCGCTGCGCCTTCGGCCTTATCCTGCTGACCCACGGCATCCCAAAGGCATCCGGTGCCGGCCATGGCGGTGCGACCAATGCCTTCATGCACAATGTCGACCGCTTGCAGAACCAGCTGCACCTGCCGGTCCCGCTGATGTTCGGCTACCTCGTCATGTTCATCGAGACTGCCGGTGCCGTCATGATGGCGCTGGGCCTGTTCACACGCATCGTGGCGCCGATGATCGCCATCGAAATGGCGGTCATCTGCTACGTGCTGTCGCCCGCCTGGGTATGGAACACGGGCGGCATGGAATACGCGCTGCTGATGGGGCTGCTGGCGCTCTTCGTATCCATTCGCGGCGGCGGCCGGTATTCGATCGACCGGCTGATTGGCCGCGAACTCTAGAAGCCCGCGACGTCTCACATAAACACTTCCTGATTGATGAGAATAATATTCCTAATTGGCGCTGATCCTCCGTTTCGCTCCATAGTGCAGGGCCAACGATAGAAAGCGACGGAGCCGGGTATGGCGCGATCTCTGCCCGCACAGGCGATCAGGCTCTTGGGAACTGCCCGATGCGCCGCCATCTGAGCCAGCGCCTGAAGCTTCACATGCTCCGGATCGCCGACGCGATCGAAAGCCAAGGCAGCATCCTGCGCGCCTCGTCCCTGCTTCACCTCAGCCAGCCGGCAGTGACCAAGCATCTACAGGAACTGGAAGAGATCATCGGCACCCGATTGTTCGAGCGCCACTCGCGCGGCGTCACGATCACCAAGGCCGGTTCGCGGGTGGTGGCGACCAGCCGATCGATCCTGGCCGAGCTCATGCGCCTGGAAGACGATCTCGACCACCTGTCCGCACCGAAAGGCGGCCTGGTCAATGTCGGCGTCCTGCCCGTTGCGGCAGCCGGCATGCTGCCCGGCATCCTGTCCAGGCTGAGAGGCAAGCATCCCGATGTCGGGGTCGGTTTGCACGAAGCCCGCACCGAAGAGCTGCTGCCGCTGCTGGCGGCCGGCGAGATCGATTTCATCGTCGGCCGCCTTTACGAGCAGGTCCTGCCCGACGGCCTGCATCGCGAGATTCTCTGGATGGAGCCGATCTCGCTGCTCGCCAGGACCGGGCACCCGATCTTCGAGAAAACCCAACCCACCCTGCAGGACATCCAGCGTTACGAACTGGTCCTGCCGACGATGAGCCAGCGGGTCGGCGCCGAGATCGACCACATCCTCTCGCTGCTGGGGCTGGAGCCGACACCGTCGATGCGGTCGAATTCCTACGGCTTCATCCGCGAGATGATGCATGCGACCGACATCCTGTCGGTCATGCCGCGGCTGATGATGGTCGGCGACCTGCTGCGCGGCACCTTGCGCATGGTGCCCCTGCCCGTGCCCGCCCCCGAGCGTCCGGCCGGCCTCATCCTGCCGCGCAACCGGCAGCTGTCCGCTGCCGGCGTCGCCTTCGTCAACGTGATCCGCACCTATGTCGAGGAGATCTCGACCCAGGGCCTGACCGAATCACGGCGCCACCTGGAAGAAGGCGGCGATAGCTTGAGCTATTCCGCGGCCTGATAGGACACGCTCGCGACCGGCTCGTGGAGCCAGCGGGCGACGAGGCCGGCGATCACCGCCCCCAGGATCGGCGCCAGCCAGAACAGCCAAAGCTGCCCGACATATTCGCCGCCGGCGAACAAGGCCGGCCCCGTGCTGCGCGCCGGGTTGACCGAGGTGTTCGTGATCGGGATCGAGATCAAATGGATGAGCACCAGCGCCAACCCGATCGGGATGCCCGCAAAGCCTGCTGCGGCGCCCTTGGACGTGGTGCCGATGATGATGAACAGGAAGAAGAAGGTCAGGACGCATTCGGCGAGGAAGCAGACCGGGAGGCTGTATTTGCCGGGGCTGAGGTCACCAAAGCCATTCGAGGCGAAGCCGCCCGGGACCCACCCCGCCTTGCCGGAGGCGATGGCATAGAGGATGGCGGAGGCGGCAATGGCGCCGACGACCTGGGCGATGATGTAGGGAACGACACTCCGGCTGGGACAACGGCCGGCCGCCCATAAGCCCACCGTCACCGCCGGGTTGAAATGGCCGCCGGAGATATGTCCGACCGCATAGGCCATGGTGAGCACCGTCAGGCCGAAGGCGAAGGCGACGCCCAGGAAACCGATGCCGAGTTGCGGGAAGGC
>DATJJW010000063.1:0-18987 GCA_035491935.1 Allostellaceae bacterium | reverse complement strand
CAACGCCCCGGCTGGTGCGCAACCATCCTGAGCTGTCGGACGCGCAGATTTCGCGCCTGCTTGGCACGACCAAGCCGACCATCGCCTCGATCCGCGACCGCAGCCATTGGAACACGCCGAACATCAAGCCGCGCAACCCGGTCAGCCTGGGCCTGTGCAGCGCGCCGGATCTGGAGGCCGCGATCATCCATGCCCGCCGGACCAATCCGCATGCCGTCCTGGCCGAACAGCCGGAAGTGAACGAAGAGGTCTGAGCCGGCCTGCGTCTCGCCCGCCATGCTCTTCGCCGCCATGCCCCGCATCGCATCTTTCCGCACACCGCGGGGCAGCCTTGCCCGGCGCAGGACCGAGGTAGCCCGATATGCGTGACGAGGCGGCGGCACGACGCACCAGCGAGATCGACACCGCCGCTTCACTCGAAGTTGGCCCCAATGCCTTCCTGGCCGCCGCCATCGTCGAAGCGGCTTTGGGCGGCGGTGTTTCGGGCGTGCGCCAACAGCGCAACCTGCACCACGCCTATGTCTTCGACACGCTGATGACAGATGGGCGGCGCGCGGTGGTGCGCATCGCCCCGCCCGAGGGCCGTGCGGCGCTGTGCCATACCAAGGCTTGGATCGACCGACTGAACGAGGCGGGCGTGCCCGTGCCGCGGGTGCTGGCCTTCGACGGCCAGTCCGAATTCTCCTCGATCGTACTGGAGCATATGCCGGGCAAGCGCCTGGGCCAGATCTTCTCCCGGCTCAGCCTGCCGGCACAGGGCGTATTGGCCGGCCGCCTCGCCGACATGCAGGCGCTGATCGCCGCCATCGAGCCTGCACCGGCACAGCCGGGCTTGGCCCATGGGCCGGACAATCGTCCCGGTCCCAAATTGCGCTGGTCCGAGGTGCTGGCGGTCTCGCTGCGTCATTCCCGCCACCGGATCGAGCTGGCTGGACTCATACCGGCCTCGGTTGCCGACCGGGTCGAGGCGCGGCTCACCCGGCTTGTCGACCTGCTCGACCACATCCCGGCCACGCTGTTCATGGTCGGGCGGCTCCTGTCGGAGGCGGTGGTGACCGAAAGCGGCCAGCTCACCGGCATCACCGACACCGGCCGCTTCTTCCGCGGCGACGGCCGGGTCGTGCCCGCCTTCGCGCTGGTCGATCTGCTGAATGCCGGCCATTCCGGCAAGCTGGCGGAGGCCTGGCTGGCACTCTCCGGCAGTGAAGCGGATGCCAGCTTCTGGCTCTATGCCGCGATCGGCTGCCTGCACCTGATGGGCGATTACGGCGGTGCCCAGGCCGATGCCGCCATGGCGCTGAAGCCCAGCGACCGCATGCGGCTGGAAGGTGTGCTGGATATCGCGATCACCCGGATCGATCGGCTGAGATAGTCGGCCTTGAGAGACTTGCTTCCGAAATCGCTCCGATGAGTCGTATGGCGAGTGCTTTGCATCTGAGCGCAGGAAATCGCCGCTAGGCGGCCGCCAGAGTAGACTGATGAAACAATCTAGGCTTCGGCGCCGGCTCCCGGATTGAGGCTGCGGCAATTCTCCGCAAACGCCGCACCGATGAAAGGCGGCTGCTTGTAGAGCCCCTTCAGCCAGGCGGCCAGCAGGCACAGCTCCTCCAGCCGCAGCACCTCGTCGAGCGTGCCGTCGGGGAAGCGGATCTGGAAACCATCGCTGATATATTCCAGCACGCGCTCGACATTCTCGATGCTGAGGCCGATGTCCTTCTCCAGCACCGCCGTGCGGGTGAGGCGGCTTTCCTCAATGCCATATTCGTCGCGGATCAGCTTCACGATCCAGCGAAACATATGCATCCAGTTGGTGATGTCGGCAGTCGAAGCCGTCATGAGAAGGTGCCGGGTCCGAGCGAAACGGACTTCGTTTTTAGCCGCTAATTTTTACGGAGCTATTAACGTAACGACACGGGCCGCCCTATGAGGGCAGCGGTTCAGGCCTCGGAGGGCGTCTGCTCAGCCGCTGCCGCCGCCGCGTTCCGGCGCTGGCGGATACTGTCGGATTTGAGCTGGCCACAGGCGGCGAGAATGTCACGGCCACGCGGCGCCCGCACCGGCGAGGAGTATCCCGCCGCATTGACGATATCGGCGAAGACCTGGATCGCCTTGTGGCTGGAGCACTCGTAGGGCGCGCCCGGCCAGGGGTTGAACGGGATCAGGTTGACCTTGGCCGGGATGCCGTCGAGCAGCCGGACCAGCTCGCGCGCTTCGGCCGGGCTGTCGTTGACGCCCTTCAGCATGACGTATTCGAAGGTGATGCGCCGCGCATTGCTCGAACCCGGATATGTCCGGCAGGCGTCCAACAGTTCGGCGATCGGATATTTCTTGTTGATCGGCACGATGACGTCGCGCAGCTCGTCGGTGACCGCATGCAGCGAGACCGCGAGGTTGACGCCCAGTTCCTCGCCGCAACGCTTCATCATCGGCACGACGCCCGCGGTGGACAGCGTGATGCGCCGCTTCGACAGCGACAGCCCCTCATTGTCCATGACGATGCGGAGCGCCTTGGCGACATTGTCGTAATTATAGAGCGGCTCGCCCATCCCCATCATCACGATGTTGGTGAGCTGGCGATCCTCGGCCAGTTTCTGCGGGTTGGCCGCGGTCGGCCACTCCTCCAGATGATCGCGCGCATTCATGATCTGCGCGACGATCTCGGCAGCGCCCAGGTTGCGCACCAATACCTGCGTGCCGGTATGGCAGAACTTGCAGGTCAGTGTGCAGCCCACCTGGCTGGAGACGCAGAGCGTGCCGCGATCCTCCTCCGGGATGTGGACGCTCTCCACCTCCTGTCCATCGGGGAACTTCAGCAGCCATTTGCGCGTGCCGTCGACCGATTGCAGGTCGCGGGTGATTGCGGGCCGGCCGACGACGAAATCCTGGGCCAGGCGCGCACGGAAATCCTTGGATAGCGTGGTCATGGCAGCGAAATCGCTGACGCCACGCGCATAGATCCAGTGCCAGAGCTGGCGTGCCCGGAACCGTTCGCCGCCGGACAGCCCGAGTACCTCGACCAGCTCATCGCGGGTAAGGCCGACGAGGTCGGTACGGGTATCGGTCGTGCGGTCCTGCGCCAGGCTGGCGTCCAACGGTGCCTCCGGAGACAAAAAGCAATGAGATGCCATGGGTATCTCCCGCCATCTTATAGCCTGACGGTTCCCTTACGCGAACCAGGTTTTCGGCTGGGGCAGGTCTGAGCGGGACGCGGGACGCGAATATCGGTCCGCCTCGCCAGGCTGCGCCATTTTCAGGCCACAGTTAATAATTGCAGCCAAAGATCGACTCAACCGGCAGCGACAGGATTTTCCCGCCCCACTCCGGCTCTTGAGTTCGACGAAGATGGACATTTCAATCCCGAGACCGGATGGCTTGAGCCATCTCGACCATCTGATGACGCGTATCGCCGACAGGCAGGACCGTACGGCCTTTGCCGAGCTGTTCCGCCTGCTGGCGCCCAAGGTCAAAGCCTATCTCGTCCGTTGGACCGGCAATCCGGGTCTGGCCGAGGAGATCGCGCAGGAAGCGATGCTCGCCGTCTGGCGTCGCGCCGGCACCTTCGACCCGGCACGCGCCACCATGACCACCTGGGTCTTCACCATCGCCCGCAATCGCTGCATCGACCATATGCGTGAGGAAACCCGGCCGCTGCTCGACGAGCACGACCCGAGCCTGTGGCCGGATACGCCGGAGACCGGCGATGAGGCGGTGGAGAAGATCGAGCAGCAACATCATCTGCAGCTGGCGCTCTCGACCCTCCCGCCGGAGCAGGCGGAGCTGATCCGGATGGCTTACTATCAGGGCAAGGCCCATGGTGACATTGCCGTGGAGCGTTCCCTGCCGCTCGGTACCGTGAAGTCGCGCCTGAGATCGGCACTGGCCCGGCTCCGACAGACGATCGACGATGGCCTCCGGCCCCAACTTCCTCCTGCCCCGGCTGTAAGACGGCGCATGCCGGCATGATATATGCCGTGACGGCATGCATCACGCTGGAGATACCGCATGAGCCTGGGTCCCATCCTGGTCGAGATCCTGCGCGGCGACCTCGTCGAAAGCCGACACCATGGCGCCTTCGCGGTCGCCGATGCCCATGGCGGCACTTTGCATCAAGCCGGCGACACCCTGGCCCCCGTCTTCCCGCGCTCGGCGATCAAGCCGCTGCAAGCCCTGCCGCTGATCGAGAGCGGTACCGCCGATGCCCTGAATCTCGGCATCGAGGCGTTGGCGCTCGCCTGTGCATCCCATGGCGGCGAAGCTCTGCATACCGAGAAGGTTGGAGCATTCCTCGCCAGCGGCGGCTTTAGCGAAAGCGATCTCGAATGCGGCACCCATCCGCCGCTTTCGGCCGAGGCTGCAACCGCGCTGGCGATCAAGGGCGCGAAGCCGTGCCAGCTGCACAACAACTGCTCCGGCAAGCATGCGGGCTTCCTCTGCACCGCCCGACATCTGGGCGAGGAGCCGAAAGGCTACATCGCCCGGACGCATCCGGTACAGGCGCGCGTCATCCGCACGGTTTCGGAGATGACCGGCCTCGATCTCGACCATGCACCCAGCGGCATCGATGGCTGCGGCATCCCCGTGGTCGCGCTGTCGCTGGCCGGCATGGCGCTCGCCATGGCGCGGCTGGCCGATCCCATAGGGCTGCATGACGAACGGCGCCATGCAGCCACGCGCGTCCTGACGGCCATGACGGCGCAACCTGAGCTGGTCGACCAAAGTCCAGGCATGGTGGTGGATGTGATGCGCGCCGGCGCTGGCGCCATCGCGCTGAAACCCGGTGCCGAAGGCGTGTTCACCGCCGCCTTGCCGCGGCTGGGCCTGGGCCTCGCCCTCAAGATCGAGGATGGTACCAGCCGCGCCGCCCAGCTTGCCGTCATCACCCTGCTCGATCGCCTCGGCGCCTTCGACGAAGAACAACGCGAAGGCCTGCGGCGGCATCTGGAACCGCCGCTTCTCAACGCTGGCGGCAGGCTGGTCGGGACGCTGCGGCCGAGTACG
This sequence comes from Allostellaceae bacterium, assembly GCA_035491935.1. Classification (GTDB taxonomy): domain Bacteria; phylum Pseudomonadota; class Alphaproteobacteria; order ATCC43930; family CGMCC-115725; genus DATJJW01. The sequence continues at coordinate 13,989 of DATJJW010000063.1, read as the reverse complement.
GCGTTCCCGAGTCGCTGATAGCAATATCTTGTAGGGAAACTGCTTACGCCATCGATTTGTAGTGTATGTTTAACAATAACAGGGTAAGATAATCGACGTTGGGTTAGTCACTGACATCGACCAAGGATGGCCCTGGATTTGACGATCAAGCATTCCGATTACCCACCGCCATCCGCCGGCCGGCACCAAATCTGTTCGCGCCTCTCCGCACCCCGCGGCGAGGCGTTTTTGTTTTTGGGCACCGCGTAGCAGAGCCTCACGATCAAGGGTTTGACGATAAAGACACCATCTCTCCTTTCCTTCAGGAGTTCTCATGGCCAAGCGTTCGACTCGTACCGCCACCCTCATCCAAGACGAAGCCCCCGTGCAGTTCCTGTTCGGCAATCGCCGTGGGCAGCAACCGGGCAAGACGTCGCGCCATTCGGGCTGGAGCCCGACGCGCGAGGACGACGACGAACGCGACCAAAGCTATCTGCGCCGGGTCAAACCGCAGAGCGACAACCAGCGCATGCTGATGCAGGCGATCGAGACCCATAACCTGACCGTGGCGCTGGGGCCGGCCGGCACCGGCAAGACCTACCTTGCCGTCTCGGCCGCCGTCGAGGCGCTGGAGAATGGCAGCATCGACCGCATCGTGTTGTCACGGCCGGCAGTCGAGGCCGGTGAGACCCTGGGCTTCCTGCCGGGCGACATGCATGAGAAGCTGGCGCCCTATCTCCGTCCGCTCTACGACGCGCTCAACGAGCGGATCGGCGGCAAGCGGGTCAAGCAATACATCGCCGACGGCACGATCGAGATTGCGCCCATCGCCTATATGCGCGGCCGCACGCTCAACAACGCCTTCGTCGTCATCGACGAATCCCAGAACTGCACCTATGGCCAGATCAAGATGCTGCTGACCCGCTTGGGATGGCATTCGACCATGGTGCTGACGGGCGACCCGGACCAGAGCGACCTGCTGCCCGGCATGTCGGGCCTGTCCGATATCGCCCAGCGGCTGGAGACGGTGAGCGGCATCGCCGTGGTACGGCTGACGGATGCGGATATCGTCCGCCACCCGCTGGTCGCCTCGATGCTGACGGTCCTGTAACGAGGAAAGGCGGCCCCTGAGGCTCGGGCCTCAGGGGCCTTTGCCCAAGACTTAAAGCCCGTCGCGCAGCAATCCGCCGACGAAGCGCGGCACGATGTCGGTGGCGGGTCCCTGAACCGATTTATCGAACAAGCCGCTGCCGCGCGTCGCTTCCAGATTGAGCTCGACGGTACGCGCGCCGGCTTCGGTTGCGATACTGACGAAATCCGCCGCCGGATAGACATTCCCCGACGTACCGATGGCGACGAACAGATCGGCCTGGCTGAGCGCGGCGGTGATGCGATCCATATCCAGAGGCATCTCGCCGAACCAGACGACATGGGGGCGGAGATTGCCCTTGGTGCCGCAAGCGGCGCAGACATGCTCCACCGAAAGATCGCCGCGCAAGGGCGTGACCGCCAGGCAGGCCTGGCAGCGGCTTTTGAGCTGTTCGCCATGCATGTGGATCAGCCGCTTCGAACCCGCGCGCTCGTGCAGATCATCGATGTTCTGGGTCACCAGCAGGAACTCGCCATCCCACCCGCCATCCAGCCGGGCCAGCGCCTCATGGGCGGCGTTGGGCCGAATATCGTCGGCGAGCAGCTTCGCCCGGCGCATATTGTAGAAATCGTGCACGCGGCCGGGATCGCGCCGGAAGGCGTCGGGGGTCGCGACATCCTCGATACGATAGCGCGACCAGATGCCGCTCGGATCTCGGAAGGTGTCGATGCCGGATTCGGCGCTGATGCCGGCGCCGGTCAGGATCACGATCGACGGCCGCATGGAGGGTCCTCTTACCCTGGAATTGGCTCCCGGAATTGGGATGCACTATGCCCGATCGTCCGATCGAAACAATGGCCTGATCCCGCGCCGGTGCATAGCGAATCCGATTGCACCCCGCGCAGACCGATATCACAATGCAATCGGTTATAGTCGAGGTGTCTAGATGAAAAAGACGGCGGGCGAGGAGCACCGGTCCGGCTGCCCGATCAACCTGACCCTGGAGGCACTGGGCGACCGCTGGAGCCTGCTGGTCATCCGCGACATGATGTTCGGCAACCGTCGGCACTTTCGCGAATTGCTGGGCCGCTCGGAAGAGGGCATCGCCTCCAACATCCTGGCCGACCGGCTGAAGCGCCTGAGCGAACAGGGCCTCATCACCAAGGCGCCCGACCCCAGCCATAAGCAGAAGGCGATCTACAGCCTGACCGAGAAGGCGATCCAGCTGGTGCCCTTGCTCGCCCATATGGGTGCCTGGGGGCTGAAACACCTGGAGGTCTCGGAGGAGTTGGGTATCCGGGCACAACTCTTGGAGGAAGGTGGACCGCCGCTCTGGGCCGATTTCATGGACGAGTTGCGCACGACTCATCTCGGCCTGCCGGCCAAGCCCGGTCCCAGTGTCTTCGAGAGGCTGCAAGCCGCCCATGAGGCGGTGGTCGCCCGCAAGATGCAAGAACGGACGGCATGACCGAAAGCCTGGAGGAAGCCCAAGCAGCCGCGCGCGCCTGCACGCTGTGCGCCGATATCCTGCCGCTCGGTCCCCGGCCGATCGTGCGCGGTCGGGTCGACGCCCGGCTGATGATCATCTCCCAAGCGCCCGGCACGCGGGTGCACGAGACGGGCTTGAGCTTCAACGACCGTAGCGGCGACCGGTTGCGTGACTGGATGGGCATCGATCGTGCCACCTTCTACGACGAAAGCCGCGTCGCCATCCTGGGTATGGGTCTGTGCTATCCAGGCGTCGATGCCAAGGGCGGCGACAAGCCGCCGGTGCCGGCCTGCGCGCCGCTCTGGCATCCGCGCCTCCTGCCGCTCTTCGCGAATGTCGAATTGACGCTGCTGATTGGATCCTACGCCCTGCGCCGCTATCTGGGGCCGCCGCCCAGCCCCGGCGGCATGACCCAGGTGGTGGCCGGCTGGCGCGATCACCTGCCGCGCTCTTTCCCCCTGCCCCATCCCAGCTGGCGCAACACCGCCTGGCTGAAACGCCATCCCTGGTTCGAAACGGAAGCGCTGCCCGCCCTGCGCGCCCGAATTGCGGCGCTTCTCGATTGCTCAACCCATACCGAGCGGTAATATCTCACCGCTCGACCTATGCCGGAACAGCGGGGGGACGATACGACGACTGACGGTATTCTGTTGCTACGCCAGGCGAAATCTCATGCGTGAGACACGCGGCATTCCACGGCGCATTCCCGCTGCGTTTAAGCTTTCTTAATTTTCCGGGGCCACTGTACACGGACAAGTTTAATAAAAAGGCAACTATCAGTAGTATAACCACTCGTCGGCGCAGGCTTGGGGGAGCCTGCGGAGTGGATCGGTAGGGTTGTGTATCGAGTAAGGAAGGGCGATGACGAACGTTTCCACGATACCCGGCTTCCGCGCTCTGATTCTCGAAGACCATGAGTTCCAGCGGCTCGTCGCTGCCCAGGTCCTGGAGCATTGCGGCGCGGTCGAGGTGCTGGAGGCGACCGATGGCATCACCGCGCTGGAAATGGTCCATAACACCGAGCAGCCGTTGGACATTCTGCTCTGCGACCTCAACATGCCGGGCATGGACGGGCTGCAGTTCCTGCGCCACATAGCGGAGCGGCGCAATACCAGTTCGGTCATCCTGGCGAGCGCGCTCGACCCCTCGATCCTGCGAGCGGCCGAGATCATGGCGCAGAGCTACGGCATCCGTATCATCGGCGTGGTCGAGAAGCCGCTGTCGCGCGCCAAGCTGATGCCTCTCATCCTGCGTCATTTCGGCCAGGCCCGCATCTCGCGCCAGCCGACGGAGCTGATACCGCTGGCCGAAATCGAGCACGGGCTAGAGCGCGGCGAGTTCTTGCCCTTCTTCCAGCCCAAGGTCTCGATGCGCAATTGCGCGCTGGTCGGCGTCGAGGTGCTGATGCGCTGGCGGCATCATGATCGCGGTTGGATCAAGCCCGATGCCTTCATCCCGGTGATGGAAAGCCATGGGCTGATCACCCCGGCGACATACCGGCTCCTGGATATGGCGCTGATCCAGTGCAAGTACTGGCAGGAAGTCGGCGTCGATGTGCCGATCGCCCTCAATATCTCGGTCGAATCCCTGAGCGATGTGCGGCTGGCCGACCGGCTGGAGATGATGGTGCTGAAATCCGGCCTCCCCACGTCGGCACTGACGCTGGAAGTGACCGAGACCGTGGCGATGACCGACCTCGGCCATTCGCTGGAGACCCTGGCCCGCTGCCGGATGAAGGGCTTCGACCTGTCGATCGACGATTACGGCACGGGCTTCTCCTCGATGCAGCAATTGACCCGGCTGCCGGTCGGCGAGCTCAAGATCGACCAGAGCTTCGTCAGCGGCGCCTGTAACGAGCCGATCCTGGAGGCGCTGGTCGAGACCAGCATCACCATGGCCAAGCGTCTCAACCTCAAGACCACGGCCGAGGGTGTCGAGACCAGCGACGACTGGGACCTGGTCGCCCGGCTCGGTTGCGACATCGCCCAGGGCTACTTCGTCGCGCGTCCCATGCCGGCGGAGGAATTGCTCAACTGGTATTCCAATTGGCTGGGCACCCGGGGCGATGGCAAGTTCTAGAGCCCGATCCGGCTACGGGAAGCATCGGTCTCTGAACATTTTGATCTGGCGGTACAGCGATCCGATTATACGGATCCGGCGGAACCCAGGTCGGGGCGCGGCATTCAACTAGGAGAATGCTGGTAGAGAAACTGGGAAGCCGCTCAACCGTGCTCGACGATTTCGACACCCAAGCCCATCGCCTCCTCTCCTCCTTCGACTGGGCACCCGACTGGATCATCAGCGTCATCGTGCTGCTGTCGGCCCTGCTGATCGCCTGGGCCGTCCACCACATCGGTTTCCGCATCCTCAACCGGCTGGTCGTGGAGAAGGATCTGTTCTGGCGCTCTCTGGTCTCCCGCAGCGAGGGACCGACGCGGCTTGCCATCGCGCTGTTCGGCCTGTCGGTCGCCACCGGCATAGCGCCGCTCACGACCAACCAGACGGCACTGGTGCAGCATCTGCTGCTGGTCTGCCTTATCGGGCTGATCGGCTGGCTGTCGGGCATGGCTCTGCAGATCTGGAGCACGGTTTATCTGCGGCGCTACAAGCTCGATGCCGCGGATAATCTGCTAGCGCGCAAGCACACGACGCAGTTGCGCATCCTGCAACGGGTCGCCACCATCCTGATCGTCCTCGTCAGCATCTCGGCAGCGCTGATGACCTTCGACGACGTCAGGCAATATGGCGTCAGCCTCCTGGCGTCCGCCGGCGCTGCGGGCCTGGTCGTCGGCCTGGCATTGCAGCCCCTGCTCAAGAACCTCGTCGCCGGCATCCAGCTCGCCATCACCCAGCCGATCCGCATCGAGGATGCGATCATCGTCAGCGGCGAATGGGGCAATGTCGAGGAGATCACCGCCACATATGTCGTCGTGCGGCTGTGGGATTGGCGGCGCATGGTCGTACCGCTGTCCTATTTCATGGAGAACCCGTTCCAGAACTGGACGCGCGAGGATGCCGCACTGATCGGCACCGTCATGTTCTATGCCGATTACACCGCGCCCATCGACCGGATGCGCGCCAAGCTGGAAGAGATCGCCGCCGCCTCATTGCTCTGGGACCGCAAGGTCGTCAACATGCAGGTGACCGACTTCCATGAGGCGGTAATGGAAGTGCGCATGCTGATCAGCGCCGGCACCGCCGGCCGCACCTTCGATCTGCGCTGCGAGGTGCGCGAGAAGATGATCGCCTGGCTGCAGCAGGACTATCCGAATGCCTTGCCGCGCCGGCGCATGGATGTTGAGGCTTCCGATTTCGGCCCCGACGTCGCCGGGCTGAAACGCGCCAGAGCCTGATCCGTCCAGGTCCGGTCGCCCCGGACGGATCAGGCTCCAGTCATTTGAACCGGATCAGGTCGCCGACTTGTCCGTACGCATCGCCAGATATGCCGTACCCGCGATCAGCGCCGGGATCGCGCTCGCGATCAGGATGTTGCGGATCTCGGTGTGCAGCCCCAGCATGATGCCGGCGACGGTCGGGCCGACGATCGAACCGATGCGGCCGACGGCATTGGTCCAGCCGACGCCGATGGCGCGCATCTCGGTCGGATAGCTCTTGGTGGCGACGCCGTTGTTGCAGTTCTGCGCGCCGACGACCGCGAAGCCCGCCCCGAAGACCGCGGCGACAGTGAAGGTCACCGAGGTGCCGGCGAAACCGATCAGCGCAATGCAGACCGCGCCCAGCACATAGATCGCCGGCAAGACGCGGGTGGCGCCGAAGCGATCGACCAGCGGCCCCAACGCGAAGGAGGCGATGATGCCGCCGATCTGCAAGGTCGCGGTCGCCAAAGCCGCAACGCTGACCGACAGCCCGGCCGAATGGATCGCGGTCGGCAGCCAGCTGGCCAGCAGATAAAGGTCGAGCAAATTCATGAAGAAGATGATCCAGAGCAGGATCGTCGTACGCGCACGCCCGTCGGTGAACAGCTCGCGGACATGGATGGCGGCGGCCTGTTCCCTGGTCGCGGTGAAATGCGCGCGGGCCGACGGGGCGATCGCCGGATCAATGCGCGCCATCAGCCGCGCCAGCTTGGCCTCGCCGCCCGGCAGCAACGTCAGGAAGCGGACCGATTCCGGCAGCAGGAAGATCAGGAACGGTACCAGCACCAGTGTCGCCGCGCCGCCGGTGAAGAAGACCGTGGGCCAGCCCGAGGTCACGAGCAGCCGGGCGGCGACCGCGCCGCCCGATGCGGCACCCAGGCCGAAGCCGCACATCAGCAGCGCCACCGCCGTGGCGCGCCAGCGCTGCGGGCTGTATTCGGCGGTGAGCGTGATCGCGTTCGGCATGGCGGCGCCAAGCCCCAGCCCGGTCAACAGCCGCGCGACGAACAGCGTGGTGAAATCGGTGGCGAAGCCGGTCAGCAGCGTCAGAATCCCAAATGCCACGATCGACCAGATGATGATCGGCTTGCGGCCGAACCGATCGGCCAGCGGCGCGATGAAGAAGGCGCCCAACGCCAGGCCGGCGAGGCCGGCGGCGAAGACAGGCCCGAGCGCACCGGGCTTCAGGTTCCAGGCCTTGCCCAGCACCGGCGCCACATAACCGATCGCCTGCGTATCGAAGCCGTCGACGAAGACGGCCAGGCCGCACAGCACGAAGACGCTCCATTGAAAAAGCCCGATGGGCCGGCGGTCGATGACATCATTGACCGAGATCGTGGTCGTCAAGCTGTGTCCTCCCCAATCCAGCCGGCATTATGCCGACTGAGAATCCCATTATCCGGGACTTGAATCCGGGCTATCTATCGGGAAGTGCCTGGGCTTGCAATTGAATTGCGCAACCGGCGGCGTTGCGCGTGGGAGCGGAAGCGGTCAGTCCGTTTCCACCTCGTCATCGTCCGCCATGGCCTCGATACGGTCCATATCCTCGTCGCTGAGGCCGAAATGATGGCCGATCTCATGGATCAGCACATGGCGCACGACATGGGCCAGATCCTCGCCCGTCTCGCACCAGTAGTCGAGGATCGGCCGGCGATAGAGGAAGATCATGTCGACCGAGGGGGCCGATTGGCTGCCGGTGCGATTGGCCAGGGTGTGGCCGCGATACAGGCCGAGGAGGTCGAAGGGACTTTCCAAGCCCATCTCGGCCTCCGTCTCCTCGTCGGGGAATTCCTGCACCTGGATGATGACATCGTCGATGCGCCGGCGCAGCGCGTCGGGGATGAGGCTCAGCGCCTCCAGCCCCAAGGTCTCGATATCGTCGATGGAGGGCGCGAGGATCGGAGCGTCTTCAGTGGCGGTATCGGTGTCGTTGGGCATGAGGCTCTGGACGGGCTCTGTCTGGACGGACTCTGGCGGCGGGCGGCTTCTGCCCCCATCATATAGGGACGTTCCCATCATATAGCACGAGGGTGGATACCACTCGTGGCGCGGAGGACATCGCATGATCGACCGCCTGAACGATACCGAAAAAGCCGCAGGTCTGGCGACATTGCCCGGTTGGACCCTGGTACCGGGCCGCGACGCCATCCAGAAAGGCTTCAAGTTCAAGGATTTCAATCAGGCCTTCGGCTTCATGACCAGGGTGGCACTACTGGCCGAAAAGGCCGACCACCATCCCGAATGGTCGAATGTCTGGAACAAGGTCGAGATCACGCTGTCGACCCACGACGTCGGCGGCCTCAGCAAGCGCGACCTGGACCTCGCCAGGAAGATCGAGGGCGTGGTCGGCTGAGTCGCCCTACCCCTTCAGCGGATATTCCGCGACATCCTCGTAGATCGAGCCGGCTTTGGTCAGGTAGCTGCGGACGAGCTGGAAGCTCTCGACCTCGAAGGGCTCCAGGCGCAGGAGGTTGTTGGCGACGATGAAGCGGTGGACACCGGCGGCGCTGGGCGTCTTGCAATTGGCCAGCGTCACATGCGGAACGTAGCGCCGCCCCTCCGGCATCAACCCGATGCGGGCCAGCGCATTCTCCACCTTCTGCTGCAATTCGAGCAGTTCCGGCACCCGTTCGACCCCGGCATAGAGCAGGCGCGGCTTGCCCGGATCGCCGAACACGTCGAGACCGGCGATCGAGAGCTGGAAGCGCTTGGCGCGGATGCCGGCCAGCGCCTCGTCGATGTCCTCGGCAACGCCCTCGTCGACCTCGCCGATGAAACGCAGGGTCACATGGAAATTGCCGGGATCGACCCAGCGCACACCGGGCAGTCCCGAACAGATGAGCGAGAGGGCGAGCCGCCGTTCCGGCGGCAGGCCCAATCCTACGAAGAGACGCAACATCGGATCGGCCTCGCCCCCTGCCTTACGGACAGGGGTTGGGGGTGTCGGCGTGGATCGCCTCGATGCCGGCCAGCACCTCGTCCGGAAGCCTGGTGAAGCAGCCGGCGATATCCGCCTCGAGCTGCGCCACCGAGGTCGCACCCACGATGGTGCTGGTGACGAAGGGCCGGCTGGTCACGAAGCCCAACGCCATGGCGACCGGATCGAGCCCATGCTGCCGGGCGAGATCCACATAGGCCGCGATCGCACGCTGCGCCGCCTCGCCCGAATAGCGCAGGAAGCGGGTGAACAGCGTCAGCCGCGCATCCTCCGGCCGGGCACCGTTCAGGTATTTGCCGGTCAGGGCCCCCATGGCCAGCGGCGAATAGGCCAGGAGCCCGACACCCTCCCGATGGGCGAATTCCGACAGCCCGACCTCGAACAGACGGTTGAGCAGGCTGTAGGGATTCTGGATGCTGGCGATGCGCGGCAGATCCTTCGTCTCGGCCAGGTTCAGGAATTGCGACACGCCCCAGGGCGTCTCGTTGCTGACGCCGATATGGCGCAGCTTGCCTTCCTGGACCAGTTCGGACAACGCCGACAGCGTTTCCTCGATCGGTACCGACGGCCGCTCGTTGTACGGATAGTTCATCACGCCGAAGACATTGACCTGCCGGTCCGGCCAATGGAGCTGGTAGAGATCGACATAGTCGGTCTGGAGCCGCTTCAGGCTGTCCTCGATCGCCTGGCGGATATTGGCACGTGTCAAGTCGGTAGCGCCGCCGCGCAGATGGTCGAATTGCCGTGCCGGCCCCGTCACCTTGGTCGCTATGACCAGCTTGTCGCGCCCGCCCCTCGCCTTCAGCCACGAGCCGATATAGGCCTCGCTCCGCCCTTGCGTCTCGGCCCTCGGCGGCACCGGATACATCTCCGCCGTGTCGATGAAATTGATGCCGTGGTCGACCGCGCAGGAGAACTGCTCATGAGCTTGGGCTTCGGTGTTCTGCTGGCCGAAGGTCATGGTGCCAAGGCAGACGGCGCTTACCTTGAGCCCGGTACGGCCGAGAATTCTCTGTTCCATGAGGCTTTATTCCGTCGATTGATCAAGATGGTTCAAGAACGGGACGAACCCAGGAAGGCCTCGACCTGCGGCAGCATGCGCTGGACGATCACCTCGACGCCGCTGGCAGTCGGGTGCAAGCCATCGGCCTGGATATCTTCCGCCGGATGCTGGATCGCGCCGTCGAGGAAGAATGGGTAGAGCGGCACCTTATGCTTCGCCGCCAATCTGGGATAGATCGCATCGAAACGCCTGGCGTAGTCCGGTCCCCAATTACTGGGCGATTTGATCCCGAGCAGCATCGGCTTGATGCCGGCAGCATGCAGCCGGGTCAGGATCTTGTCGAGATTGTCATAGGTGACATCCGGATCGACGCCGCGCAACGCGTCATTGCCGCCGAGCTCGACCAGCGCATAGGCCGGACGGTCGGCCATCGACCAATCGAGCCGGGCCAGGCCGCCGGCCGTGGTATCGCCGCTGACCCCGGCATTGACGATATCCGCCTGGATGCCGGCCTTGGCGAGCGCCTTCTGCAACTGCACCGGGAACACAGCATCGGCCGGCAGGCCATAGCCCGCGGTCAGGCTGTCGCCCAATGCCATCACCTTGACGGGCGCCATTGCCTTGGCGGGTGCGGCACCAGCCGGCATGGCCGCCAGCGCCAGGACGAGCCCCAGGAGGCATAGGAGGGGATTGACCTTGAGCGGCGAAAGGCCACATGCAGCTATTCCAGCCCGACGCGCCATTCGAGCATCCCCCTGTCCACGGGTTTTCCCCGCGCCATATGTCCGCATCCCCATCCTCTTCCGTCAATGCCGTTCCGGCCGTCATCGTCGATCATGTGGGGTTGAGTCTGCCGGGCACCGATAGCCCGCTGGCGATTCTGCGCGATATCGACCTGCGAATCGAGCCGGGCGAGACGGTCGCGATCATCGGCCGCTCGGGCTCGGGCAAATCGACCCTGCTGTCGATCATCGGCGGACTGGAACGGCCGAGCAGCGGCGAGGTCACGATAGCCGGCACACGGTTCGGCGGCCTGGACGAAGACGGACTCGCCTGCTTCCGGCGCGAGCATGTCGGCATCGTCTTCCAGTCCTTCCACCTCATCCAGACCATGACCGCGTTGGAGAATGTGGCGCTGCCATTGGAGCTGGCCGGACGGCGCGATGCGATGCAGGTGGCACGCGCCAGCCTGGAATCCGTGGGTCTCGGCGGGCGCCTCGGCCATTACCCGGCTCAGCTCTCGGGCGGCGAACAGCAGCGCGTCGCCATCGCCCGCGCCGTCGTTGCGGAACCCGACATCCTGCTCGCCGACGAGCCGACCGGGAATCTGGATGCCGCCACCGGCCAGCAGATCATGGCGCTGCTCTTCGACCTGCAGGCGCGCCTCGGCACGACCCTGGTGCTGGTGACCCACGACCCGGCGCTGGCCGAGCGCTGCACCCGCATCGTCGAGCTCGCCGATGGCGGCGTCATCGGCGAACGCAAGCAGATTCCGCGCGGCGGCATCGCCGATCTGACCGCATGACGGCTTCGGGCACGACCGGCCTCGCCTGGCGCCTGGCGCTGCGCGGGCTGCGCGCGGACATCGCGACAGGTTTCTCGGGCTTCCGCATCTTCCTGGCATGCCTGGCGCTGGGCGTCGCGGTGATCGGCGGGCTCGGCACCATCTCCTCCGCCTTCAAGACCGGCTTGCAGGTCAATGCCGCCAATATCCTGGGCGGCGACGTGCAATTCAGCCTGCCGCAGCGCGACCTGCCGCCCGCCGTGCAGGCCTGGCTGGCGACCCAGGGCAGCGTCTCCCGTGCACGGAACCTGCGCGCCATGGCCCGGCGGGACGACGGCAAGGCGACCATGCTGATCGGGCTGAAGGCCGTGGATGGACACTATCCGCTCTACGGCGCGGTCACGCTCGCCCCACCGATGCCATTGGCCCAGGCACTTGACGCCAAGGACGGCCTGCCCGGCATCGCCGCCGATCGGCGTATCGTCGCGCGCTTAGGGTTGAAGCTGGGCGACGTCATCCGGCTCGGCACCGGCCGCTTTACCTTGCGCGCCGTGCTGGATCAATTGCCGGACGGCAGCGCCACGCTTGCCGATCTGGGGCCGCCGGCCCTGGTCGGCATCGACGCGCTGAAGCCTGCCGGCCTCGACCAGCCGGGCACGATCGCCACCCATATCTGGCGGCTCAAGTTGCCGCCGACAGCCGTGCCGGCGCAGGTGATCGCCGCCGCCAACCGGCAATTCCCCGGCAGCGGCTGGCGTGCGGTCGATGCCGACCATGCTTCGCCCTTTCTCGGCGGCGTGATCGACCGGTTGACGACGCTCCTGACGCTGATCGGCCTCGCGGCCTTGCTGATCGGCGGCATGGGCGTGGCACAGGCGATCGCGGCCCATCTCGATCGCCGCACCAAATCCATCGCCATCATGAAGGCACTGGGCGCGGGGTCCGTGCTGATCCGCCGGATATTCCTGGTCGAGATCATGGTACTGTCCTGCCTGGGCGTGGCACTGGGCCTAGCCGCCGCCGCAACGACGCCCTGGCTGCTCGAATGGGCGGTCGGCGCGCTGCTGCCGATCCCGCTCGCGGCCGAGATCTATCCCCTGAACCTCGCCTTCGCCGCACTGTGCGGGCTGCTGAGCGCGCTGTCGGTGACCCTGTGGTCGTTGGGCGGGCGCTTCACCTTGAGGGATTTGTCCGCCGCCACGCCGCTACGGCAACGGCTGCCCGCACTGGTGCCGATGGCAGCCCTGGCCGCGCTGGTGGTGGCGGCAAGCCCCGCACGGCGCCTGACCATCGAGGCGGCCGCGGCGGCACTCGCCGCCATGACCGTGTTCTTGCTGCTGGCGGCGGCGGTCAGGTGGGTGGCGCGCCGGGCAGCCTCGAATGGCGCCGCCGGGTTCCGGCTGCGGCTGGCCTTGGGCAATCTGCACCGACCGAAATCCTCGGCGGCACCGGTGATGCTGGGCCTGGGTCTGGGCGCCGCCGTGCTGGTCGCCATCGGTCAGATCGAGGGCAATTTCACCAAGCTGACCAACGATCTGCAATCGGGCAATGCCCCCAGCCTGTTCCTGATCGACACTCAGCCGGACCAATTGGCGCCGTTCAAGGACATTGCGGCCAAGACGCCCGGGATCAGCGACCTGCATACCGTGCCCAACCTGCGTACCCGAGTCGTACGCGTCAACGGCGTAGCCATAGGCCAGGCGCATATGAGCGCCAACGCCCATCGCCTGATCGATGGCGACCGGGGCCTCACCTATGCCGCGACATTACCGCGCGGCTCGCGCGTCGTGGCCGGGCAATGGTGGCCGGCGGATTATCACGGCCCCCCGCAGGTCTCGATGGAGGATGGGCTGGCCGAGGGTCTGGGCCTCAAGCTCGGCGACAGCATCACCCTCAATGTCGCCGGCCGTGATATCGAGGCGCGCCTCAGCAATCTGCGCCATGTCGATTGGACCAGCCTGGGCATCAATTTTTTCATGATCATGTCGCCAGGCACGCTGGAGCCGGCGCCGCAGACGCATCTCGCCACGCTGAAGGCGGCAAGCCAACAGGCGCAGGACGATCTGGAGCAGGCGATAGGCGCACATTTCCCCAATGTCTCGATCATTGCCGTCGGCGACGCGCTGGACAAGGTGACCAGCCTGATCCACTCGCTGGCCAGTGGCCTGCGCGCCGTGGCCGGCGTGCTGTTGGCCGCAGGGCTGCTGGTCCTGGGCGGTGCCAGCGCCGCGACCGAACGTCGCCGTCTCTATGATGCGGTGATCCTGAAATCGCTCGGCGCCACGCGCGGCGACCTCGTGCGCAGCTATCTCATCGAATACGCGATCCTGGGGCTGATAGCGGCGATGGCGGCGGCGGGACTCGGCACCCTGGGCGCCTGGATCGCGGTCCGGCAGCTGCTGGATCTCGGCTGGAGCCTCATGGCGGCGCCGATGGCCGCCGTCGCGCTCGGTGCGGTCGTCGTCACGGTGGCGATCGGTTTCCCAGATGAAGTCGGACGAGATCTCGACCAGATCGCGATAGCGCTGACGGCTTTCGATCAATGCGCGGCGCATGGCGCTTTCCGCCGGGTTGGTCGCGATCAGCACGAGCGCGCCGGCATCCTGCTC
>DATJJW010000062.1:0-19911 GCA_035491935.1 Allostellaceae bacterium | reverse complement strand
GGCGCCTATATCGGCCGCTTCATGATCGTCGTCGATGACGACGTCGATCCCTCCGACATCCAGGAGGTGCTGTGGGCGATGTGCACGCGCTGCGATCCGGTCGAGGATATCGACTTCGTGCGCAAGGCGTGGAGCGGCCCGCTCGACCCGCGCCTGCCCAAGGGCGTGACCACGGGCAGCCGCGCCGTCATCGATGCCTGCCGCCCCTGGGAGCGTATCAACACCTTCCCCAAGGTCGCGCGCGGCAGCCCGGAGCTGCTCAAGAAGATCGAAGAGAAATTCGCCGACATCCTGAAACAGGTGTAAGCTTAGGTTATCTGTTTGGAGCCCCACCCGTTCAGATCGACTGGATCTGGACGGATCGGCCTCCAGGAAAACCCGATTGGCGGCCTCCCCCGCCACCGGGCTTGACTGCGGCGCGTCCCGGCCTTGAGGGCCGGACGCGCCTATTTTTTAGCCGGCTTTTTAGGCCTGCTTCACCGCCGCGACGAAGCCGTCGACGTGGGAGCCCAGCAGCGAGGCCTGCTGCGATAGCAGGCCTGCGGCGTCCAGCACGGTGGAGGCGGCATTGCCGGTCTGGGCCGCGGCTTCCTTCACCGAACCGATATTGCTGCTGACTTCCTGCGTCGTGCGCGCGGCCTCGACGACATTGCGCGAGATCTCGGCGGTGGCCGCGCCCTGCTCTTCGACCGCGGCCGCGATGGCGGTCGATATCTCGTTGATCTTGGCGATGGTCTGGGCGATGCCCTCGATGGCGTTGACCGCTTCGGTGGTCGTCGCCTGGATCTCGCCAATCTGGTCGGCGATCTCGCTCGTCGCCTGATTGGTCTGGCCGGCGAGGTTCTTCACCTCCGATGCCACGACGGCGAAGCCCTTGCCGGCCTCGCCCGCGCGCGCCGCCTCGATGGTGGCGTTCAAGGCCAGCAGGTTGGTTTGGCTGGCGATACCGCTGATCAGATTGATGACCTGGCCGATATTCTGCGCCCGCTCCGACAATGTGCGCACGACGGCGTCGGTATGGCGCGCATCCTCGACCGCCTGCGCCGCGATCGAGGCGGCATCGGCGACCTGCCGGCTGATCTCGCTGATCGAGTTGGACAACTCCTCGGTCGCGACCGCCACGGTGTTCACATTGGAAGAGGTCATCTCGGATGCGGCCGAAACCGCCGAGGATTGCCCGACCGTCTGTTCGGCGGCACTCGACATACTGCTCGCCGTCACGGTCATGCCCTCGGCCGCCTGGGTCAGCGATTGCATCAGGCTGGAGATCACGCCCTCGAATTCCCGGGTGCATTGCTCCAGCTTCTCGCCGCGCACTTGCTTGGCCTGGGCTTCGACCTCCCGCTCGGCGGCCAGACGCTCGGCCGTGCGTGCATTGCCCAAGAGACCGTTCAGCGCGTGGGCAATCTCGCCGACCTCGTCGCGACGCCCCACGAAAGGTATGGCGATGTCGCGGGCACCGCCGGCGATCTCGGCCACGGTGCGGGTCAACGACAGCAACGGCAGGATCAGGCGCCGGCGGAACAAGATCGAGATGGTCGCGACCACGCAGACGATCAGCGCCATGACGCCGATCGCCATGAGCAGCCGGTTGCGCGCATCGGCCTCGCGGATCGCGGCCTGGGCCGAGGCGACCTTCAGGGCGGCGCTGCGCACGCCGTAGATCGTATTCATCGCCTTGACGATCGGCGGCGAGAACTGCCCGTAGGGCATCGTGTACTTGCCATCCTTGAGCGCGATGGCCAGCTGGGTGTTGTAGGAATCCATCGACACGCTGAAATATTGCTCGCGCATCGCGGCCAGGCTGTTCGTCAGCTCCGGCGCCGGCGGCATCAGGGCGATCTTGGTATAGAGCTGGTCGCGCAGATTCAGCACGGTGCCCATCAGCTGGCCCTCGGCCAGCAATTCCTCACGCGTGAACGGCCGCATCGTGGCGATGGGCGTATGGATCTTGCCCAGCATCTGGCCCGCGGCGTCGCGCAGATCGTTGGCCGCACGCGCGATATCGGAATAGGCCAGGAAATTGGGATCCATATCCGCGATGTTGCGCTGCATGTCGTCGAGTACGGGCGTCAGATCGTCGGAATCATCCGCTCGCAGCGCCACGGCCTGCGCAGCGGCAACCGCACGCGCCTTCGAATCGGCGATATTCTGCACCTGGTCGATGACCTGGCGTCCCTTGGCCAGCCGGGCCGCCACATCCGCGATATGGCGCAGCGTCGCCGCCTGATAGGGCGAGGGCTCCTTGGCAACGCGGCTGCGCAGCGTCTCGACCGATTTGTCGATCCTGGCACGTGCATTCGCCTGGTTGGTGATCAGCTTCTGATCCCAGGGCACCGGCGACACGACCAGGGCATTGGTCGGCGTCCGCTCCGAGATGATGTCCTTGATGGTCTGCATGACCGCGGCATAGTCGTTGACGACCTGCTGTGCCGCCTGCGCGCGTCGATAGGCGCTCCAATCCCGCCAGGTCTCACCCGCGACCAGAAACCCGGCCAGGACGCAGATGCTGCCCATACCGAGGGCAAAAAGGCCACGAATCCGCATGTTCTTGCTCTTTCGAAGAAGCCGCTACGGCATGTCCCGCGGCGGGATTGTGAGTGTTTTATGACAGTGCGTTTAAGAATTGGTTTAGTTCGTCAAAAACGGCCTGATTTGCGGTATATCAATAAGGGGACATCCGGCCTCTAGGAGGAGTTGAGATGAGCTTGCGCCACTCGCCCGTACTGATCGTCGGCGCCGGTCCGACCGGTCTTGCCGCTGCCCTGTTCCTGGCCGAACATCACATCCGGCCGCGGATCATCGACAAGGCGCCGCGCCCATCGGAGACCAGCCGAGCCCAGGTGGTCAATCCTCGGTCGCTGGAACTGCTGGAAACCACGGGCATCACCGCGCGCATCCGGGGCGAGGGCCGTCCGCTGGCCGGCGCGCGCTTCTACGATGGCTGGCACGACCTCGCCCATCTCGATTTCGAGGACATCCATCCGCGCTTTCCCATGACCGCCCTGCCCCAGGCGCGCACCGAGGCCCTGCTGCTCGGCGCCCTGGTCGAGCACAGCATCGCGCCGGAACGCGGCGTCACGCTCACCGGCTTTGCCGAGGAGGAGGACGGCATCTTCGCCGAGCTCACCCGACCGGATGGAACCTTGGAGACGGTGCAGGCGGAATTCCTGCTCGGCGCCGACGGCGCGCACAGCACGGTGCGCCACCTGCTCGGCATCGAGTTCGAGGGCTCAGCCTTCCCAGAGGCCTGGCCGCTCTACGACATCCAGCTGGAAACCAGCCTCGACGGCGACCACGCCCATATCTCCTTTGTCGATGGCGGGCTGATCTTCATGCTGCACATCGAAGATGGGGTGTGGCGTGTGTTCGGCGACGTGACCGCGCCGCTGGAGTACCTGCCGGTCGGCACGGTCAAGGGCGAGATCCTGTGGCAATCGAGCTTCCATATCAGCCATCGCCTGGCCGCCGCCGAGACGGCGGGCCGCGTGGCCCTGGCCGGCGACGCCGCGCATATCCACTCGCCCGTCGCGGCGCGCGGCATGAATCTCGGCATCGAGGACGCCTATGTCTTCGCGGAATGTGTACGGGACGCGCTAGGCGGCGACCTTTCCCGCATCGCCGATTACAGCCGCTTGCGCCACACCGTGCATGCGCCGGTGGTCCGCCGCATCGAGCGGCTGACCTGGCTCGCCCGCGGTCAGCCGAGCCTGGTCGGTACCTTGCGCAACCACCTGCTGCCCGGCATGACCAAATTCGCGCCGATCGCGCATGAGATGCTGAAGCTGGTCACCGGCCTCGACCATCAGGTACGGGTGCGCTAAGCGCTGAACTAAAGGTTATGGGCTTCGAGCCACGGGAAAAATCTCTCGGCGAATGCCCGGCTGCCATAATAGGAAAGATGATCAGGATCGCGATACAGGGAATGCCCCCTGTACCACGGCGAGCACTTGCCATTGCGGCAATAGAGATCGGTCGCGTCAAA
Source organism: Allostellaceae bacterium (assembly GCA_035491935.1). Classification (GTDB taxonomy): domain Bacteria; phylum Pseudomonadota; class Alphaproteobacteria; order ATCC43930; family CGMCC-115725; genus DATJJW01. The sequence goes on along the minus strand of DATJJW010000062.1, from coordinate 15,926 downwards.
GACCAGCATGTTCCTGAAGTCGTTCTGCAATGTTTTCAGAAGCTCGAAATAGACCTGAGCATGCTCCTGGTATTGCGCTTCGGGCATGGAGCATTTCGGGTCCGCGACCGTAATCGTGACAGGACGAAACGGATTGCGATCAATACAATGGTTGGGATCGAATGTTAATTCGGGATCGTCGACGATCCAGATGATCTTCAAGCCCATGGCCTGCAATTCTCGTAAGCTTGCCTCGATGCCGAGGCGGTAGAGTTCCTGGCGGCTGCCCGAATAAACGGGGGATGTGATCACATCCGGAGCCCTGTCGCTGGAAAAGGGCGAATTCTTGTCCTTGTCATTGATGTAGGCAGATGTGGCCGAGACGATGACCGTCTTGATTTGCGGATTCCTGCGCAGGACCCGAATTACTGTCTGGTTGTAACTTAGACAATGAAAGTTTCTTGGATAGAAGATTTCCAAATTCTGGGCCGGAGGACAACCCCCATGGCTAATCAGTAGGAAGCCCCGCCTGTCCTGATCGGCATCGATGAATCCCGGCAGGAGATGTGATGCATGGCTATCGCCGATCAGGGCGATCGTGGGATTGCGGCGGGTTGCGATGCAGCTTATCCCCTGGTCCTTGAGATCACCGCCGCAATAATCACCCGAAGCATTTGCTTTCGGCGAAGGCATATGCGCTTCCGTGGAATCATACGTGTCCCAGATGGCTGCATCGGCGTTGATGAAGCGTTCCGGAAAACCCCTATGCGCGACCGCGGTCTGGAAGCCGAGCAGGCCAAGCACTCCCAGCGCCGCAAAGCCGCTTCCGACATAGCTCCAACCGCGCAGCCGCGCGGAGGAAGAGGCGAAGAAAGGACGCGTCCGGATCGGCGTCTCGATGAAGAGATACGTCGCTGCCGCCAGTAGCAGGGACAGCAGAACGGCGACGACGATGTGGATCGGCTTCAGCTTGATTCCGAAGTCGATATGGGCAAGGCAAATCAATGGCCAATGCCAGAGGTAGAGCGGATAGCTGATGAGGCCAAGTTTGACGAAGGGCGGGCTGGCCAACAATTTTCTATTCAGCCAGGCCTCATCGCCGGCAGCGATCAGAGCCGCGGCGCCCAAGGTGGGCATGAGGGCAGCCCATTTCGGGAAGGAGGATTGGCCGTTCAGGGTATAGGCCGCCACGATCAAGGCCGCCAACCCCGCACAGGCGGCGCCATTGCGTAAACCGGACAGCCGTCCTTGCGCCCAGCGGGCAATTGCCGGCGCCGTGCCGCCTCCGCCGACGCGCATCGAAGGCCAGTAGGCCAGGATCCCGCCCACCAGAAGCTCCCAGAAGCGCGCGGGCATCAGATAAAAAGCTTCATCCTTGTCGAGCCCCAGGCCCAAAGCGAAAGAAGCAATGAATAAAGTGGCCAAACTCCAGCCCAAGTGACGGCCGCTGACGCGCCGCATCAGCAACAATAGAAGCGGCCAGATGATGTAATACTGTTCTTCGATGGCGAGCGACCACAGATGTAGCAAAGGCTTGCTGTCCGCTGGTGCATCAAAATAGCCCGTTTCGTGGAGCAACAGCATGTTCGAGACGAAACCGGCACCATCAATGATGTGCCTGCCCAGCGACTTGAGTTCATCGGGCAACAGGATCAGCCAGCCGATGCCCCAGACAGACAGCATCACGACGAACAAGGCGGGCACGATGCGGCGGAAACGGCGCGCATAGAATTGCAGAACAGAAAAATGTCCCTGCTCGATTTCTCGCAAAAGAATGGACGTAATCAAATAACCGGAAATGACGAAGAAAACATCGACACCGATAAAGCCGCCGGGGCACAAAGCCGGGAAAGCGTGGTACAAGACGACCAGGACAATAGCGACAGCTCGCAGACCATCAATGTCTGTACGGAAATATAAAGGGCGAACCGGATTGGATGTTCGCCCCTGTCGGTGCGTGAGAACTTCGCTCATGTTAGGTCGCACCGCGAATGCAGACTTGGTTCAGATATTGAAATAGGCGCAATACCGCTTTTACCGGGCGATCAAGATCGATCATTCCCGCATGAAATCGTCGACCGCCTTGGCATAATCTGCCTCGCGGGTCAGCCGCGCCATGAGCTCGTCCGACGCCAGGTTCGGCAGGCGGTCCTGCGGCATGCCCTCGCGCAGCAATTTCAGCGTCGAATATATCGCCTGCACCGCTGCCCGCACCTGATGATGCCCCTGAAGCGCGAGGCGTACCCGGCGGCTGGCGAGATAATCGCGGGATGCCGTCAGCGGCGTCGCGCCCAGCATGAACACCGTGTCCGGCACATGCTCGGCCAGCGCATCCATCTGCTCGCGCGTGCGGATGCCGCTGACGAAGATGGCATCCACCCCGGCCTCGACGAAGGCGCGGCTGCGTTCGATGACGTCGCCCATGCCGCTGCCCTTGCCCAAGGTGGTGCGGCCGGCGATGGCGAGATCCGGGTCGCGGCGCGCGGCCAGCGCCGCCTTCACCTTGCCCACCGCCTCGGCCTGGCTGATAAAGCCCTCCTTCGGCCCGAAGCGCTGCGGCAGCCAGGTATCCTCGATCGTGATGCAGGCAAGCCCCGCCGTCTCCAACTCCTGGATCGTGCGCATGACGTTGAGCGCGTTGCCGTAGCCGTGATCGGCATCGACGATCAGCGGAATTTCGCTCGCCCGGCTGATGCGTAACGCCTGCTCGGCCAGCTCCGACAGCGTGATCGCGCAATTGTCGGGAGCGGCCAGCACGCCGAGCGAGGCGGTCGAGCCCGCCAGCATGGCGCTCTCGAACCCCAGCTCCTCCGCGATGCGCGCGGTCAAGGGATCCGGCACGGAGGCCGGACAGAAGCACTCATCCCCGGCCAGCATGGCGCGGAAACGGCGACGGCGTTCGCTCCAGCTCATGGGCTCTTCCTTCAGCCGAAATAGCGCTTGCGGTAGGTCTGCTCTTCCGGCTGCGCCCAGGCCCATTCGGCCAGCTCGTCATGCCGCGCGAACCAGACATCGGGGAACTGCTTGAAATAGGCAATCAGCTTCTCGAACTGCGCGATCACCATCGGCCGGCCGCCGAAATGGCAATGCAGGGTCAGCGTCAGCAGCGACATCGGCTCATGCCGGTAGAGATAGTCGAAGGTGCCGGTATAGACGTCGATCAGATCCTCCGGGCTGGACTTCAGCACGCGGGTGTCGGTGAAGTCGCTCTTCGGCACGCCGACGATCGGCCCCTTGGGCGTCTGGATCCGGTGCGGCAGGTCCGTATATGCCACATCCGCATGCCAACGATACCCGGCCTCGGCCAGCAGGCCCTCGGTATGCGGGGTGAAGGCCTGGGCCGGCGACAGCCAGCCCGTGGGCGCACGGCCCATGAAGTTGCCCAGCGTCTCATAGGAACGGACGATGCAGTCGCGCTCGGCCTCGGCATCCATATAGGTCAGCAGGCCGTCCTGGGTGATGGCGTGGCCGGCGACGTCATGGCCCGAGGCCAGGATCTGCCGCACCGCATCGGGATAGACCTCGGTGCAGCGCGCATTGGTGAAGAAGGTCGCCGGGATGCCATGGCGGTCGAGCGTACGGATGATGCGCCAGACGCCGGTCTTGCCGCCATAGGTCGACCAGGCGGCGCCGCCGACATTGACCGAACCCGATTTCAGGCTGGTCGCCTGCACCGAATATGTCGGTGCGGTCCCCTCGGACCAGGTTTCGAACATCACCAGTACGGAAATCGCGATGCGCTTGCCGTTGGGCCACGCCGTCAGTTGGGTCATCTAGGCTTCCTCCCTTTGTCCCGTCCCCGTATGTCAGAGACGGAGCCCAAGTCAAGGCAGGTTATGTTCCTGCTCCGGGAAGATTTGCCCAGGAATTCATTTGTCCGACGATATGTCGAAGATTCATTGGCGTTTACGATTGCGGATGTTAGTTTCCGAGCAAATGGGATTACCCGGCGCCAGGGGGGAGCCGGATACCTCATAAGTACGTAGGGAGCGAACATGCAGCAAGCTGCTGGCACAATGGATACTGAACAGGTCGTCGACAGTTCGCCGATCGGTAAATTCCAGATTCTCATCTGGCTGCTGGGCACGTCGGTCATCTTCATCGACGGCTTCAACATCCAGGTCATGGGCTACCTTCTGCCGCAACTGATCAAGCTGTGGCACATTCCGCCGGATTTGCGCGGGCCGATCGTCTCGTCGGGCCTGGCCGGCGTGTTCGTCGGCTATCTGGTCCTGTCGCCCTTCGCCAACCGCATCGGCCATCGCCGCATGATGATCTGGTGCACGCTGCTGATCGGTATCTTCACGCTCGCGACGACCTTGTCCACCGATGCCTATTCGATGATGGGCCTGCGCTTTCTTACCGGCATCGCGCTTGGCGCGTCCAACCCCAGCGCCGTGCTGATCATCAGCGATTTCGCGCCGAAGCGTGTCCGTTCGACCTTCGTCACGGCCGGCATTCTCGGTGTGTCGCTGGGCTCGATGGTGGCGGGTCTGGTCGCGGTCGCCGTGCTCGACCGGTTCGGCTGGAAGGGCGTGCTGTTCGTCGGCGGCCTCGGCCCGGTGCTGCTGACCTTCATCCTGGCCATCCTGGTACCGAACACCTTCGATTACGTGCTCAACCGCAAGCATGACCAGGCGGCCGCCCTGAAGCTCGCCCGCCGCGCCAACCCGAACGGCAACTATCCGGAAGGCACGCAGTTCTATACCGGTGCGAAGAGCCGGTCGGCCTCGGTACTCGAGCTGTTCCGTTCGACACGCCTCATCGGTACGCTGGGCATCTGGATCAGCTTCTCGGCCAACCTGCTGGTGTTCTTCTTCATCCAGAGCTGGCTGGCGCAGATCATCGTCCAGCTGGGCCATCCGCAGAAGATCGCCGTCACCGCGACCTCGGTCCTGGTGTTCGGCGGCGTCTGCTCCTTCCTGGCCATCGGCCCGCTGATGGACCGCTTCACGCCCTACAAGGTACTGAGCGGCTATTTCCTGGCCGGCGGCGCCGTCGTGGCGCTGCTGGGCTACCTGCTCGCCGGCTCGCTGCCGATCATCTTCGCCGCGGCCTTCCTTGTGGGCTTCGTCGTGCTGGGTCTGCAGAAGGGCATGAACGCCGTCTGCGTGTACTACTACCCGACGGCGCTGCGCGCGACCGGCCTCGGCTGGGGTCTCGGCATCGGCCGCTTGGGCGCGGTCATCGGCCCGACGCTCGCCGGCATCCTGATCCAGGCGAAGCTGCCGGTGGCCTCGCTGTTCTACTGGGCGGCGGTGCCGATGCTGGTCGCCTGCGTCGCGCAGATCATCATGGCGATGATCTATGGCCGCTATGGCGCGGGTGCCGAGGGCATCGACAAGGCCAATGCCCGGGCATGAAACCTAGGCAAATAGTTGCGTAGAAGAACGCCGTCGCCGGTCTCCGGCGGCGGCGTTTGTTTTCCAGGGAGAGTATCAATGTCTGCCAGTCCCGAGAATGCTGGGCCCCAGACCCTCCAGCGCAAGCTGATCGTGACGCCCCGCCCAGGCGGCTTCGGTGCCGCGATCACCGGCGTCGATCTGGCACATATGACCCAGGGCGAGGCCGACGCGGTCCATCAGGCCTATCTCGACCATCAGGTCATCGTCATCCGCGACCAGGACCTCACCCCCGACCAACTGGTCGAGTTCTCCGCCCGTTTCGGCCCGATCGGCGAGCAGGAGAACAACAAATTCGCCCATCCGGAAAACGACAGGGTCGTGATCCTGTCGAACGAGATCCGCCCCGATGGCACCGCCATCGGCGTCGTCGATGCCGGTGATGCCTGGCACTCCGATTCCTCGCATCACGAGATCCCCGAGACGGCGACGATCCTGCAATCGATCCGCAACACCAAGACCGGCGGCGACACGGATTTCTGCGACATGTACGCGGCCTATGAGTCTCTGCCCGACGCCACCAAGCGCCGGATCGAGGGCCGCTTCGGCGTGCATCACGTCGCGAAGACGCTCAATCCGCGGGTCGTCGTCTCGACCAACCGGCCGGGTGCCAAGGAATATTACGAGATGCAGGAGAGGACCCGGCCGAAGGTGCTGCAGCCTCTGGTGCGCACCCATGAGGAGACCGGCCGTCAGGCGCTGTTCGCCTCGCCCCGCTTCACCATCACCATCGACGGCATGGACGATGCGGAGGCGCAGCCGCTGCTCGACGAGCTCTTCGCCACCATCGAGAACCCGGCACATCAATATCGCCACAAATACCAGGACCGCGACGTCGTGGTCTGGGACAATCGCTGCATCGTGCATCGCGCGACCGGCGGCTATGCCCTGCCCGACATCCGCCGCATGCACCGCACGACGGTGCTGGGCAAGGTCAGGCCGTTCTACCGGCCGAACTGATATATCATGCAGAGGGGCGGCCGGAATAAACCGGCCGCCCGCTTGTCGAGTCTCCCAACGACAAAAACAAAGGGGAGGCTCCGACGATGGGTGGATCATTCTGGCGTGCGGCGGGTCTGATCGCCCTCACGGCAACCGGATGGGCGACAGCGCCGGCCCTGGCCCTCCCCGCCCCCACCTCCGGCCCCGCCTCGGGCTCAGGCGTTACCGGCATCGCCATCGCCGGGACCCAGGATGTCGGCACCTTCAATGGCATCGCCTATAGCCGCATCTGGGGCACCGTTTCCGGCGTGGTGGCGCCAAATGAGAAAGTCGAAGGCCTGGCCGCCCAGCCCAAGGATCCGCAAGGCAATTTCGCCTATACTTCGCCCTTCGAGATCATCGCCCCCACCAAGCCCGGCAACAATTCGACGATCCTGATCGAATCGGAGAACCGGGGCACGCCGATCATGCACAACTATCTGGACGCGATTGCCGCCACCGGCCCCGCGGCCAAGGCGACTTATCCCAAGGGGCTCGGCAACGGCTTCCTGGAGCAGCATGGCATCTCCTATGGCCGGGTCTCCTGGCAGACCGGCATCTCGCCCGGCGTGCCGGCCAAGGCCGAGGGCGTCGGGGAGGTGATCATCCGGGATTTCGCGCGGTTCCTGGGTGGCGACCGCTCACACCTCACCAATGCCGCGACACCCAATCTCGGGCACTACACCACCCGCATCTTCGGCGGGATCAGCCAGAGTTCCTGGTTCGTCAACGCCTTCGTGGCCGAAGGCTTCAACGCCGATCCCAAGACCGGTGCCCGTGTCTTCGGCGGCGTCATCGCCGTCGACGGCACCGGCAATTGGCTGGCGCTCAATCAGTTGGCCGCAACCCATAAGGCCAGCCAGGCACCCTATGTCCTGGAGGATGCCGCCCCCTTGCAGGCGCACGACATCCTGAAGCGGCCGAAGAGCGATCCTCTTTATATCGATATCGCCAACTACACCGACTTCTATCGCGTCCACGCCAGCCTGACCGACACCGCCAAGCTGCCGGCGCGCATGTGGCGCTATGATTGGCCGGGTCCGCACCATCCGGTGACGAGCGAGAAGGATGCGACCGCGACCTTCGCCGCCACCCGCCCCGGCGGTGCCTGCAACGACGGCCATGTCGTGCCGCTCAATCCGATCTCCTACGCCCCTTACCTGCGGACGGTTGTCGTCGAGCTCGCCCATCGGCTGGGTTCGCACGACGTGCGCCATGCCCACGCCCTGCCGCCCTCGGTCGTATTCAAGCTAGGCCCGGCGCCGACCGACACGGCCCATCTCAACCCGATGCAGGGTGTCACCCTGAAGGTGCCGGTGGTCGATCATGACGCGAACCCGGTGGGCGGCGTCCGCTATCCGGAGACGGCGGCACCCTTCGGCAAGCCGGAGCCCGTTTCCCTGCCGCCGGTCATCACCTCCGCGATCACCGGCACCTGCGGCAATATCGGCGAGTGGCAGCCCTTCACCGAGGCCCAGCTCAAGCAGCGCTACGGCGACCAGGCAGGCTTCCTGGAACGCTATGGCCAGGCCGCCGACCAGTTGATCAAGGAAGGCTACCTGCTGGCCTCGGAGAAGGCGGAGATGATGGCCACCGCCGCCCGGCATTACATGACGCCGGACAAACCTTGAGCATCGCTCGTCCCCAAAGCCGGATCGATGCCATTCAGGCGGATTCCGCCTTGGACGCGGTACCCAAGTAAAAGAACATGCGCATGATTTGACAGGGATGGAACGATCGGCCTATCGAGCGATATCCCATGGGAAAACAAGAGGGCGCAGACAATGGGACGCCCGCTCGGGAGGAAGAGAGCATGTTACGCCTGAAGCACTACGTCATGGCCACAGGCCTCGTTGCCTTGCTGGCCGGCCCCGCCATGGCCGCCGACTCCGCCGCCAAGGCGGCATCGGCCCACAAGGCGTCGCCCCATAAGGCATCCTCCGCCAAGGTCACGGCCTTCATGGCTCAGAATGGCGCCGCCAACATCCTGGTGCTGGCCCAGGGCACGGGACCGACGGTCGTGCTGCTGCCCTCGCTCGGCCGCGGCCAGGATGATTTTGACCTGATGGCCGCCGACCTCGCCAAAGCAGGATTCCGCGTGCTGCGACCGCAGCCTCGCGGCATCGATGGCTCGACCGGGCCGATGACCGGCATCACGCTCCATGATTTCGCCGCTGACGTCGCCGCCGCGATTTTGGCCGACAACAACGGTCAGCCGAAGAAGGCGATCCTGGCCGGCCATGCCTTCGGCGGCTTCGTCGCGCGCATGCTGGCGGTCGATCGGCCGGATCTGACCCGCGGCATCGTGCTGATGGCCGCCGGCGCTGGCGTCGCCCCCAGCCCGCCCAAGGCGCGCCAGGCGATCAAGGACAGCGCCAATGACAAGCTGTCGGACGACAAGCGCCTGGCGGCGCTGCAATACGTCTTCTTCGCGCCCGGCAACAACCCGCATGTCTGGCTGAAGAACTGGCATCCCCATGTACTGGACCAGCAGCGCGTCGCCGATGACGCGACGCCGATGTCGGCATATTTCGCCGGCGGCGGCGTGGCACCGATCCTCGACATCCAGCCGACCCAGGACACGATCGTCCCGGTCTCGGATTCGGAGATCATCAAGACCAAGCTGGCGCCCCGCGTCACGGTAGTCATCGTGCCCCATGCCGGCCACGCCATGATCATCGAGCAGCCGGCGCTGGTCACCAAAGCGTTGGTCGATTGGGCGCACAAGCTGCCGAAAGAGTAACGGCGACAGCCAGCATTACCCTACATCGTCATGGCCGGACCAAGCCCGGCCATGATGGTAGTGGATGGACTTGATGACGCTTTTTACCGCGTCACATCCGCCGTGATCTGTTCCAGCGATTTGCCGCGCGTCTCGTAGATCATCAGCATCGCCACGATGCTGCTGACCAGGCCGATGCCGCCCAGCATCAGGAAGATCGGCCCCGTCTTGACCCCAGCTTCGAGCATCAGCCCGATGGTCGACGGCGCCAATATGCCGCCGATGCGCAGGAAGCCGCTGGCCCAGCCGGTGGCGCGCATGCGGAACTCCGTCGGATAGACCTCGCCGGCATAGGAGTTGAGCGCGCCGGCGATGCCGAAGCAGAAGAAGGCGGAGAGTACGCCGAAGCCCAATATGCCGGCCTCCGTATGCTGCTGACTCCACAACACCAGGAAGATGCCGCCGCACAGGAAGCAGAGGGCGATGGTCGCCCGCCGGCCGATTGCCTCCATGGCGACACCGCAGGATATGGCACCGATGGCGCCCGACAGCGCGATGGTCGCAGTGTATTGCAGCGAATGGGCGAAGGTGAAACCCTGGGCGATCAGGAGCGAGGGCAGCCAGGTCAGCAGCGCGAAGAAGACGAAGCCGCTGGTGACGTTCATGAACCAGATGCCCAGTGTCACGCGCAGCAGCCCGCCCTGCAGGATGTTCCAGACCGAGACCGATTTCGCCTGGCCGAGATCGGCGGCCGTCTCCTGTGCCGCCTGGACCGGAATGGTCGCGGGATCGATCGAGGACAGATCCTTGACGATGGCCTGCGCCTCGCCCATCCGGTCGCGCTGGATGAGGAAGCGCACGGATTCCGGCAGATAGAGCCACATCAGAAACACGGTGACGAGCGGCAGGCCGCCGACGAGGAACATCGAACGCCACCCCAGCGCCGGCACCAGCACCAGCGCGATCAGCGCAGCGGTGACGCCCGCCGCCTGGTAGAGCAGCGAGCTTGAGGCCAACAGCACGCCGCGCCGGCGGATCGGCATGAATTCGGCCAGATACGCGAACAGCATCGCGACCTCGGCACCGAGGCCGATGCCTTGCAGCGCACGGGCCGCCAGAAGCATGTCGTAGCTGGTCGCCATCGCCGCGGCCACGCTGCATACCGCGAACTCGCCGATCGCGAACATCAGCGCGAAACGCCGGCCGAAACGGTCGGCCATGAATCCCGAGATGATCGCACCGAACAGCATGCCGAAGGAGGCGGACGAGCCCAGCGTGCCCAGCGATATCTTCGACAGGTGGAATTCGGCGGCGATGCCGGGCATCAGCAGGCCCAGCATGGTTGCATCGAATCCATCGAAGAATTGGCCGCTGATGGTGATGCCGTAAAGCCGGACGTGCTTGGCCGTGAAGGTCGAGCCATCGAGGCTGCGGGTCAGCCGCCCCGCATCCATCGTGTCGGCGGTCCGAACGCCGCCCCTTTCCCCCGTGATCGCCATGACGGCCATCTCCCCGAATGTCTTGTTATCGTTCTTGTCGCTTGAAGAAGTCGCGCATCAGCCGACCGACCGCGTCGGGCGCCTGCAGAATCATGATGTGGCCGCTATCGACGATCTCGACCTCGATCCCGGGCCTCTTGGCGGCCAAGCCCCGCACATAATCCGGCGGCCGCATCAAATCCTTGGCTCCTGCCATCAGCAGCACCGGGCAGACGAGGTCCAAGAGCGCATCCTCCTGGTCGGCTTGCGCCAACACCTTGTTGGCGAAGGCGTAGCAGACGGGATCGATGGCAAGAAAACGCGCGCGATACTCGTCATAGACCGCACGGTCGGTGACGACTTCCGGCTGGTAGGAGCGTGCGAAGACCATCGCCGAAATCGCGCGCATCCCCTCGCGCATCGCCGTCTCCGAGCGCGACAGCAGATATTGCGCGCGATCGGGGTTGGCCTTGAGCGCCGGCGAGCAGAGCGCGACGCCGGCCGCCTTGTCGCCCAGCCTGGTCGCCAGCGCCACCGCGATCGCGGCACCGGAGGCAATACCTGCGATGTAGTAGGGCGGCTTCAGCCCCGACGTCTCGATCAGCCGCTCGGTATCGGTGACCAGATCGGCCCCCGAGAAGGGCTGACGCACCTTCTCCGACAGGCCGGTACCGCGCTGGTCGCTGCGCAGGATGCGGAAATCCGCCGCCAGATGCGGCACGACCAGATCCCAGCTTTCGGTGGTGCCGGCCAGCTCGTGGATCAGGATCAGGCTGCGCCGCCCCTCGCCCGAAAGCTCGTAGCGCAGGCTGATGTCGGGATATTCGGCGAAATGCAGCATCTATTTGTGCGACCGGACCAGGGCCATCAGCGTGCCGGCATATTCCGACGCCATCTCGTCCGAGAGCCCGGCAGACTTGTCCTGGAAACGCTTGATCGTCTCCAGGAGGATGCGTGGCTTTGCTGCCAGCGCCTTCAGGAACTTGGTCGATTCCTCGGCAAATCCGGCCGCGGGCCAGACCCGGCTCGCCAGGCCATATGTGACGGACAGATCGGGCCCGATCGTCTCGCCGGAATAGACCAGATACAGGCTGGCCTTGGGCGGCACGGATTTGCGGATCGCTGTCATCGCCATGGTCGGCGCGATGTTGTGGTTGATCTCCGGGAAGGCGAATGTCGCCGCATCCGACATCAGCGTGATGTCGCAGGCAGCGGCCAAGGCACCGCCGAATCCCACGGCCGGCCCTTGCACGCAGGCAACGACCGGTACCGGCACCTGGGCCACCGTCTCGTAGACGCCCAGCACCGGTCCCATCAGCTGATGCCGCTGATCATAGGGCGAGAGCCCGGCGGCATTCTCACCGCGTCCGTCGCGGCCCTTGCAGAAATGGCTGCCCCGCGCGGTGATGGCGATGACGTGCACATCCGCGCGCGCGCCCAGCTTCTTCAGCGCCTCGGAAAGCTGGGCCATCATGCCCCGGGTCAGCGTATTGCCTTCGTCCGGGCGATTGAGGTCGAGGAAGGCCACGCCCTCCTCGATGTGGATGGCGTATTGGAAGGGCGCGTCGCTGGTCATCATCTGCCTCGGGATTCTTATGGAATGCGGTCCAGGAATTCGATTAGAGCCCGGTTGAACGCCTCGGGCTGCTCGACATTGGAGAGGTGCGCCGCCTGATCGATCACGACCAGGTCGGAACCCGGCAGGTTGTCGACGATGTGCTGGGCGTGCTCGACCGTGGTCGAGAGGTCCTGTTTGCCGACGACGACCCGTACCGGCACGCGGATCTCGGGCAAGCGCTCGGTCACGCTGATCTGCGGGATGGCGGCACAGCAGGCGGCATAGCCCTGGGCATCGTTGCCGCCCGCCATCTCGGCATAGCGGCGCACGATCGCGGGATGGCGTTCGGGAAAGCCCGGCGTGAACCAGCGCTCATGGGCGGTCGCCGCGATCGGCGCCAAGCCCTGCTCCAACACGAGATGGATACGGTCGGCCCAGCGCGGCGCCGCCTCCGGCCCGTAATGGCTGGTCGTGTCGCACAGCATCGCGCCCGAGAAGCGCTTGGGCGCGCGCAGCAGCGCGTGCTGGCCCAGCATGCCGCCCATGGACAGTCCGACCAGTACCGCCCGGTCGATGTTGAGATGATCCATCAGCCCGACCAGATCATCGGCCAACTGCTCGAGCGTATAGGGACCGGGCGGCGCGGCGCTGCCGCCATGGCCGCGCGTGTCATAGCGTAAGATGCGATAGCGGCCGGCAAGGGCTGCCACCTGGCCGTCCCACATCTCCAGCGTGCAGCCCAGCGAATTGCTGAAAGCGATCCACGGCCCCGACGCGCCATCAATGCGATAGCGCAGACGAACGCCGCCGATGCCCGTCGCGTTTTCCCCGATCATGCGCATGTTCCTCCCCTGTCGGCATTGATCACCGGCGGATGGGACTTGTAAAGCCGGAACCTAGCTCAACGCCGCCCAGAGCATGGTGGCGCCGGAGCACAGGAGGATCACGTCCAGCACGCGATGAAACACGCCCAGGCTCATGCGCAGCACGATCGCCTTGGCGACGAAGGTGCCGGCGGTGACGCTGAGCCCGATCAATATGCCTTCCAGGATCGCCGGTACCGGCAAGGCGCCCAGCTCACGGAAGGTCGTGGCCTTGGTGATCATCAACAGCAGCGTTGCCGCCCCTTCGGTGGCGAGGAACGGCCCCTTGTCCAGCCCGTAGGCCAGGAACGCCGGCACGCTCAGCGGGCCGGTGGAGATGACCAGGCCGGTGATGAAGCCGATGACCGCGCCCGCGATCGACAATTGCCAGAGCTTGAGGCGCAGGTTCATCGCCTTCAGGTAACGCTGCCCCGGGATCATGGCGATGAAGAACAGGCCCAGCGCGGCATCGACCGCGTGCGAGGGCAGTACCAGCAGCGTCGCCGCCCCCAGCGCCGCCGCCGGGATGCCGGCCGCACCATAGGCTGCGACCGCACGCCAGTCGACGTCGCGGCGCCAGGCGGCGATGCGGCTCATATTGGCCATCAGCGAGGAGATGGCCATGATCGGCACCGCCTGCTTCGGCCCGTATTGCAGCACCAGGATCGGCAACAGGATGATGGTCGAGCCGGTACCCACCGTGCCGCCGATGATGCCGGAACCGAAGGCCACCAGCATCAGGAAGACGTCGCCGGTCATGTGCTGCCGATCATGGAAGTGAGTTGAGTTAAGGCGCCAGAGGCTCGGCCGCACCTGCCGGGACGCCGATGCCGTAGGTGTTGAGCGTCATGGAGACCAGCGTGTAGTAGCCGAGCAGCCCGATCAGCTCCGACAGCCCCTGAGCGCCCAGCCGCTCGGTCGCCCGTGCGAACAGCGCGTCGTCCAGCCCGTGGCGCTCATGGATCGAGCGCGCCACCTCATAGACGACCCGCTCGTCCTCGGCGTGGAACTCCGGCACGCGGCGCTCGGATATCGCGGCCAGGACTGCATCCTCCAGCCCGGCCTCGCGGCCGATGCGGGCATGGACGTGCCATTCGTACTGGCTGGTCCAGTGCCGGGCGGTGACCAGAATCGCCAGCTCCGACAGCCGGGGCCCGAGCTGTGTCTCGTAGCGCAGGAACTCGCCCAGCTTCTGCGCCCGCGCCGCCATGACCGGGCTCGAGATCCAGCCGGCCATCTGCGCCGGCATGCGGCCGCGCAAGCCACCTGCCGCCTCCTCGATGGCCGCACGCTGCTCTGCCGAGAGCTTCTCAGGATCGAGGTCGGGCAGACGCTTCATGTCCGGTGCCCCTCAGTCTCAGCCCGGCTGTATGCCGAAGCGCTTCTCGCGCGCCTCGGCATCGCGCAGGCCGACGATCTCGTTGTAGCGCGCGATCGGCATCAGCTCGTGGCCCAGGGCCGCGGTGTCGCCATCGCGCTTGAGGCAGCCCAGGAGCTTGTCGACACCCTGCGCCGCCGCCAGCATGGCCATGATCGAGAACATGACCGCCGCGGCGCCCGCCTTCTCGATGGTCTTGGCCGACATGCCGCTGGTCGCCGCCGCCTGCGAGACATTGGCGAGCTGCGGGCAATCGATCTTCTTACAGACCTCCGACAGGTCCTCGACCGTGTCGGCACCCTGGACGAAGGTCATGTCGACGCCGGTCTCCAGATAAGCCTGGGCACGTTCGATGGCCGCGTTCTTGCCCTCGATGCTGAAGGCGTCGGTACGGGCGATGATCATCAGGCTGGAATCGCGCCGCGCATCCAGCGCCGCCATCAGCTTGCCCTGCATCTCCTTGACCGAGATCACGGCCTTGCCGTCGAGATAGCCGCAGCGCTTCGGCGTCGTCTGGTCCTCCATGAAGAATCCGGCGACGCCGGCATGCTCGAATTTGCGCACCATTTCCCGAATGCTGTGCACGCTGCCGAAGCCGGTATCGGCATCGACCAGCAGCGGGATATCGACCGCATCGGCGATGCGTGCGTAATGATCGACCAGATCGCGCATCGAGAGCTGACCAAGGTCCGACTGGCCGAGCAGGATGCCATTGGCGGCATTGCCGCCGGCCAGGATCGCCTCGAAGCCATGGGCTTGGGCCAGCTTGGCCGAAAGCGCATCATGCACGCCCGGCAATACGACGATCTCGGGCTGGGCGACCAGCTCTCGCAGGCGTTGTCCTGGGGTCATGTTGGGTATCTCCCCGCTTTGACTATTTCCTAGAAATCCTTGGCGAAGCCCTGCTGCCACGGCCGGGCCGCCTGGCTGTTCGCCTCATAGGCCGCCAACGCCGCTTCCTGCTTTAGGCTAAGGCCGATCTCGTCCAGCCCTTCGATCAGCGCCGTGCGTTCGGTGGCGGCGATGTCGAAGGCAACGGGATCGACACCGGGCGCCGTGATGCGCTGGCTGGCGAGATCGACAGTCATCTGCCCGCCGCTGCCCAGACGCTGCGCGATCTCGACGACGCGGGCATGAGCCTCCGGCGCCAGGATCACCGGCAGGATGCCGTTCTTCAGCAGGTTCTCGCGGAACACCTCGGCAAAGCCCAGTGCGATGATGACGCGGAAGCCATAACGCTCGATCGCCCACACCGCTTGCTCGCGCGTGCTGCCGCAACCGAAATTCTGTCCGGCGACGAGAATGCTGGCCTTGTCGTAGCCCGACTGGTTGAGGATGAAGCCCGGCTCCTGCCGCCAATAGGCGAAGAGGCCCTTGGCATAGTCCGGCTTGAAGCCACGCAAGTAAGCGCCCGGCAAGATCTGGTCGCTGTCGACATCGTCCTTGGGCAGGAGGGCCGCGATGCCCTCATGGGTGGTGAAGCAGCGCATCGGTCTTTGTCTCAGGAAGCGTGGCGGCGCACATCGGTGATGTGGCCGGCAATGGCGGATGCTGCGGCCGTGGTC
>DATJJW010000061.1:0-55375 GCA_035491935.1 Allostellaceae bacterium | reverse complement strand
AGCGGCATTTCCATCGGCGAGGCGGCGGGCTTCGCATTGCTGGAACGCATCGCGGATGCGTCCGCCCCCCAGGCCGGCGCCGTCCGGTTGGTCGGTTTCGGCGAGAGCAGCGACGCCTATCACATGTCCAGCCCCCATCCGGAAGGGGTCGGCGCCGCGCTCGCCATGCGCAAGGCCCTGAATGCCGCGGGCCTCAAACCGTCGGAGATCGACTACGTCAATCTCCACGGCACCGCGACCATCGTGGGCGACAGCGCCGAAGATCGCGGCATCGTCGATGTCTTCGGCGAGGCCGGCACCCGCTGCAGTTCGACCAAGGGCTATACCGGTCATACGCTCGGCGCCTCCGGCATAATCGAGACGGTGATCAGCCAGCTCTGCATCGAGCATGGCTTTCTGCCATCCAGCCCGACCACGACCGAGCTCGACCCCGCGATCCGATGCCGATACGTGGCCGATGGCGGGGAACAGCGCGTCCGGCGCGTCATGAGTAATTCCTTCGGCTTCGGCGGCAGCAATTGCAGCCTGATCCTGGAGGCGGCATGAAGCTCCATATCGAGGGCATAGGCCTGCTGGGCCCGGGCCTGCCGGATTGGACCACGGGCAGAGCCGTGTTGAGCGGCGCGGCGCACTATGAGGCTGGCGAGGTCGTGCTTGCCGGCAGCACATTGCTGCCGCCGGCGGAAAGACGCCGGATGACCGATACGGTGAAGCTGGCCATGGCCGTCGGGCTCGAAGCCACGACCCATGCCGGCCGCACGCCGGAGGATCTGGCTTCGGTCTTCACCTCTTCCGGTGGCGACGGCGCCACGGTGACCGCGATCCTCGACATCCTGACGACGGAAGAGCGGGAGGTGTCGCCTACCCGGTTCCACAATTCTGTCCATAACGCCCCGGCGGGATATTGGAGCATCGCCAATCATGCGCGGGCGCCGTCGACGAGCCTGTGCGCCCATGATTTCAGCTTCGGTGCCGGGTTGCTGCAGGCGGCGGCCATAGCCTCGGTCGACGACGTTCCGGTCCTGCTCGTCTCCTACGACCTGCCTTATCCACCGACCCTCGACAAGGTACGGCCGATCGGCTCGATCTTCGGCGTCGCCATGGTGCTTTCGCCACGGGCGACCACGGCCAGCCTCGGCAGCATCATCGTCACGCTGTCGAGAGACGAGGCGACGGAAACGCCGATGGGCGACCCGGCCATGGAGACGCTGCGGGCGAACAACCCGACCGCACGGGCCCTGCCGCTCCTGGCCGCGCTTGCCGCACGTCGTGAGGCAACCATCGTCCTGCAGCACATGGCGGATAATTGGCTGACGATCGGGGCGGCGCCCGCATGACCGGTTCCAGCGCGATCGGCCGCGGTAGCATTGGCCGCGAGGAGATCGAGAAGCTCATCCCGCATGCCGGCAGCATGTGCCTGCTCGACGCTGTCATCGATTGGGCTCCCTCATCGATCCGCTGCCGCGCCGGCAGCCACCGTTCGGCCAACAATCCGCTGGCGGCATTCGGACGCCTGGGGGCGGCATGCGGCATCGAATATGCCGCCCAGGCCATGGCGCTGCATGGCGGGCTCACCAGCGGGGCGACCACCCGGCCACGCGGCGGCTACCTGGCCAGCCTGCGCAGCCTGATCCTGTACCGGTCACGGCTGGACGACCTGCCGGGCGATATCCTGATCGAAGCCGAGAGACTGTCCGGGGAAGGCAGCAGCGTCTCCTATCGCTTCGAGATCAGTCATGACGGCGAGCGGCTCGTGACCGGCCGTGCGGCCGTGATCCTGGACGTGGAGGCAGTATGAAGCGCGCGCTCGTCACCGGCGGCAGCGGCGAGATCGGCGCCGCCATCTGCCGCGGCCTCGCGGCCGACGGCCATCATGTGCTGGTCCACGCCAACCGCAATCGCGACCAGGCCGAAAGGATCGTCGCCGAGATAGGCGGTGCCGGCGGTTCGGCGGAAGCCGTCTCCTTCGACGTCACGGATGAAGCCGCTGCGCGCTTTGCGCTGGAAGGCATATTGGAACAGGGCGCCATCCAGATCCTGGTCAACAACGCCGGCTATCATGACGATGCGGTCATGCCGGCGATGCGCCCCGAACAGTGGTCCGGCGTGCTCGACGTGACCCTCGGCGGCTTCTTCAACGTGACCCAGCCCTTGCTGATGCCGATGATGGCGACCCGATGGGGCCGGATCATCAGCCTGTCCTCGGTCGCCGGCATCACGGGCAATCGCGGCCAGGCGAATTATGCCGCGGCGAAAAGCGGCCTGCATGGTGCGACGAAGTCCCTGTCCCTGGAACTCGCCAGCCGCGGCATCACCGTCAATGCCGTGGCTCCGGGCATCATCGCCTCCCGCATGACCGAAAATGCCTTCGACAAGGAGGCGATCGCCCGTCTGGTCCCGATGAAGCGGGCCGGCACGGCGGCGGAGGTCGCCGATCTCGTCGCGTTCCTTGCCTCCGATCGCGCGGCCTACATCTCCGGCCAGGTCATCTCCATCAATGGCGGAATGATCTAGACTGGAATGATTTGGGCCGACCCAGAAGCCTGGACAGGATATAGCCGGTACAGCCCAGCGCCAGCCGCAGATGCATGCGGCTCAGCAGGATATTGTCGCGCAGGTACCGGAAATGCGATACGCCGCCCTGGGCCGGCGTGAAATAGCGCACGGGCGCCGGGATGTTGACCGGCACGAAACCGCGCCAGCAAAGCCGCACGGCCGCCTCGGCGTCGAAGTCGAAGCGGCGCATCCAGGGGCTGGCCTCCATTTCGGCCAGCAATTCGCTCACCGGGTAGACCCGGAATCCGAACAGGGAATCGAAGCCGCCGCCGGCCCACAATGTCTGCATGCCGGTGCAGAGATTGGACAGCTTGCGTCCCAGCACGCGTATGAGCGGTGCACTGGCGTCGAACACCGGCCAACCGAGGACCAGGGCATCCGGGCGACGCTGCGAATACGCCATGAAATTCGGGATGAGGTGGGCCGGATGCTGGCCGTCGGCGTCCATGGTCAGCACATGCGAAAAGCCCGCCTGCTTCGCCAGGCGCAGCCCGTGCAGGATGGCGGCACCCTTGCCCTGGTTCTCGGCCAGGCTGAACACCTTGACCGCGGGATCATTCCTGGCCAGCAGGCGGACGGCCTCCGCGCTGTCGTCCGTGCTGCCGTCGATCACGACCCAGACCGGCGCCCAGAACCGCCGCGCGTCATTGACCGTCTCGATCAGCTTCGCGCCGGAATTGTAGCTGGGGATCAGTACGAGATGCGTCGCCGACATCTCCGAGCTTGAAATGTCACCGTCCTGACCGGCGATGACTGGATCGGGAAGAATGGCCACGCGCACACGTCAGGATGCTGATGACGCCAGCTTGGCCGGCTGCCGCCGCAGGGCGCGCCCGATCCTCTTGAAGCTGGTCGTGACGTAATAGAGGCATTTGAACATGTTCAGCCGGAAACGGATCGGCGACTTCCGGTCGAGATCGCCGGCCAGCAGGGAGAGCACCGCCTCCTGCATGCGCAGCACGTTGCGCGGCGCCATGAACAGCTGACGGATCGCCGGGCTGGTGATGCGATAGATGAACCAGGTGAAACGGTTGCGGCCCCGCTCGACCTCATCGGCGAACGCTTTCAGCGCGGCGGCCGCGCGTTCTGGATGGTCGAGGCATTCGACCACGGCATCCGCCCCCAGGAAGGCGCTGTTCATGGCCAGGTAGACCCCCGTCGAGAACACGGGATCGACGAAGGCGGAGGCATCGCCGACCAGGATGTGCCGGTCGCCGTACATGGCCTTGGTGTCGTAGGAGTAGTTGCCGGTCGCCCTCGCCTTCTCGATCATGGTCGCGTTGCGCAGGCGCTCGGCAAGCGCCGGACACATATCGATCAGCGAGCGGAGCAACGCATCGACGTCGCCGTCTCGGTCCTTGAAGGTTTCCGGCTTGCAGACGGCGCCCACGCTCGTCGTGCCGTCGGAAAGGGGGATGAACCAGAACCAGCCCTTGGCGAACCAGAAGATGCTGATATTGCCTTCCTCACGGCCTGCGAGCCGCTCGGCATTTTCGAAATGGCCGTAGACCGACGCGCTTTCATGATGCGGGTTGCGCGCCTTCAGCCCCATGCGATTGGCGAGGAAGGTGTCGCGTCCGGTGGCATCCACCACGAAACGCGCCTGCCACGCATGCTTCTCACCGTCGTCACCGGTCGCGGCAATGGCCGCCCCCGTCTCGTGGAACTCGACATTGGTGACGCGCATGCCCTCGAAGACCTGGGCACCTTCGGATTGCGCGTTCTTCAGCAGGATGTGGTCGAATTCGGAGCGGCGGACCTGGAAGGAGTAGTTCATCTCCTTGTGCCAGCCATTGCCGAAATCCAGCAAATTCGGCTTCTCGTGATCGGGCGAGACAAATTCGATGCCGTATTTCGCCATACCCATGG
Source organism: Allostellaceae bacterium (assembly GCA_035491935.1). Taxonomy (GTDB): domain Bacteria; phylum Pseudomonadota; class Alphaproteobacteria; order ATCC43930; family CGMCC-115725; genus DATJJW01. The sequence continues at coordinate 50,950 of DATJJW010000061.1, read as the reverse complement.
CCTCGATCTGGTCGCGCACGCCCAGCTTGTCGAAAAGCGGCACGTTGTAAGGCAACAGCGATTCGCCGATATGGAAACGGGGATGGCGATCCTTGTCGGCCAGCACAACCGTCTTGCCTCGCCTGGCCAGCAAGGCCGCTATCGTCGACCCGGCCGGCCCGCCACCGATGACAAACACGTCGCAGACCTTATTGCCGGTGGCCGCACTTCCTATGGACGCCATCTTGGATCAGCCCCTCCCAATCGCCCAGCACACGCCATCTCAAAGGTGCGGTACCTTATTATCATAGTTCAAGTCCAGAACTGGAACCATGTTCAACGTAAAATTTTACTTGCCGGCTTCTCTTTCCGGAAAGTCTAATAACGTTCGAATGCCCGCGTGACAAAAATGTGAACAATGCCTCGAAAGGAAAGAGAGGAGGTGGATGATGGCTGAATCGGCACCGACATCTATGTCTTTCGTTCGCGAGCTCTTCAATAGAACCGCTCCGCATTACGACACGGTGAACAACATTTTCTCCCTGGGCTGGGGCAACTGGTATCGGCGGCGTTGTCTTCTGCGGGCCGGTCTCAAGTCCGGCCACCATATCCTGGATGTCGCGATCGGTACCGGGCTGATCGCCTGCTCGGCGATCGATATCGTCGGCAGCAGCGGCATGGTGATCGGTCTCGACCTCAGCGAGGCGATGCTGGCCGAAGCACGGCGTAAGCTCGATATCCCGCTGATCCAGGGCATCGCCGAGACGCTCCCGCTGGCGGATGCCTCGGTCGATTTCATCACCATGGGCTATGCCATCCGGCACATCGCCGACATCGAAATCTGTTTCCGCGAATTCCGGCGCATTCTGAAACCGGACGGCAAGCTGCTGCTACTTGAAGTCAGCAGCCCGCAAAGGGCCTTCTTTCGCAACACGCTCGCCAAATATCTCGGCCATGCCGTACCTTGGCTGAGCCGCTGGATCACCGGCCGCGCGGAAGTGCGCACGCTCATGATCTATCACTGGGAAACCATGGAGAATTGCATCGCTCCGGAAGTCATTCAGGCGGCGATGGCACGCAACGGCTTCAAGAACATCGTCTGCGAAACCTGGTTCGACCTCTTCCGCAGCTACGCCGCCGGCGTGGCCCTGCCCTCTTCCGTTCCCCTGCTCTCTTCCATTCCAAGGACCACATGACCTCTGTCAATCAGCTCGAACATATCCTGTTCGCCATCCTGATCCAGCTCATCGTCATGATCGGTACCGCCCGATTGATGTATGTGGTCTTCCGCCGGCTCGACCAGCCGGGCGTGATCGGCGAGATCGTCGCCGGCCTGATGCTCGGCCCCTCGCTGCTTGGCCATTTCTTCCCGAACCTGTCGCACGCACTGTTCGCGCCCGAGGCTGCGATGACGATCAGCATCCTCAGCCAGATCGGCCTGGTCCTGCTGATGTTCCAGATCGGGGCGGATTTCGAGTTCGGCCATCTGCAGCACGCGCAGAACCGCCGCACGACCCTCGCGGTCGCGCTCGGGTCGATCGGCGTACCCTTCGTGCTGGGATACCTCGTCGGGCGGGCATCGGCATCGACCCTGGCGCCCGGCGTCGATTCCTTGACCTATAGCCTGTTCATGGGCGTCGCCGTGGCGATCACCGCCGTGCCCGTGATGGGCCGCATCCTGCGCGAATTCGGACTCACGGAGACCGAGACCGGCGTGATCGCCATTTCGGCCGCCGCCATCAACGATGTGGTCGGATGGCTCCTGCTGGCGGGTGTCTCGGCCTTCGCCGCGGGCCACTTCACCGTCGGCGGCAGCGCCATGCAGGTCGGCGGGCTCGTCGTGCTGATGGCCGTGCTCTGGTTCGTCGGCAGTCCGCTGGTCGACTGGGTCATGGCCCGGATGCCGGTGCGGGACGGCGAATTACCGCCGAACCTTATCGCGCTTATCCTGTGCCTGATGTTCCTCATGGCGATGTGGACCTATTCGCTGGGCATCTTCTCGATCTTCGGCGGCTTCGTCACCGGGCTGCTGGTCCACCGGCACAAGGCCTTCGTCGCGGCATGGCGGCGCCAGATCGGTCAATTCGTGCTGGTGTTCTTCCTGCCGATCTTCTTCGCCTCGACGGGGCTCAAGACCAACGTCCTTGGCCTGTCCTCGGCCACCGCCGTCGAATGGCTGGGCGTCATTCTGGCCGTCTCCATCCTCGGCAAGATCGTCCCGGCCTATGTCGCCGCCCGGATCATGAGCGTCGGCCATCATGGCGCCTCGCTGCTGGGCACGCTCATGAACACGCGCGGCCTTATGGAGCTGATCGTGCTCAACATCGGCTTCAGCATGGGTTACATCCCGCAATCGGTCTTCACCATGCTGGTGCTCATGGCGGTCGTCACGACGGTCATGACCGGGCCGCTCCTCAAGATCCTGCTCCCGAAACTCGGGATATCCATCGACAATCGGGTCGAGGCGTAAGCCCGGCACCACCGCCATGGGCATCGGGATATCGTGACCTACCGGGCCCGCGGCGACTTCAACGGCAGGGCGGTCTTGTACTTGACCTGCTTCAGGGCGAAGCTTGACCGGATGTTCGCCACGCCCGGGATCTTCGTCAATTCGCGCGTGATGAACAGCTGCAGCGCATGCACGTCCTCGACGACGACCCGCAGCAGATAATCCGAATCGCCGGTCATCAGATAACACTCCATGACCTCGTCGTAACTGGCCATCGCCGCTTCGAATTCCTCCAGCGCCCGCTCGACCTGCCGCTCCAGGCTGATCTGGATGAAGACGCTGACACTCAACCCCAGCTTCAAAGGGTCGAGCAGGCTGACGGAACGGCTGATGAAGCCCTCCTTTTCCAGTGCCCGTACGCGCGTGAGGCAGGGCGAGGGCGACAGGTTGACCCGGCCGGCCAATTCGACATTGGTCAATGTCGCATCCCGCTGAAGCTCGCCCAGGATGCGGATGTCGGTATCGTCCAAGGTATACGCCATCGTCAGCTTAACTATCCGAAAAATTCGATTATTCAGCACAATATGCCGAAATACTCGCCTTAAGAAGCCATAATAGGGTGAACCTGCGGCCCGGCTTCCGCTATGCTTGACGGAACAGGAAAGCCCAGGAGGCTTCTCATGAGCGCCGCTATGAAGACCGGGTCCGACGCCGCCGCCTTTCCCTTGGACGCCGACCCTGGCGAGACGAAGGAATGGCTTGAGTCGCTCGACGCCGTCCTGCGGGACGCCGGGCCCGAGCGGGGCCGCTTCCTGTTGAACCAGTTGGAGGATCGGGCGCGGGAATTGGGCATCCTGTCCTCGCACCAGCCCTTCTCCGCCTATCGCAACACCATCCCGGTCGAACGCCAGGGCATATTCCCGGGCGATCTCGCGATCGAGGAACGCCTGGTCGCGGTCATGCGCTGGAACGCGCTCGCCATGGTCGTCCGGGCCAACCAGGCCTATGGTGAGCTGGGCGGCCACATCGCCAGCTACGCCTCGGCGGCCGAGATCTTCGAGGTCGGCTTCAACCATTTCTTCCAGACCCAGGATCTCGTCTATTACCAGCCCCATTCGGCTCCCGGGGTTTATGCCCGCGCCTTCATCGAGGGGCGCTTGAGCGAGGAAAGCCTGGCCAATTACCGGCAGGAGACCGGCGGCAAAGGCTTGTGCTCCTATCCGCATCCCTGGCTGATGCCGGATTTCTGGCAGTTTCCTACCGGTTCGATGGGCATCGGCCCGATCAACGCGATCCATCAGGCCCGGTTCATGCGCTACCTGCAGGATCGCGCGCTGAAGGATACGGCGGACAAGCACGTCTGGGGCGTGTTCGGCGACGGCGAGATGGACGAGCCGGAAGCCATCGCCTCGCTGACGCTCGCCGCGCGCGAGCGGCTGGATAATCTGACCTTCATCATCAACTGCAACCTGCAGCGCCTGGACGGGCCCGTGCGGGGCAACGGCCAGATCATCCAGGAGCTGGAATCCCTCTTCACCGGCGCCGGCTGGAACGTGATCAAGGTGCTGTGGGGCACGGAGTGGGATGCGATCTTCGCCCGGGACACCAAGCATGTCCTGCTGCGCCGCTTCGCCGAGACGGTCGACGGCCAGTACCAGAACCTCGGCGCCAAGGATGGCGACTACAACCGGGCGAAATTCTTCCAGCTGGACCCCGATACCGAGGCGCTGGTGGCGCATATGTCCGACGCCGAGATCAATGCGCTGAAGCGCGGCGGCCACGACCTGCGCAAGCTCTACACCGCCTTCGCCGCCGCCCGCGCGCATAGGGAACGGCCGACGGTCATCCTGGCCAAGACCAAGAAGGGCTATGGCATGGGCGGCGCCGGCGAATCCCGCATGACCGCGCACCAGGCCAAGAAGCTCGATGTCGACGCGCTCAAGGCTTATCGCGACCGCTTCCACCTGCCGCTCTCCGACGAGGCGCTGGCCGGCCTGCAATTCTACAAATTCGCCGAGGACAGCCCGGAGATGGCCTATCTGCGCCGGCGGCGCGAGGCGCTGGGCGGCTACATCCCCGCACGCGCGACGACGTCCCAGGCCGTCGCGGTCCCGGCGATGGCGGATTATGCCGGCTTCGCCGTCGAAGCCCAAGGCAAGGAAATGTCGACGACCATGGCGGTCGTGCGCATGCTCGGCACGCTGGTGAAGGACAAGGTCCTGGGCCCGCGCATCGTGCCGATCGTCGCCGACGAGGCCCGCACCTTCGGCATGGCCAATCTGTTCCGGCAGATCGGCATCTATTCGCCGGTCGGCCAGCTCTACGAACCCGAGGATGCCGGCTCGATGCTCTCTTACAGGGAGAGCAAGTCCGGACAGCTCCTGGAGGAAGGCATCAACGAGGCGGGCGCCATCTCGTCCTGGATCAGTGCCGCCACCTCGTACAGCGTCCATGGCCTGCCGCTGCTGCCCTTCTACATCTATTATTCGATGTTCGGCTTCCAGCGCGTCGGCGACCTGATCTGGGCGGCCGCCGATCAACGTGCCCGCGGCTTCCTGCTCGGGGCTACAGCCGGCCGGACCACGCTCGGCGGCGAGGGGCTGCAGCATCAGGACGGCACCAGCCACGTCGTCGCCGCGACCATCCCGACTTGTCGTGCCTATGATCCCGCTTTCGCCGGCGAGCTTGCCGTCATCCTCGATCACGGCATGCGCCGCATGCTCGAGGAGCAGGCGGACGAGTTCTACTACCTGACCGTGATGAACGAGAACTATGCCCAGCCTTCGCTTCCGGCAGGCGTTGCCGAGGCCATCATCAAAGGCATGTACCGCTTCGACGGGCGCGGCGAGGAGACGTCACCCAAGCGTGTCCGGCTACTGGGTTCCGGCGCTATCCTGCGCGAGGTCATTGCCGCAGCCGACCTGCTGCACCAGGATTTCGGCATATCCTGCGACATCTACAGCGTCACCAGCTTTTCGGAGCTGTCGCGCGAGGCACAGGCCATCGAACGCCAAAATCGCCTGCATCCGGAAGACGAGCCCCGGCAGAGCCATGTCGGCACGATGCTGGCGGGCCCGGCACCGATCGTCGCCGCGACCGATTATGTCCGTGCACTGCCGCAGTTGATTGCCCCCTATGTCGAGGCCCGTTTCGTGACGCTTGGCACGGATGGCTTCGGCCGCAGCGACACGCGCGCGGCGCTCCGCCGGTTCTTCGAGGTCGACAGCCGCCACATCGCGCTGGCCGCCGTCGAAGCCCTGGTTCGCGACGGCGTCATCGAGCGCGGAGCCCTCAAGACCGCGATCGAGCGCTATGGCCTGGAGCCGGATCGTCCAGCCCCCTGGACCTGCTGAACCGCCTGCCATCCTGTCCATGGCCCGAGAGATCCGGAGACAGAACATGTCCGCCATCGAGATCACCATTCCCGACATCGGGGATTTCAAGAATGTGCCGATCACCGAACTGCATGTGAAGCCGGGCGACGTGGTCGCGATCGACGACATCCTGCTGGTGGTGGAATCGGACAAGGCCAATCTGGAAATCCCCAGCCCCCGTGCCGGCACCGTCAAGACGCTCTCGGTCGCGGTGGGCGATCGGGTGAGCGAGGGTTCGCCCATCCTGAGGCTGGAACCGGCCGAGGCCCCTGTCAGTCCGCCGCCTCCGGCAGCGGCACCAGCAGCGGCACCAGCAGCGGCACCAGCAGCGGAACCGGCATTGGTATCGGCTCCGCCATCGATATCGGCCAACGCCGATGTGCGGATGACGGTCATGGCGACGGATGATCAGCCGCCCCATGCCTCGCCCTCCATACGGCGCTTCGCACGCGAACTCGGCATCGACCTGCACCTGGTCAGCGGTACGGGCGCCAAGGGGCGCATTCAGAAGCAGGATGTCGAGAACTTCGTCAAAATCGCGATCTCCCGGCCGCCCTCGTCTATCGGAGGGATGGCAGGACAGGGGCTCGATCTCCTGCCCTGGCCACAGATCGATTTCGCCAAGTTCGGGCCGATCGAGCGCGAGCCGCTGTCCAAGATCAGGAAGATCTCCGGCGCCAATCTCGCCCGCAATGCGGTGATCATCCCGCATGTCACCAATTTCGACGAAGCGGACGTCACCGCGCTGGAGGCTTTCCGGCAGAAGGTGAACGAGGAGACCGGCAGCAAGGCGACGATCCTGTCCTTCCTCATCAAGGCCGCGATTACCGCACTGAAGAAATTCCCCACCCTCAACGCCTCGCTCGACGGCGATGATCTGATCCTGAAACGCTATTTCCATATGGGCTTCGCTGCCGACACGCCCGAGGGCCTGGTGGTGCCGGTGATCCGCGACGCCGACACCACGGGCGTACTCGACATCGCCGCGGAACTGGCCCGGCTATCGGCGCTGGCGCGCAATGGCAAACTCAAGCCCGGCGATATGCAGGGTGGCAGCTTCACCGTCTCGTCGCTCGGCGGCATCGGCGGCACCGGCTTCACGCCGATCATCAACGCCCCGGAAGTGGCGATACTGGGCGCGGCACGGGCGCAGATGAAGCCTGTCTGGGACGGGACGCAGTTCCAGCCGCGTCTCATCATGCCGCTCAGCCTGTCTTGGGACCACCGGGTGATCGATGGGGCCGTGGCCGCGCGCTTCCTGGTCTACCTCTCGTCGCTGCTGGCGGATTTCCGCCGCATCTCCCTCTGACGCGCATTGGTGAGACCGGCATGAAGACCGAGGTCGCGATCCCCGATATCGGCGATTTCAAGAACGTCCCCGTCATCGGCATCGCCGTGGCTCCCGGCCAGGTCGTCGCGGTCGAGGACGTGCTGATCACGCTGGAAAGCGACAAGGCGACGCTGGAGATACCGGCTCCAGTCGCCGGCCGCATCGTCGATATCCTGGTCAAGCTGGGCGACCGGGTGGGTCGGGGAACCCCTATCGTCACGATCGAGACGGCATCGGCCGCCGCCGATACCCTGGCAGCACCGGCACAAGCAGCTGCACCCCGATCGCCCGGCCCCGCCGCGTTGCACGCGCCGATCCTGGTGCTGGGGGCCGGTCCCGGTGGCTACACCGCAGCGTTCCGCGCCGCCGACCTCGGCCAAAAGGTCGTGCTGATCGATGCACGCGACCGGCTTGGCGGCGTCTGTCTCAATGTCGGCTGCATCCCGTCCAAGGCGCTGCTGCATGCGGCGAAGGTACTGGACGACGCCGACAGCTTCGCGGCCCATGGCATCGCCTTTGCGCCCCCTGCCATCGACCTGGCGAAGCTGCGCGGCTGGAAGGATGGCATCGTCTCACGCCTGACCAATGGTCTCGCCGGCCTGGCCAGGCAGCGCAAGGTTGAAACGGTCCAGGGCCACGCCACGTTCACCGGCCCGAATGCCGTTTCCGTCCGGACATCCGATGGCGAGATCTCCATTTCCTTCGACAAGGCGATCATCGCGGCTGGCGCCGAACCGGTCACGCTGCCTTTCCTGCCGCAAGGCGATCCACGCATCATCGATTCGACGGGCGCGCTCGCGCTCGACAAGATTCCCGAGCGGCTGCTGGTCCTGGGCGGCGGCATCATCGGGCTGGAGATGGCGACGGTCTATGGCGCGCTCGGCGCCAGGATCACCATTGTCGAATTGATGGCGCAGCTGATCCCGGGGCTCGACGAGGATCTGGTGGCGCCGCTGCAGAAGCGGTTGGAAAAGCGCCACGAGCATATCTGGCTCAGCACGAAGCTGACCGCCGTCGAAGTGGGCAGAGACGGGCTCACAGCGCATTTCGCGGGGCCGCATGGTACGACCAATGCCGTCTTCGACCAGATTCTGGTTGCGGTCGGCAGGCGGCCAAACGGCGCCAAGCTCGGTGCCGCCGCCGCCGGCATCGCCATCGACGGGCGCGGCTTCATCCCGGTCGACGGGCAGATGCGCACCAATGTGCCGCATATCTTCGCGATCGGGGACGTCGTCGGGCAACCGATGCTGGCACATAAGGCCGTCCATCAGGCGAAACTCGCGGCCGAGGTGGCGTCGGGCCACGACAAGCAGGCATTCGACGCCAGGGTCATCCCCGCGGTGGCTTATACCGATCCCGAAATCGCCTGGGCCGGCATGACGGAGAACGAAGCCAAGGCCAAGGCGGTCCGCTACGGCAAAGGCGTCTTCCCCTGGGCCGCTTCCGGCCGTTCGCTCTCGCTTGGCCGCGACGAAGGGCTGACCAAGCTGATCTTCGATGAGACGAGCGGACGCATCCTGGGAGCCGGCATCGTCGGCCCCTCAGCCGGCGAATTGATTGCCGAAGTGGCACTCGCCATCGAAATGGGTGCGGACGCCACCGATATCGGCCTTACCATCCATGCCCATCCCACCTTGTCCGAGACGATCGGCATGGCGGCCGACGCCTTCGAGGGGACGTTGACGGATCTATATCTACCCAAAAGGTGACCGACGGGATCGGCTGCTACCCCCGAGGGCCCGGGGCAATAAGACATGAACAAATCTGACAACAGCGGAGGCATTCGACCATGATCCAACATGAAGTGAGGGTTCACCCGGAAAAAGATCGGTTGGCACGTAGCGAGCAGCTCGCCTGGAAGATCGCCGAGATCGCCGCCACCCCCGGGCCAATATTGCCGGTGGTCGTGGAAATGATCATCAATCGCATCATCGACAATGCCTCGGTGGCGATCGCCGCCATAAACCGCCATCCCGTCACCTCGGCACGCACTCAGGCGCTGAATCATCCTCGACCGGGCGGGGCGACCGTGTTCGGCCTGGGCCCGGATGTACGGGTGCATGCCGAATGGGCAGCCTGGGCGAACGGAACGGCAGTCCGCGAGCTCGACTACCACGATACTTTCCTCGCCGCCGACTACAGCCATCCCGGCGACAATATTCCGCCCATCCTGGCAACCGCCCAGCAATCGGGTCGCAGCGGCGCCGATTTGATCCTGGGCATCGCGACCGGCTACGAAATCCAGGTCAACCTCGTCCGCGCCATCTGCCTGCACAAGCACAAGATCGACCACGTCGCCCATCTCGGCCCGTCCGTCGCCGCGGGTATCGGCACGCTGCTCCGGCTTGCGCCGGAAACGATCTATCAAGCCGTGCAGCAGGCCTTGCATGTGACGACCGCCACAAGGCAAAGCCGCAAGGGCGAAATCAGCTCGTGGAAGGCCTTCGCACCGTCGCATGCCGGGAAGCTCGCCATCGAGGCCGTCGACCGTGCGATGCTGGGCGAAGGCGCGCCGAGCCCGATCTATGAGGGCGAAGACAGCGTCATCGCCTGGATGCTCGATGGCAAGGACGCGCTGTACCGGGTACCGCTGCCACGGCCGGGCGAGCCCAAGCGGGCGATTCTGGACACCTATACGAAGGAGCATTCGGCGGAATATCAGAGCCAGGCACTGATCGACCTTGCCTTCCGCATGGGCCAGCGCGTCAGCAATTGGGGCGACGTCGCGGACGTGCTGATCGAAACCAGCCACCACACGCATTACGTCATCGGCACCGGCTCCAACGATCCACAGAAATTCGATCCGGCGGCCTCGCGGGAAACGTTGGATCACTCGATCATGTACATCGTCGCCGTCGCCTTGCAGGACGGCAGTTGGCATCACATACGCAGCTATCTGCCCGAGCGCGCGCAGCGGCCCGACACGGTGGCCCTCTGGCGGAAGATCCGCACCGTCGAAGTCCCGAAATGGACGGAGCGCTACCATTCGGAAGATCCCGACGTGAAGGCGTTCGGTGGGCGCATCGTTATCAGCCTGAAGAACGGCGAGGTCATTGCCGACGAGCTCGCCGTCGCCAATGCGCACACGCTCGGCGCCACCCCGTGGACCCGCCCCGACTATATCCGGAAATTCAATGCCTTGACCGAGGGGATCCTCGATCCTCGCGAGGCGTCGCGCTTCCTGGACCTCGTCCAGAACCTGCCGACGCTGAAACCCGAGGAGCTTGCCGGCCTGACGATCGCGCTACCGCCGGGGAAACTGGCAGAGAGCGAGAGCCGCGGCATTTTCGGCTGGCGAATCTAACGGAGGGAACGATCATGAACGAGATCACGACGCAGCCCAAACCAAAGAAATCCGTGGCGTTGTCCGGTGTCGTTGCCGGCAATACGGCACTTTGCTCGGTCGGGCGTACCGGCAATGATCTGCATTACCGCGGCTATGACATTCTCGACGTCGCCGAAACCTGCGAATTCGAGGAGATCGCGCATCTCCTCATCCACGGCACCTTGCCGACGACCTCGGAGCTCACGGCCTACACGGCAAAGCTGAAATCATGGCGCGGCATCCCCGCCATCGTGAAATCGATGCTGGAAACCATCCCCGCCGCCGCACATCCGATGGACGTCATGCGCACCGCGACATCCATGCTGGGATCGGTGCTGCCGGAAAAGGACGACCACAACCCGCCAGGCGCGCGTGACATCGCGGACCGGCTCATGGCGAGCCTCGGCTCGATGCTGCTCTATTGGTATCACTACAGCCAGAACGGCAAGCGTATCGACGTGGAGACCGAGGATGACAGCATCGGCGGCCACTTCCTGCACCTGCTGCACGGACGGCCGCCAAGCCCATCCTGGGTCCGGGCGATGCATACCTCGCTGATCCTTTATGCTGAGCATGAGTTCAACGCCTCGACATTCACCTGCCGGGTCGTTGCCGGCACGGGGTCGGATATCTACTCCGCGATCACCGCCGGCATCGGCGCGCTGCGCGGACCGAAGCATGGCGGCGCGAACGAATTTTCCTTTGAAGTGCAGAACCGATACGCCACCCCGGACGAAGCGGAAGCGGACATCCGCCGGCGCGTCGAGGCGAAGGAAGTCGTCATCGGTTTCGGCCACCCGGTGTATACTTCCGCCGATCCGCGCAATGCCGTCATCAAGCGTGTCGCCCAACAGCTTTCCCAGGAAGCCGGCGATTCCAGGATGTTCCTGATCGCGGACCGCATCGAGGCGGTGATGGCGGAGACGAAGCGGATGTTCGCCAATCTGGATTGGTTCAGCGCCGCCTCCTACCACGCGATGGGCGTGCCGACGGCGATGTTCACCCCGCTGTTCATCATCTCGCGCACCTCCGGCTGGAGCGCCCACATCATCGAGCAACGGATCGACGGCAAGATCATCCGCCCGAACGCCAACTACATCGGCCCGGAAAATCGTACATTCGTGCCTCTGTCACAGCGCGCCTGAGAGGAGTCTGCCCATGACTTACCTTGTTGCCGAAGAGCTCCCCGCGGAGGCGGCCGGCGTCCGGTTCCGCGCTCTGATCGAACGCGGCGGCATTCTCCAATTGCCCGGCGCGCACAACGGCCAGGCGGCGCTGCAGGCGCGAGCGGCAGGGTTCGAGGCGCTCTATCTTTCGGGCGCCGCGATGACCGCCAGCATGGGGCTGCCGGATCTCGGCGTGATCACCGTGGATGAGGTGTGCTTTTTCATTCGGCAATTGGCGCGCGCATCGGGCCTGCCGGTTCTCGTGGATGGCGACACGGGATACGGCGAGACCTTGAACGTGATGCATATGGTCCGGGCGTTCGAGGATGCGGGCGCCGGCGCCGTCCATATCGAAGATCAGCTTCTGCCGAAAAAATGCGGGCATCTGAACGACAAGAAGCTGGCCGATGCGCACGATATGGCGACCAAGATCGCGGCGGCACGCAAGGCCCGGCGGCATCTCTATATCGTGGCCCGTACGGATGCGGCAGCGAGCGAAGGGATGGACGGCGCCGTCGCCCGTGCCAAGCTCTATCTCCAGGCCGGCGCCGACGCGATTTTCCCCGAGGCCTTGACGAATGCGGAGATGTTTCGGGAATTCGCCAGTCGGGTCGACGCCCCCCTCCTCGCCAATATGACCGAATTCGGCCGCACGCCGTTCTTTTCCGCGAGCGAGTTCGAGGCGATGGGCTACCGCATGGTGATCTGGCCGGTGAGTTCCTTGCGCGTCGCCAACAAGGCGCAGGAGGAACTCTATGCCGCGATCCGCCGGGATGGCGGTACGCACAACATGGTCGACCGCATGCAAACAAGGGCCGAACTCTACGCGACCATCGACTATAGCGCTTACGAAGCGCTGGATGCTTCCATCGTCAAGACGATCATCCCGACCGCGATGCCGCAATGAAGGATGGGCCGTGCGACGCGGTCGCGGTCTTCTCAATGGGGGGCCACCCCGCTCGATCTGTGGCCCGTCGCCTTGTCTCAGCCTCAGGTGAAGCTCATCTGACGGAAGGCGTCGCAACAATAAGGAGGCGGTCATGTGCAACAGCTTCTCCCGTCGTTTCTTCGGCGCCATGGCCTTGGCGGTCGTCGGATGGGGTGTCCTGGCCGGTGCAAGCAGCACGGCCTTGGCCGCCGATCCCGGCGTACCCTCCGCGATCGCCACGCGGGGTACGCTCGTCATTGGCGTCGAAGGCACATATCCGCCCTTCAACTACCAGGACGAATCCGGTCACCTGGTCGGTTTCGAGATCGATTTCGCCAAGGCGCTCACCGCAAAGCTGGGCCTGAAGCCTGACTTCAAGCCGACCAAGTGGGATGGCATGCTGGCGGCGCTGACCGACGGCCGTCTCGACGTGGTCATCAACCAGGTGACCATCACGCCCGCGCGTCAGAAGATATTCGACTTCTCGGTGCCCTATACCATCTCGGGCAGCCAGATCATCACCTTGAAGAGCAATGTGAAGAAGTTCGATACGCCCGAGAAGCTCGCTCATGCGCGTGTCGGTGTCGGGCTCGGCACCAATTACGAGCAATGGCTGCACACCCATGTGCCCACGGCCGAGGTGCGCACCTATGATGACGACCCCAGCAAATACCAGGATCTCCGCGCCGGCCGGATCGATGCCGCGTTGAACGACCGGCTGGTCGCGGCCGATTTCATCAAGAAATCGGGCGGTCCCTTCGCCCCGGCGGGCGCCCCTTTCGATCAGCAGGAATCCGGCGTGGCGTTGCGCAAGAACGCCGGTTTCAAGGCGGCGATCGACAAAGCCATCGAGGCGCTGCGCGCGGACGGCACGTTGACGAAGATCTCCGTCAAGTGGTTCGGCATCGACGTGACGCACTGAGGCAGCTTGGCGCATGGACGCGGAAATCGCACTGATATGGCAGTCCGCGCCCTTTCTGCTCCGAGGCGCCCTTTACACCATCGGGCTCAGCGTCGGTGCCATGGCGCTGGGCCTTATCCTCGGCTTCTTCATTGCCCTGGCGCGGCTGTCGGATATCCGGGCGCTTGTCCTGCCGGCGCGGATCTACGTCTCGTTCATCCGCGGCACGCCGCTCCTGGTCCAGCTCTTCATCATCTATTACGGCCTGCCGGAGTTCGGCGTGACCTTGTCGCCGATCCCCTCAGCCCTGATCGGCTTCACCTTGAGCGTCGCCGGCTATAATTCGGAGGTTCTGCGCGGCGCCATCGGTGCGGTGGATCGCGGGCAGTGGGAAGCGGCAGCCGTCATCGGCATGAGTTGGTCTCAGACCCTGCGCCGCGTGATCCTGCCGCAGGCATCGCGGACCGCGCTGCCGCCGCTCGCGAACAGCTTCATCGCCTTGGTCAAGGACACCTCGCTCGCCGCCACGATCCAGGTGCCGGAACTGTTTCGCGAGGCGCAGCTCATCACCGCGCGTACCTTCGAAATCTTCGCCATGTATATCGCGGCCGCGCTGATCTACTGGGTCTTGTCCAGTCTGCTGGCCGCGCTCCAATCGGCCCTCGAACGCCAGGCGAACCGGCATGTCGTTCGACGCTGACGTTGCTTCCCCTTCGCCGATGATCGAGGTCCGCGGTCTGGTCAAGCGGTTCGGCCAGACCGAGATCCTGCGCGGCATCGACCTGATGGTGGCGCGGGGCGAAGTCGTGGCGGTGATCGGGCCGTCCGGATCGGGCAAGACGACGTTGCTCCGTTGCCTTGACGGGTTGGAGGCGGCGAATGGCGGCACCATCCGGGTCGGCGACGTGACCATCGACGGCACGCTGCCGCTCGCCCGGCAAAGGCCGGTCCTGCGCGCCCTTCGGATGCGGGTGGGATTCGTCTTCCAGAACTTCAACCTCTTCCCGCATCGCACGGCACTCGAGAACGTCATCGAGGGGCTGATGGTGGTGAAGCGGCTGACGCGACGTGACGCCTTGGCGCGCGGCCGGGCACTGCTGGCGCGGGTTGGCCTGGAGGAGCAGGCGGATGCCTATCCCCAGCGCCTCTCCGGTGGTCAGCAGCAGCGTGCGGCGATCGCCCGTGCGCTGGCTATGGAGCCGGAGGTGATCCTGTTCGACGAACCCACCTCGGCACTCGATCCGGAATTGGTCGGCGAGGTGCTGGCGGTGATCCGTGACCTGGCGCGCGAGCATCACACCATGGTCATCGTGACCCATGAGATGAATTTCGCCCGCGAGGTCGCCGATCGGACGATCTTCATCGATGGTGGCGCGATCGTCGAACAGGGAGAATCGGCAGCCCTCTTCTCGGCGCCGCAAGAGGAACGGACGCGGCGCTTCCTGGGCAAATTCCTGGATCGCCCCAATTATATCGTTCCCGCCAAGGAATGATTTCGGCCCGCCATCGACAAGGTGGCGAGCGGAACGGCGTGCGCCTGAGCTATGTACGCGGACCGGCCGGGGTGACGCTCGAGTTCATCCAGGAACCAAAAGCATGAGCGAAGCCGCCTTCCACATAGGGAGGCGGCTGATCCCATGCCCTATGCCACGCGCGTCGACCGGGCATCCTGGTCCTTGGTCGATCTGGCCGGGGCCCTGGGGATGGGGATGGTCACGAGCCCGGACAGCATGAGTGCGGCCGACGCGGCAAACAGCGCGCTTTCATAGCCATGGCTATGCGTGCGCAGATAGCCGAACAAGGACGGGCCGATGAACCCACCCAGGGCACCCACGCCATTGATCAGCCCGAGGCCGACGCCGACGACGCTGGCCGGCAGGATCTCCGACGGCATCGCCCAGAAGATGGAGTAGCGGGCATAGACCAGGGCATTGACCGCGGCAAAGCAGAGCACCGTCAGCGTGACCGAGCCGGTGCCCGAAATCGGGATCAGGGCAAGGAAGCAACCGCCGCCGAGGCAGAGGACGACCGTATGCCATTTGCGCTCCTGCATGCGGTCGGACGTCATGGAGAAGAACACCATGGAGAGCGCGCCGCCGACATAGGTAAGCGAGCTCAGCACGCCGACCATGCCGATGGACAAGCCCGTCTCGCGCAACACGCTGGGCAGCCACAGCACGATGCCGAGATTGCCGGTCAGGAAGCACAGATTGCCGAGCGCGAGCAGGATGACGGCGGGCTGCCATAAGGCGTGGGTCCAATGGCCGGGCAGCGGCTTGACCGCCCTGGCTTCGTCGGCGAGTTGCTCCTGCAGACGGACCTTGAGGTCCCCAGGCAGCCAGCGCGCCTCGCCCGGATGGTCGGAAACCGCGAGCTGCCAGACCGCCGCCCAGCCCAGGGCCGGAATCGCCTCGAGAACGAACATCCAATGCCAGTCGAAATGCGAGAGGATGACGCCCGAGATCACGTTCGAGATGACCGAGGACAGCGGCACGCTGATCAGGATGACCATCAGGGCCCGGGCACGCTCCTCCCGCACGAACCAGTGACGCACCAGGACGATGAGCGTGATCGTCTCACCGCCTTCGACCAGGCCCATCAGTAGACGGTTGACCAGCAATTCGGTCTCGCTATGCACGAAGGCGGTCGAGAGCGAGATGAGGCCCCAGAGGATGGCCGAGATCAGGATGATCTTCTTGGCGCTCCAGGTTTCGGCCAGCCGGCCTGCGGGCACCTGCATCACGATATAGGAGATGTAGAGCGAACCGCCGGCGACGCCGATCGATGCGGCGCTCAGCCCCAGGCTCTGCCGCATGGCGGGGATCGCCATCGCCACGTTGTTGCGATCGATGAAGGCGATGATGTGCATGACGAAGGCAACGCCGAGGATGCGTACCCAACGGTTGCGCAAGCCGACGCTCTCGCTCAATCCAGACATATGCCCGCTCCCTGACGTTTTTATCGTTCTTCCGGGAAAATGCGTTTCCGCCGGCCGCTTCTTCGACGGCTTCGGCATGTCATCCGCCGCGCGGCCCGAAGGGATGCGCGGCGGCGAGATGTGGATGAGGGTGCCCGTCTCCTTCGCTGGGTGGCCGCTAGACGGCGGCGCCGGCTTCGTGGCGCACCGGCGTCTCGGCACCGGCCAGCAGGTCGGTGATGAGCGAGACGTCCGGCACATCCTCGATATTGGTGAGGGCGGTGACCAGACGTTCGACAGCGGCCTGACTGAGCACGAGCCCGGTGCAGTCGCGGAACTTCGCCAGCAGCTCCGCCTCGGTCAGCGGCACTTCGGGATTGCCCTTGGATATCTCGACCACCTTCTCCACGATCCGGCCGTCGGTGAAGGTCGCCTTGAGCTTGACCGGACGGCTGCCGATCTTCCAGGCACGCTCGATCTCGTCATCGACCGCCATGCGGATGCGGGCGACCAGCTCGACGATCTGAGCGTCGCGCACGGCGGGGTCGGTGAAGGTCGCCAGGCCCAGTTGGCCATCGGTGATGGCGCGGGCGACCGCGTAATGCGCCGAGAACTTGCCTTCCAACCCTGTTACCGGCCGATGGTAGGACAGCTTGTCGTAAGTGTATTTGGTGACGCCCAACTCGATGCCGGCGATATCGTCGGGACGCGCGCCATCCTCCTGCCGCAGCCGGAGCGCCGCATCGATGCTGGTATGGCCCGAGACGCAGCAGGGATAGGGCTTGATCACCACGCCGCGCACATCCAGCTCCCAAAGCTTCCCCAGCTCGTCCAGCGGCGCCATATCGACCGGCAATCCTCGCGAATAGGTGTTGTGGAAGCTCTTCGGCCCATCGAAGGGATGCGGCACCGCGTTAAAGCCGCGGCGGGCGAGCAGTGCGGCCTCGACGCCATTGCGCGCCGCCAGCCCCGCATGCAGCGGCTTGGTCATGGTGCCGAAATTGCTCGTGTTGCCGCTGGTCATCGAATAGGCCATGCCGAGCGCATTGCCGACCGCCTCGGCATCGAGGCCCAGCAGCTTGCAGCAGGCGGCGGCAGCGCCGAAGCTGCCGATGGTGATCGTCGCGTGCCAATTGCCTTCGAGCGAGTGCAGCGGCTGGGTCGTCCGGCCGATCTTGGCCATGACCTCGAAGCCCACGACATAGGCGTGCAGCACGTCGCGGCCGGATTTGCCGAACTGCTCGCCCAGCGCGAACAGGCTCGCGGTCAG
Organism: Allostellaceae bacterium; assembly: GCA_035491935.1. Lineage (GTDB taxonomy): Bacteria > Pseudomonadota > Alphaproteobacteria > ATCC43930 > CGMCC-115725 > DATJJW01. The sequence goes on along the minus strand of DATJJW010000061.1, from coordinate 33,311 downwards.
CGAAACGCTGGGATGGCCGATGAGACCCCAGGTCACGTCGTCATAATCGAGGGCATGGGCGGCCGTGCCATTGACCATGGCGGCATCGCGCGCCGAGGTGCGGAAGCCCTGGCCCCAGACGGTGGCGTGCTCGGCACCGACAGCGTCGCGCACATAGGCCGCGGCGATCTCGCCTGCGGGTTCGAGCGCGCCGGCGACCGCGACGCCCAGGCAATCCAGGATCGCCTCACGGGCGACACGCCGCACCTTCGACGACAGATCCTCCACGCGGGAGTTGACGATGAAATCGATGATTTTTTGAGTGTGGACGGGCGCCGCGCGCTGGATTCCGGACAATGCCATCCCTGAACTCCTTGTTTATCCTAAAGTATACTTAAGTATACAATTCTGCCGAGCCGGCGGCAAGGCCGAAGGCTTGGCCGTCTTGACCGCCGCCGTCGCCTTGACGGTGGCCCTGGTCTGCGCCTCGCTCGCCGTCATGTTTCATCCCCATTTTATTGTTGGGCAATAGCCGGCCGTTCGATCGACTTTTAGTCGATCGGCGATTCCGGTTAGCCATGTTCCCAATTCTTATCGGCGTTATTTCACTTATATGGTTTTTTCTTCACTTACCCCTCTGATTATTTAAAAATACCAGAAAATTACGCATTCAACTTTGCGATCACGGCGGCGGTGAAATCACGGGTGCCGAGCCTGCCACCCAAGTCGCGCGTGCGGCCTTCCGGCGTGGCGATGGTATCGTCGAGGGCCTGTTCGATAGCGGCGGCGGCACTGATGAAGCGCTCCGCGCCGTGACGCTGGCCGAGCCAGGCGAGTAACATGGCGGCCGAACTGATCAGCGAGGATGGGTTGGCGACATCCTTGCCGGCGATGTCCGGGGCCGAGCCATGCTGCGCCTGGGCCACCGCATGCTCGGCACCGGCATTGAGCGAGGCGGCCAGCCCCAGGCTGCCCGACAGCTCCGAGGCCTGGTCCGACAGGATATCGCCGAACATGTTGGTCGTGACGATGACCTCGAACTGGCTGGCATCGCGCACCAGCAGTGCCGCCATCGCGTCAACGATCTTCTCTTCATAGGCAATATCGGGATAGCGCTGGGCGACGGCCCGCGCACATTCGAGATAGAGCCCGTCGGAGATCCTCAGGACATTGGCCTTGTGCACGCTGGTGACCCTGCGCCGCCCTTCGCGTCGCGCCAGCTCGAAGGCCGCCTCGACGATCCGGGTCGAACCGTGGCGCGTGATCTTGCGGATGGCCAGGGCGAGATCCGGTGTCGGCATCAATTCGCCCGGCCCCATGAACATCGATCGGTCGGCGTAGAAGCCTTCCGTATTCTCGCGCACAACGACCAGATCGATCGGCTTGCCACAGGCTGGCGTGAAGCCCGGGCGCGTGCGGGCCGGGCGGATATTGGCATAGAGGTCGAGCCCGATACGCAGGGCACCCGACGGGTTGGTGCCGCCTTCGGCCACGGGCGGATAATCATTGTGGGAGACCGGCCCGAGCAGTGTCCCCCCGACCTTGCGTGCCGCTTCGAGCGTATTGGCGGGAAAGGTCGTGCCTTCGCGTTTCAGCGCCTCCAGCCCAATCGCCATCCGGTTGAATGCCAGGCCGAGGCCGAAGCGTCTATCGACATCGGCGAGCACGCGTTCGGTCGCTCCGGTGATCTCCGGACCGATGCCATCACCCTCCAAGATCAAGATGTCCATGGCTGATTCCCGACCGCGCCCATGAGATGATATAACTCGGTATACCAAATCATACATTGCGGCGGAAGCCTTAATTCTTATGAAAAGCTTAAGGCCAGGCAGAGGGGCCGGCTTTCATCCGCAACGGCCATTTCCGGCACCGGCCTCCTCCGGTCGCCGCAAATCATGAGCGGCTTTCGACAGTGCTTGCCAAATAGATATAACGTGGTATACCAAATCATACAATAATTGCAGAAGCCTTAATTCCTAGAAAAACTAAGGCCGAATAACTGGGAGCGGGAGGAGACGATGAACAAATCCAGCACACCCGATCTGCTGCGGCGGACCATCTGCGGCATGGCACTTGCCGCACCATTCCTGCCGCTGACGCAAACGGCATTCGCCGCGTCAAAACTGCCTGCGGACCCGCGTAGCGGCAGCGTCCGCATCTACGTGTCGCTCGCCACCAGCGCCATGACGAAACTGGTGAAGCAGCTAGGCCAGCACTTCCCCAATATGAAGATCGAGTTCGTGCGCGCGGGTTCGGTCGAAACGGTCAAGCGCTTCGTGGCCGAGCGTCAGGCCGGGCTGGTCAACACCGACCTCATCCACGGCGCCGACCCTGGCGGCTTCGATTATTTCGCGCAGCAGGGATGGATCGACGGCAGCATCGTCACCCCTGCGCTGACCAAGGATTACCGCGACGGCTTCTACGACAAGAAGGCCGGCTGGGTGGCCATGCGGGCGACGGGCATCGCCATCATGTACAACACCAAAAACGTCAAGAAGGCGGACCTGCCCAAGACCTGGAAGGAACTGGCCGACCCCAAGTGGAAGAGCAGGATCGCGATCTCGGACCCCAACCGCGCGGGCCCCTCGTTCTCGTATCTCTACGCGATGTGGAAGATGTACGGTCCCGACTATCTGAAGGCCTTCGGGGCTAATGACGTCATGGTCGCGGGCGACGGATCGGCCACCCGCGAGGCCATCGCCAGCGGCGAGCGGGACATCGCCCCCGTCTCGGAATACGACGCCTTCGAATTCAAGAAGGAAGGCAAGCCCGTCGACATCGATTGGCCGGCGGATGGCACGGTGCTCCTGCCGGCGCCGCTGGCGCTGGTGAAGGGCAGCAAGAACGCCGACAACGCCAAGGCGCTGGCCGCCTACCTCCTGTCACAGGAAGGCCAGGAGATGATCGCCACGACCACCGAGACCTGGTCCGCCCGGCGCGATGTCGGCCCCCCCGCCGGCAAGCCGCCGATCGATGCCATCAAGACCATCGGCTTCGACTGGACCAAGGCGGCGGCCGAGAAGAGCACCGTTCTCAATCTCTATTTCCAGGATTTCCAAGGGAATTGATCGGCCCCCGGGGCCGCCCATCCGCCACGGCGAGAGGAAGCAAGCCATGAAGCATACACAGAACGTCGTCGACTTCATCGTCAACGCGCGGTTCGAGGACGTGCCCCAAAAGGCGATAGAGGTCGCGAAGAGTGCGATGTTCGACTGCGTCGGCGTGGCGCTGGCCGGCGCCCGCCACGAGGGCGGCGCGATCCCGGCGGAATGGGCGCGCAGTGCCGGCGGCGCCCCGGCCGCGACCGTCTGGGGTCACGCCTTCAGTACCTCGGCCCATGATGCGGCGCTGGTCAACGGCACCGCCGCCCATGCCCTCGACTATGACGATGTGACCTGGGGCCTGATCGGCCATCCCAGCGTCTCGCTGGTACCAGCCACCGTGGCGCTGGGCGAGCTGCTGGGCGCCTCGGGACGGGATGTATTGCACGCCTATGTCGTGGGCTTCGAGGTCATGGCCAAGATCGGCCGCACGACCCAGCCGCAGCATTCCCTGGAGGGCGGCTGGCATGCCACGGGCTCGATCGGCGCCTTCGGTGCCGCGGCCGCCTGCTGCAAGCTCTTGAACCTCGATGCGGAGCAGACGGCCCGCGCGCTCGGCATCGTCTATTCCATGACCAGCGGCAACGTCAGCAATTTCGGCACCATGTGCAAGCCGATGCATGCCGGCCTCGCCGCGCGCAACGGCGTGGTCGCCGCCCAATGGGCGAAGGCCGGATTCACCTCGCTGCCCCATCCCTTCGACGGCGAGCGCAGCTTCCATGCGGTCTATTCCCGCGGCCTGCCCGCGGACATGGCGCCCCTGGCCGAGCTCGGCCAAGTCTGGGAGCTCGTCGAGCGCGGCGTGGTCATCAAGCCCTACCCTTGCGGCGTGGCGCTCCATCCCGCGATCGACGCGGTGCACATCCTGAAGCGCGAGCACGACTTCAAGGCGGCCGACGTGGTGCGTGGCGAGGCGGGCGTCACACGCTACACCCATGACAAGCTCTGCTATCTCGTACCGAAGACCGGGCTCGAGGCCAAGTTCTGCATGCCCTACACGATCGCCCGCGCGATCATGGATGAGTCCATCGGCTTCGATACTTACACCGATGCGCTGGCGACCGAGCCGGCGGCGCAGGATCTGACCAAGCGCATCTCGATGTATGTCCATGACGGCATCGAGAGCAAATGGAAGGGCGGCAGCCGCCCGGTCCATGTCCGCCTGCACCTGAAGGACGGCCGCGTGCTGGAGCAGCAGATCGACCTGTCCAAGGGCAATCCGGAGGTGCCGGTAACGCCCACCGAACTCAAGGTCAAATTCGACGACTGCGCCCGGGTCAGCCTCAACAAGGCCGCGATGGCCGCTGCGACGGGTGCCCTGCAAACCATTGAGAAGCTTTCGAAAATTTCGGAGCTGACCAGGTATCTGGCCGGATCGACGCCTGGCCGGGCGACCGCCTAGAATCCAATTGCATTATTGGGTATACCTTGGTATACCTACAATTACCCCCATAGGGAGAGACCGACAATGACCGATAATCTCACCGTCCTGATCCCCACCGGTGCGCCGGAAACCGAAGCCATCCCGACCACCCCGCGCCCGAAATCCCTCAAAGGCTTGCGCGTCGCCCTTCTGGACAACGGCAAGGAATTCTCGGACGTGGTACTCGACGCGCTGGCGGAGACGCTTCGGCGCGACTACGGCGTCACGAACATCAAGTTCTGGCGCAAGGGCTTCCCGGCCAAGGGCGCGCCCTTCATCGAAGAGATGGCGGCGGAAACCGACGTCGCAGTCTCGGGTGTCGGCCATTGCGGCTCGTCCTCGCCCTGGAGCGTGATCGACGCGGTCAACCTGGAAAAGGCGGGCGTGCCGACCGTAGCGCTGATCAGCCGTTCCTTCTGCCCGCTGGGCCAGATCGTCGGCCGCGGCGTCGGCCATACGGGTCTGCCCATCGTCATGCTGCCGCATCCCATCGGCGAGGCCGATGAGAGCCGCATCGCCCAGAAGGGTATCGACGCCGCGGCCGAGGTCGTCCGGCTGCTGACTACCCAGGCCGAAACCGTCAACAAGGAATATGCCGCCAAGAAATTTCCGCTGCCCGAACACGCCGTCGCGCGCGTCTGAGGCTTCGCCAATTCATCTTTGGGAAAAGCGGCGCCAGATCTTTTGCGAAAAGCGGCCCGCGTGAGAGGACGAGACATGCTGGATACAGTGCAAAAGACCAAGATCAACACGACCGACCTCCCGAACTCGCTCGAAGCCGTCAACGACTATTTCTACGAGCAGGGCTGGACCGACGGTCTGCCGATCATCCCGCCGACCAAGGAGCGGGTGGACCGCATGCTGACCGGCATGAACTGGCGTTCACCCGATGCGGTGATCGGGCTGATCCCGCCGGGCATGGGGTTGGCGACGCTGCGCACCATCGCGACCAACGCCGTCATGGCCGGCTGCATTCCGGCCTATTTACCGGTCGTGGTCGCCGCGATCGAGGCGGTGCTGGAGAAGAAGTACGGCCTCGCCCATCGTCAGACGACGACCCATGCCGGCGCGCCGCTGCTCATCGTCAACGGACCGATCATCAAGGAGATCGGGTTGAATTACGGCAATGGCGTCTTCGGTCCGGGCTGGCGGGCGAATGCCACGATCGGCCGCGCGCTCCGCCTGACGCTGGTCAATGTCGGCGGCGCCATCCCGGCCGAGACGGATTTCTGCCAGCATGGCCATCCCGGCAAATACACCTACTGCATCGCTGAACATCAGGCCGCCAACCCCTGGGAGCCGCTGCATGTCGAGCGTGGCTTCAAGGCGGAGGAAAGCGTCGTCACGGTCATCAATGCCGAGGCGCCGCACAGCATGACCGAAAATGTGCAGACCGATCCGATCGAAATCATGCGCACCTTCGCGGATTCCATGGCGACGTATGGCGGCAACAACCTCTATTCCCAGGGCAACCCTGTCGTCGTCCTGGGCCCCGAGCATGCCCAGCACATCGCCGCCGCCGGCTGGCGCAAGCTGGATATCCAGATGGCGCTGTTCGAGATGGCGCGCCGTCCCTGGGGCATCGCCAAGAACCGCGGCAAGTCCAAGGGGCCGTTCTTCCCGGTCTGGATCGACAAGAACGACGAAAATGCCATGGTACCGATCATCAACGAGCCCAAGGACCTCGTCGTCATGGTGGCCGGCGGCGCCGGCGGCAAGTCGATGTGGTGCCCGACCGCCGGCGCGCAGAGCCTGAGCGTCAGCAAGGTCATCGAGCGCGGCGCATGAGCGCGGCGGGCTCGCCGGCCATATCCGGGGTGAGTACCATGGGACCGACCATGGCGCTTGCCGCCTTCGCCGCACGGCAGCGCGGCGAGGATTTGCCGGAGGGGGTCCGGGACACGCTGGGCGATTTGTTCCTCGACTATCTCCGCGTCGCCTCGATCGGCGCGGAGATGCCGTGGAGCGGCTGGGCACGCGACTATATGGCGGCCCTCCAACGGACGGGCGGATCACCGGTGCTGTTCGACGCCAAGGGCTGCGACCCTGTCGGCGCCGCCTTTCTCAACACGACCTATGCCGGCAGCATCGATGCCGACGACACCCATGTCGGCTCGATGCTCCATCCGGGCTCGATCGTGTTCTCCGCAGCACTCGCCGTCTGCGGCGACGGCTCGAACAACGTTACGTCAGGTAGTGATTTCCTGGCCGCGGTGGCGGCAGGCTACGAGGCGATGATCCGCATCGGCCTGTCGATCCAGCCGACGCATTTCCAGCGCGGTTTCCAGAGCACGGCCACCTGCGGCGGCTTCGGCGCCGGCGTGGCCGCCGCCCGCCTGCTGTTCGGCGGCCAGGACCCGGCCCCCCGCCGCATCGCCGAGACCATCGGCATGGCGGCCTCGTTTTCCGGCGGCGTCACGCAATTCTACCAGTCGGGCTCGACCGTGAAACGTATCCACGCAGCCCATGCCGCCGAGAGCGGTGTGACGGCGGCGTTGCTGGTGCGCGAGGGCTTCTCCGGTCCCACCGACATCCTCGAAGGCTCGAACGGCTTCGCGCGCGCCTATGCCGACGGCTTCCAGCCCGAGATCATCACCGAGGGCCTCGGCCGCGACTTCCTGCTGGACGAGGTGACGGTGAAGGGCCATGCCTGCAGCGCCCGCGTGCAGGCGGCGGTCGAAGGCGTGGTGGCCCTGTGCCGCGAACGGAAGATCGCCGCCGAGGCGATCGAGGATTTCTATATCGGCATCCCTTCGGTCATCCTCGGGCGGCTAACCATCCCTCGGCCCATCGATGTCCAGGCGGCGCAGATGAGCCTGCCGCACAGCGCGGCACTGGCCGCCGTGCTGGCGCCTGGGGCCGATGACGGCTTCGCCCTCAGCGTGCGCGATTATGAGCGGAGCCTGGACGATCCGGCGGTGAAAGCCCTCGAAAGCCGCATCCGCTGCGAGGTCGATGCCGAGGTCGAGGCCCATACCAGCGCGGAATCCGTCCCGGCGCACATCGTCCTGCGGCTGGCATCGGGTGAGAGCCACACCATCTTCGTGCCGGCGCCCAAGGGCAGTCCGTCCCGTCCCTTCTCCCGCGACGACCACGTCGCCCGCTTCCATCGCGAGCTTGAACGACGCTGGCCCTCGGCGCGGCGCGACGAAATCGTCGAGCTGTCCCGGCGATTGATTTCATTGACGGATATGAACCGCCTGCTCGGACTGTTGGCCTGACCCGCTATTGCCTTGGCAAAAAGGAGCGCTATGTTATACCTGCATATACCGAAACCGCCGGGAATCATGGGGGCTGCTGCGCCGATGCCCATGACCCAGGCGGGGGCGGCATATCGCAAACAGCCTCCAGAAATCACCGCAATGAGCAGCTTTGGACAACTCATCGACCGTTTCGCCAATACCGGCACGGCCGCGGAGACGGCTTATGCCGTGTTACGCGAAGCCATCCTCAGCAACATCCTCGCGCCAGGAGCGAGGCTGCGGGCCGACGATCTCGCCCGCCAGCTGGGCTTCAGCAAGACCCCGGTCCGCGAGGCGCTGCGCAAGCTGCAGGCCGAGGATCTGATCGTCGTCGGTTCCGGCAATTCGCTGACGGTGAAGGTGCTGTCGGAAAAGCAGCTGCTGGAGATCTATTACACACGCGAGGCGTTGGAAGGCATGGCGGCGCGGCTGGCGGCCGAGAATGCCGGCGCGCTCGACCTCACCAATCTGCGGGCGGTGTTCCACGACCTCGAAGGCGCCGAAGAGCGATCCAACCGCGACGAGATCCGCCGCTACGCCGGCGAGTTCCAGCTCGCCGTGTTCCGGGCCGCCCATAACGATGTGCTCGACGACATGCTACGGGCACTGCGCGAAAAGGTCCGCAACCACCGCTTGACCACCATGAGCGTCCCCGGGCGCGACCAGGAGATCGCGGTGTTCTGCCGCGATCTGCTGCGGGCCATCGAGGAGCGCGATCCCGACCGGGCCGAGCGGCTCGCCCGGGCCAACAGACGACGCACCTTGGAACTCCGGCTCAAGATGATGAGGAGCTCGTCCTCCACCATGTAGCGACCCGTCATCCGGCCGGCTGCCAACCAACAAAAAAAGCAGGCACCGATAAAAACAGGGAGGATCACCCGATGGCAGCCATTACCTTGAACAGACTGCGCAAGCAGTTCGGACCGATACCTGCCGTCCGCGATATCTCCGTGACCTTCGAGGACGGCAAGATGACGTCCGTCCTCGGCCCCTCCGGCTGCGGCAAGACGACGACGCTCAACATGATCGCGGGCTTCGTCGCCCCCGACTCCGGTTCCATCCTGTTCGGCGAGACGGTGGTCGCCGACCCTGCCCGCCATATCGCCGTGCCGTCCTACAAGCGCCAGCTGGGCATGGTCTTCCAGAGCTACGCGCTTTGGCCGCATCTCAGCATCGCCGAGAATGTCGGCTACGGCCTCAAGATGCGCGGCGTCGGCCGGGCCGAACGCGAGCGGATCGTCCGCCGCTCCCTCGCCCGCGTCCGGCTCGAAGCCTTCATCGATCGCTTTCCGCATGAGCTGTCGGGCGGCCAGCAGCAGCGTGTGGCCTTGGCGCGGGCCATTGCCTATGCCCCGCAGATCCTGTTGTTCGACGAACCCCTGTCCAATCTCGACGCCCAGCTGCGCGAGGAGATGCGCGACGAGCTGAAGGCGCTGCATAGCGAGATCGGCGTCACCGCCGTCTATGTCACCCATGACCAGGCCGAGGCGATGAGCCTGTCCGACACCATCATCGTCATGGGTCAGGGCGAGATCCTGCAGAGCGGCACGCCCCGGCAGCTCTATGAAGAGCCGGCGGATATCCGCGTCGCGAGCTTCATCGGCAAGACCAACCTGCTGAATGCGGCCCTGATCGACGGCTCGCCTCATCCGCGGGTCCAGGTGGCGGGCATCATCGCGACGATATGCTGCCGAGCGCCGGGATATGCCGCGGGCGCGGTCGGATCGTTGTCGATCCGCCCCGAGGGCATCCGTCTGGCGCCGTGGCGGGATGGCCGGACACCGGAAGGAACGCTCTCCGCCCATGTCAGCATCGCGACCTATCTTGGCGAAACCTGCCATTACGAGCTGAGGCTGGGCGACGGCCGGCGCCTGGAGGCCCATCAGCCGGCGCTGCACCCCTTCGCCGTCGGCGATACGGTCGCGATCGAATTCGATCCCGAGCATTGCTATTTCATCGCCGGCCACGAGACGCTGCCCAGCGGTGAAGCGATACCCAGTTGCGAGACGACGCCACGCCGCGGGACGATGCAATGAATCGCATCATGGCCGCCGCCCTCACGCCCAACGCGACGGCGCCCAAGGTGAAACCTTGGCTGCTGCGGACGGTCGGGAAGCTGCGCGATCCGGCAACCCTGATCATCACCGTCGCCGTGCTGACCACGAGCTTCCTCGTCCTCTACCCGGTGTTCTGGCTGTTCTATGGCGCCTTCATCTACGGCCAGGGCGGTTTCGCCCAGGCGTTGAATGAATTCTGGCACATGCCGGGCCTGGCCCGTGCCTTCTGGAACACGCTGATCATCATGATCGGCACGGTGCCGGCCGCCTTCCTGATCGCGATGCCCCTGGTCTGGATCACCTCGCGGACCAATACGCCCCTGCGCGGCGTGATCGAGCTGGCCGCCCTGCTGCCCTTCATCACGCCGCCGCTGATCGGCGCCGTCGCCTGGTCGCTGCTGGCAGCACCCCGTACCGGCGTGATCAACGAGGTCGCCCGCTATCTGGGCGCCCATGGGCCGGTCACGAACATCTATTCGATGCCCGGGCTGATCTTCGTCATGGGGCTCTATCTCAGCCCTTACGTCTTCCTGACGGTCAAGGCGGTCATGGACAGGATGGATGCCAGCCTGGAGGAAGCGTCGCTGATCGCCGGCGGCGGCATCTGGCGCACCATGCGCCATATCGTGCTGCCGATCTGCATGCCCGGCATCCTCTCGGCGGCGATCCTGGTGTTCACGCGGGCGCTGGAGGAATTCGCCATTCCCGGCATCCTCGGCACGCCATCCGGCATCTACACGATCACGACCTACATCTTCTATCAGGCGATCAGCTATACGCCGCCGCGCTACGAGATCGCCGCATTGCTGGCCAGCTTCATCATGGCGGCGACCGGCATCGGGTTGTGGCTGCAGGCGCGGCTGCTGGGCGGACGGCAGAAATTCACCACCATCTCCGGCAAGGGCCACCCGCCGCGCCGGATGAAGCTGGGCATCTGGCGCTACGTCACGCTCGCCTATGCCCTGACCTACATTCTGTTGGCGGTGGTGCTGCCCTATGCCGTGCTGATCTACGCGGCGTTCATCCGCCGCTGGGGTGAGACGCCCAGCCTCGCCAATCTGACCCTGCGCCACTTTGCGGCCACCTTCTCGCCCGATCTCGACGCGGCGTCGGGCTTCACCCACAGCCTCATCCTGGCCCTGGGCGGCGCCACGCTCGCCACGTTGCTGACCCTGTTGGTCAGCTTCGTCATCGTGCGCGCCCGGGCCTTTGCGGGCCAGGTGCTCGACATCCTCACCTCGATCCCGCTGATGATGCCCGGCCCGGTCATGGCCGTCGCCATGCTCTGGGCCTATATCCATCCGCCCTTCCAGCTCTATGGCACGCTCTGGATCCTGCTCCTCGCCTATATGACGCATTACATCCCCTATGGCGTGCGGACGATCGGGAGCTCCGTGCGGCAGGTCAGCGTCGAATTCGAGCGCGCGGCCTCCGTTTGCGGCGCCAACGAGATCGCCAGCTTCCGTGACGTGCTGTTTCCGCTGGTCCGCTCCGGCGTGCTGGCCGGTTGGATGCTCATGTTCGTGTCGATGATCCGCGAGCTCTCCGCATCGATCTTCCTGTTCGTGCCCGGCACCGAGACCATCTCGGTCAGCCTGGTCGAGCGGTGGCAGGAAGCCGATTTCTCCTCGGTCGCGGTGCTGTCGCTGACCTTGGTCGCGGTGTCGCTGACGGTCATCATCATCGTGCGCCGGCTTTTCGGTCGCTCGGCCACCCATTTCGAGCGGTAACCCCCACGCATATTCGAGATGTGACGCCGATTCTCGCGACATCCGCGGCGGACGTCCACGACAACAAGAATAGCGGAACAGGAGGGATGCATGATTCCGAACTTGGCCGCCGCGCCCACCTCGGCCATCGGCAGGAATGCGGAAGAAACGGCTGCGTTCCGCAAGGTCATCTGGCGGATCGTCCCGATCCTGACCGTGGCCCTGCTGCTCAACAATATGGACCGCACCAATGTCGGCTTCGCCGCGCTGACGATGAACCGCGACCTCGGCATGACCGCCAGGGAGTTCGGCTGGGGCGCCGGTGTGCTGTTCGCCAGCTACAGCTTCCTCGAAATCCCCAGCAATATCCTGCTCTATCGTTTTGGCGCGCGCATCTGGCTGACGCGCATCATGATCACCTGGGGCCTGCTCTCCGCCGGCACCGCCTTCGTCACCGGCCCCTACAGCTTCATCATCCTGCGCTTCTTCCTGGGCGTGGCGGAGGCCGGATATTTCCCTGGCATCATCTACGTCTTCGCCTGCTGGTTCCCGGCGCATTACCGGACGCAGATCTTCGCCTGGTCGTTGCTGTCGTCGCCGGTGGCGTCGCTGCTGAGCGGGCCGCTGGCGGCCGCGATCCTGCCGATGAACGGCTTTCTCGGCCTCGCCGGCTGGCAATGGATGTTCATCATCGAAGGCGTACCATGCGTCCTCCTGGGCATCGCCTTGCCCTGGGTCATCGCCGACGGGCCGCAAAAGGCGACATGGCTGACGCCGCGCGAGCGCGATCTGGTCACCGGTGTCTTGGCCGCCGAGGACCGCGACCGGCCGATCGAGAGCATGTGGATGGCCGTCAGGGACATCCGCGTACTGGTCTGTGCCGGCATCCAATTCGGCTTCCTGCTGGGATCCTACGGCCTGGCGGTATGGTTGCCCTTGATGCTCCGAGGCCGTGGCCTCGGCAATGCCGCCGCGAGCCTGCTGTCGTCGCTGCCCTTCCTGCTCGGCTGCGTGGCGCTGGTCTGCTGGGCCCGGCTGGTGGACCGTACCGGCAAGCGGATCGCCAATCTGGTCGTCGCCTGCTTCCTCGGCGCCGGCGGCTTCTTCCTCTCGCTCGTCACCCACCAGCAGGCGTTCAGCTACATCGGATATACCGGGCTGACGCTGGCCGTCATCGGCATCACCACGACGCGCGGCCTATTCTGGACCATCCCGCCGCGCATCCTGCAGGGCAGAGGCGCGGCCGGCGGCATCGCCTTCATCAACACCATCGGCACGCTGGGCGGCTTCCTGGGGCCGGTGGCGCTGGGCTGGCTCAGGACCACCACCGGCTCCTTCAATGGCGGCCTCGCCATCATGGCCGGCGTGCTGGTCATCTCCGGCCTGCTCTCCGCCTCCCTGCGCTTCACCATGCCCAAGGAATAGCCGACTTAGACATCAGCTTCCGGGAGTCCGTTCATGATCGACGAACCGCAAAGCGAAACACTGCACGACGTCGCCGACGACATCGAGCCGATGATGGCCGAGCTGAGCGGCTACATCGCCCGCTCGCAGCAACTTGCCTTGCCGGCCGAGGTGGTCGAGAAGGCGAAGCACCACATCCTCGATACGCTGGCCGCCATCGTGGTCGGCCGCGATCTCAAGCCCGGCCGGGTGGCGCTGGACTACGTCCGGTCACTGGGCGGCAATCCCGACGCCGGCATCGGCATCACCGGCCTCAAGACCTCGGTGGTCAATGCCGCCTTCGCCAACGGCATGCTGGCCGGCGGCGGCGAGACCGATGATTCGCATTACCTCGCCCGCATGCACCCGGGTTGCGCCATCCTGCCGCCGATCCTGGCGATCGGCGAAAATCTCAATGTCGGTGGCGAGGCTTTCCTCAAGGCCATCGTGCTGGGCTACGATATCGGCTGCCGCCTGACCATGGCGCTGGACGAGGCGCTGCTCGACAATGCCTTCCACAGCCCGCACAGCATCGGCGGCCTGTTCGGCGGCACGGCCGGCTGCAGCGCGCTTTACGGTTTCGAGCCGCGCCGGGTGCGCTATGCGCTCTCCTTCGCGGTCCAACAGGCGGCCGGCGTCACCTGTTGGATGCGCGATCCCGAGCATTTCGAGAAAGGCTTCGTCTTCGGCGGCAACCCGGCGCGCAATGCCGCGGCCGCCGCCTCGATGGTCGCGGCGGGCTTCACCGGCGGCAGCGATCCCTTCCACGGCCAGCATAATTTCTTCGACTGCTACTCGCCCGAGCCCAACCGGGCCGAGATGGTCCGCGGCCTGGGCCACGACTTCGAGATCATGCGCGCCATGATAAAGAAATGGACGGTGGGATCTCCGATCCAGGCGACGATCGATTCCTCGCTGGCGCTGCGTAGCGAGCACGGGTTGCGGCCGAAGGATCTCGCCAGGATCCGCGTCATCATGCCGGACAAGGAAACCAAGATCATCAGCAACCGCCACATGCCGGAAATCTGCATGCAGCATCTGGTCGCGCTGATGTGGGTCGATGGCGACGTGACGCTCCGCTCCTCGCATGACTATGCGCGCATGCAGGACCCGGAGGTGCTGGCCGTGCGCGCCAAGATCGAGATGGTGCCCAGCGCCGAGATGACGCGCACGCCACCGCCACGCCAGGCGACGGTGGAGGTAACGACTCATGACGGCCGCATCTTCTCGCACCATACCGGCGCGGTGCGCGGCACGCCGGACAATCCGATGACCCGCGACGAGGTCGAGCACAAGGCGCGCAAGCTGATGACCGACCATCTGCGGGCATCCGGCGCCGAACGGATCATCGAATTGGTTCGCGGCCTGGAAGGCACGACAATCCGTGACATCGTCAACGCAATGAGGGCCTGAGCCATGTCGCAATTCGGTCTGACGGCCTATGTCGCGGATTTCATCCACAAGACCCGCTATGACGACGTGCCCGCGGAGGTCGCACGGCTCGGCAAGGCCTCCATCCTCGATGCCTTGGGCTGCGCGCTTGCCGGCGCCCACACCCCAACCGTCGACATCCTGCGCCGGTACGTGCAGCCCTTCGAGGGCGTGACGGGCCCCACCGCCTCGGTGCTCGGCGGCGGCGCCAAGCTGCCGCCGCGCTTTGCCGCGCTGATCAACGGCACCGCGATGCATGTCGATGACTACGACGACACGCAGCAGGCGGCGACCGGCAAATTCCAGGGCATTCACCCGACCGCCGCAGTGCTGAGCGCGCTGCTGGCCGCGGGCGAATCCTGCGGCGCCTCGGGCATCGATGTGCTGCTGGCCTATCAGATCGGCGCCGAGCTGGCCTGCAAGCTGTTCGACGCGACGCATCCGAACCACATCCTGAACGGCTATCATTCGACCGGCACCTGCGGGCTGCTGAGTGCCGCCGCCGCGGTCGCCAAGCTCTACCGCCTGCCGCCGGACGCGATACGCAACTGCCTCGGCATCGCCGCCAGCCAGGCGGCCGGCCTGTCCGAGAATTTCGGCACCATGATGAAGCCCTTCCATGCCGGCCGGTCCGGCGAGACCGGCATCGTCGCCGCCGACCTTACCCGCATGGGCTTCACTGCCGCCGCCTCGATCCTGGAATCGCCGCGTGGCTTCTTCCAGGCCGAGGGCGGCGGCTGGGAGCCCGAACGCATCGTCGACCGCCTGGGCCAGCCCTGGGCCTTCGTCGATCGTGGCATCTGGCTGAAGCCGTGGCCGACCGGCAGCCTCAGCCACCCGGCGATGACGCTCATGCTCTCGCTGGTCGAGACGCATGACATCAAGCCCCAGGACATCGCCAGGATCACCATCAAGACCAGCGAGAACATCAGCCGCACGCTGCTGCACCACCGGCCGCAGACCGAGCTGGAGGCGAAGTTCAGCCTGGAATTCTGCGTCGCGGCCCTGGCCGTCGACCGCAAACTCGGCCTCAAATCCTTCACCGACGAATTCGTGCGCCGGCCCGACGTCCAGGATCTCATCGGCCGCGTGCAATACGACACTTTCGGCGAGGCCGAAGGGCGTGCGGCCGGCCACACCATCGTCACATCCTTCGTCGATCTCGCGCTGAAGGACGGCCGCCAGGTCGGTGGCAAGCTGGATTACGGCAAGGGCAGCAAGACCAACCCGATGACCCAGGCCGAAATCGAGGACAAGTTCCGCGACTGCGCCGGCTTCGCCGGCTGGCCCGCCGACAAGACGGAGCGTGCCATCGCCACAGTGAACCGGCTGGAGAGGGAAGCGGATGTGAGGACGCTGCTCGCCTGTCTCACCTAGGTCCGGCCGGCTTCCTCCGAACCTATGCGACGCGTACGGCTTCCAGGAATTGATCGACCTGGGCGCGCAAATTTTCCGCCCGCGTCGCCAGCTCTGCCGAACCGGTCAGCATCCGGGATGATGCCTGCCCGGTTTCTCCGGCCGCCACCGTGACGCTGGTGATGTTGCTCGATATTTCGGTGGTCCCTTCCGAAACCTGCTGCACGTTGCTGGCGATCTCCTGGGTCGCGGCCGATTGCTCGTTCACCGCCGCGGCGATGGCACTGGCGGTTTCGTTGATCCGGCCGATCGTCTCCTCAATGCCGCCGATCGCCGTCACCACCTCGCTGGTGGCACCTTGGATCGAGGCGATCTGCGCCGCGATCTCCTCGGTCGCCCGCGAGGTCTGCGCCGCCAAGGCCTTCACCTCGCTGGCCACGACGGCGAAGCCCTTGCCCGCCTCCCCGGCGCGCGCCGCCTCGATCGTCGCGTTCAGCGCCAGCAGATTGGTTTGGGCGGCGATGTCCTGGATCATCTTGATGACCTCGCCGATGCGCTGGGCGGCCTGAGCCAGGCCATCGACCGTCACATTGGTCCGGCTGGCCTGCTCCACCGCCTCATGGGAAATACCGCTCGAATGCTCGACCTGGCGTCCGATCTCGGTGATCGAGGCAGATAGTTCCTCCGTGGCGCTCGCCACCGTCTGGACATTCACCGCGGCCTCTTCCGCCGCCGCGGCGACGATCGCGCTTTGCTTGTTCGTATCTTCCGCCGTTCTGGAAAGATCCTGGGCCGCCCCATGCATCTCCTTCGATGATGAAAGCAGCAGACCGACCTCGACCTTGACGCTGTGCTCGAAGGCATCGGCAAGCTCGTTGAGCGCTTTGCGCTTCTCCTCCTCGGCAAGAGCCTTGGCATGCTCCTGCTCCGTCCGCAGCCGCTTCGCGTCGATCATGCCGTCCTTGAAGACCTGCACGGCCTTGGCCATGTCGCCGATCTCGTCCCCGCGCGTAGCCTCGACGATCTCGACCGTATCGTCGCCGGCGGCCAGCATGGTCATCCGGTTCCGCAGCCGCCCGAGCGACGTCGTGATGCTCCGGCTGATCAGATAGACGATGCCGTTGGTCACGACGATGATGGCAAGGCCGATCGCACCCAGCGCCAACAGGGCCTGGCGGAAACTGGCATCGATGTCGTCCGTCCATAGCCCGGTGAAGACGGCGATGTGCCAAGGCTCGAATTGCTTGGCGATGAACAGCTTGGGCAATGGCGTCTTCTGGCCCGGGCGAGGAAACGGGCTGAGGTAGTCGACCTCTTGCTGGCTGCGCAGGGCGATAAGCCGCGGTGCGATCGACCGCTGCAGCTGCTCGGAGATGTTGGCCGGCGGCCGTGACCTGTCGAATTGGTCCGTAACCTCGAAACGCACTCCCTCGATCTGGGGGTTGGCGCCATTGGCGACCGAGAGGCCGTCCATCGTATAGGCGAAGACATACCCCACGCCGCCATCGAAGCGGGTGGCATAGATATATTGGCGCAACCGCGCCAGCGCCTCCTCATGGGAAATCTTGCCGGCCGCCTCCTGCTTTTGCAGGCCGCTCATCATCGTCAACGTCGCGTCGACGATCGCCCGCAGCTCGACCTTGCGGTCGGCGAGCATGCGATTTTCCTGCAGCTTGGCAGCAATACCGATGGTCAAAAGCAACGAAACACCCGTAAGAGTGGCAAGCAAAAGGAGTTTTGTTCTTATTTTTATTGTACTCACCATAGATTTCTCCTCCCGGTTGCAAGACTTCGGCGCCTCGTTATTTCCCTTTTATGACTCCATTCGTTAAAATACCTATATCGGCGACTTGAACTCCGGCTGAATTGCCGGGTTCCGATGATAGATGGTCGGTTCCGGCCGGCACGACGGAGCGCGCCAGCGCCACGGTGAACGGGCTGGAGAAGGAAGCGGTCGTGAAGGCGCCAGGCGCCTGCCACGGCTAGGTCAGGCCAGAAGCAACCGGTTGATCTCGCGATCGAGCGCCAGGCCGGCGGGCGGTGCTGTCAGCACCGGCGGGCGCGGCGTGTGCGGCGAGGGGTGGACATTGTATTGCGCGGCCACCATCAACCGCCTTCCCTGTGCCGGCAGCGCGCCCTTGTGGAAGCCGAAGGTGTCGGCGATGAAACGCGTACCGGCCGCACCGGTAACGACCATCTCGTTGCCGGCACCGAACAATCGGCGGATCGTCTCGTCGGCCTGCGCCTTGCCGGTGTCGAGCAGCGGGTTCACGTGGCTGCCGCTCATATAGACATGCGGACCGCTGCCCTCATCGACATCGGTGAGATAGATGAACAGCTTGAAGCCGCGCAAGGAATCGAAGTCGCGATGGAAGCGCTGCGTGCCCTTCGCCGCCTCGCGTCCGCCAAAGGCCCACCAGGCGCCGATATTGTCGAGCAGCGGCTTGCAGCCGAGATAGAACTCGGCCACGGCCAGCACGTCCGGATCGTTGAGCAGGGCCAGCAGGCCCGGTGCCGCCAGGATCTCGGCCGTGGTGAAATAGCCCATATTGGTCTCGGGGCTGGCCGGCGCGTCGAATGGGAAACGGCCGAGATGCGGCCGGTAGGGGTCATGGCAGGGCGTACGCTCGAAATACTGCCGGAGTGCCGCCACCGTCCCGGAATCGAGCGGCGGCAGCGCTCGGCTGATGCCGGTCCGCCTCAGCTCGTCATGGATAGAACGCTGGCCGGGCGTCGGCTTGAAACCCCGCGTCTTCGGCCGGAACCACGCGATGGCGTGGCTGAGGAGATCGCGCTGCCGCGGCTTGGAGGCAATCGGCAGCAAATCATATAGCGCCAGGCGCCAATCCTGCCGCGCGCGCCCGAGGAAATGCGGCAGCGACGGAATACGCGTGCGGACGCGCTCGCGAAGCGTATTGGTCATGGCGGGAACGGCACTCATAGCCCGGCTAGGCTTGGCCCCAACCGGTTGAAAAAGAATGAAGCGGCGGCTCAGAGGGTCTCCAGCCGCGCCACCCGGCCCTCATCCCATTTAAGCCCCGATCCCGGTGCTGCGGACGGCACGGCCATGCCGTCGACGATCTGCAGCGGCTCCTCCATGAAGCCATCGGCCCAGTCGACATATTCCAGCCAATGCCGCGTAGGTGTGGCGCAAAGGAGCTGGGCGCTGACCTCGGGCATGAGATGCGAGGAGAGTTCGATCCCGGCCGCCGCCGCGATTCCTGCGGCCTGCATCCAACCGGTGACGCCGCCGATCCGCGCGACATCCGGCATCATCAGGTCGCAGGCACGGGCCTCCAACGCCTGAAGCAGGCCTTCCGCGCCGTTGAAATTCTCGCCGATCTGGACCGGCATGCGCAGCGCCTCGGCGAGCCGGGCGTAGCTGCGGTAGTCGTCATGCGCGATCGGCTCCTCCAGCCAGACGACGCCGCGATCGTCGAGTGCCCGGCCACGCGCCATCGCCTCCGCCGGCGTCAGCGCCTGGTTGTAGTCGACCATGATCGCGATTTCGGGGCCGATCCGGCGGCGCACCGCGTCGAGCGCCGCCAAATCCTGCGCCAGCGTCTCGTGGCCCAGGCGCAGCTTCAGCGCCTTCAGCCCCTTGGCCAGCAACTGTTCCGCTTCATCCGCCAGCTTGGCCGGCGGCATCAATCCAAGGCCGCGGCTGTCATAGGCCGGCAGCGGCCGGGGCGCGGCACCCAATAAGATTGATAGCGGCTGCCCCGCCGCCTGCGCCATCGCATCCCAAAGCGCCATGTCCAGGGCCGATAGCGCCATGCGGACGGTGCCGGTCACGCCAAGAAGGGCAAAGCGCCGCTGCAGCCGGCGCGCGAGATCGAGCGCTGTCGTGGGCTCGCCGCGCACCAGTTCGACCGCTTCATGGATATGGCCGGCGATCGCACGGGCGCCCGAGGGCGTGTAGCAGAAGAGGTAGCTCCGGCCCGTCATCCCTGCCTCGGTCTCGAGATCGACCAGCAGGAGCGGGACTGCGGTGACGACCGCAGCGCTGGTGCCGAGCGCGAAGGTCAGCGGCACGCGGACGCCGCGCGTCCTGACCGAACGCAGCGTCGAATACAAGCTGGGGTGCATTGGGGCAGCGGATATAGGACCAGCCATGGCTTCACCTCTCCATCGAACGGGCCATCGAACGGGCTTGCGGGCTCACGGCAGGCGGTTGGCCGCCCGTCTCTGCTCATAGGCCTTGATGTGGGTGTAGGCCAGCAACAGCGTGTGATGCGGTACATCGGCCTCGCGCGCCTTTTGCAGCATGTAGCCCAGGATGTGCTCGACCTCGGTCCGACTGCCGCGCTCGATGTCGCGGAGCATGGATGTCGAATACTGCGAATCCTGTTGGGAGAAGGTCTCGACCCACAGCTTCATGAAGGCATCGCTCGGCCGGTGGCCATGGGCGGCCGCGATGGAGGCAGCGGTATGAAGCTGCTCGAGGAACAGCTCCTGCCCATCGGGGGTGTGCAGGATCTCGCCGACATTCGCCCGCATCAGGCAGGTCATGGTCGCTGCGGTCGAGAGATGGACCAGCTTCTCCCACATGCGCTGCACGATGTCGGGGACGGCCAAGGCCTCGACGCCTTTGGCGG
Organism: Allostellaceae bacterium; assembly: GCA_035491935.1. Lineage (GTDB taxonomy): Bacteria > Pseudomonadota > Alphaproteobacteria > ATCC43930 > CGMCC-115725 > DATJJW01. Next base: position 12,972 of record DATJJW010000061.1, on the reverse strand, counting down.
CCGCGAACAAGGCGGCCAGGGTCTTGACCCGCTCCGTCATCTCGCCTGTCTGCTCGCCAAAGGCCAAGGTGCGCCAATCGTTGAACTGCTTGATCGCGCCATCGCCCGTGAGCGTTGACTGGATCTTCGCCGTACCGCCGAGCACGCGGGCGGGCCCGAACTGGGCATTCAGCACATCCATATGCGCGATGCCGTTGAGGAACGGCAGCACATAGCCTGTCGGTGCCACCGCGGGCGCGATGGCCGCGACCGCGCCGTCGAGGTCATAAGCCTTGCAGGTCAGCAGGACCGCGTCGTAGCTCGGCTTAACCTCCGCGGCGAGTAGGGTCTTCACCTTCAGCCGAGCGTCGCCGAACGGGCTCTCGATGCGCAAGCCGCGTTCGGCCAGCTGCTTGCTGCGCTCTTCGCGCACGAGGAAGGTCACATCCGCCCCCGCCTCCACCAGACGGCCGCCGAAATAACCGCCGATACCGCCGACACCCAACACCAGGATCTTCGGGTTGCTCACAACATCTTCCTTCCCAATACGCCCCCAGGAGGCCGCGGTTCGTCCCGCCTTTCATGACGTGCCAGGCCCGACACTAGGGCGGCCATTGACAGCAGAAAAGTGATCATTTCTGATGAAGCTCATCTCTACGAAAGATGACATCCATGGACAGCACCGATCTCGGCTTCTTCCTGGCAGTGGCAAATGCCGGCGGCATCGGCCGCGCCGCGCATGACCTGCACACGGTGCAGTCGAACGTGACCCAGCGCATCCGCGGCCTCGAACGTGAACTCGGGGCCCAACTCTTCCATCGCTCGAAGCGCGGCGTCACCCTCACCGCGATGGGCGGCCGTCTGCTACCCTATGCCTTGCGCATCCATGAGCTACTGGATGAGGTCCGGCGGGTGGTTCGAGATGAGGCGGCCCCTGGCGGCGAATTGCGCATTGGCTCGCTGGAGACGACGGCGGCGCTGCGGCTGCCGCCGATCCTGACCGCCTATACCGATCGCTGCCCCGCCGTCGATCTGCAGATCGAGAGCGGGCCGACCGAGCCGCTGATCGAGAGCGTGCTGGCCCGCCGGCTGGATGGCGCCTTCGTCGCCGGACCGGTCGCCCACGCCGATCTGGAAGCGTTGCCCGTCGTCGAGGAAGAATTGGTGCTGGTGACGCCGCCCCAGATCAGGACGCCGCGGCAAGTCACGGAATATTTCGCCTCGAACGGCAACCGCAAGGTCATCGTCTTCCGGGCCGGCTGCTCCTATCGGCAGCGAACCCTGGAGTATCTCGCCCGGGAAGGTTTCGTCGATGTGCGCCGGATGGAGATGGGCACGCTCGACGGCATCATCGGCTGCATCGCCGCCGGCCTCGGCGTCAGCTTGCTGCCGCGTGCCGTGGTCGCCGCGGCGGAACACCAGGGGCGCGTCCACGCCCATACCCTGCCCGCCGGCATCGCCAAGGCGGTGACCATGTTCGTCCACCGCAAGGACAGCTTCGTGTCGTCCGCTCTGCGCCTTTTCATCGATTGCGCGCAGGGCGAACCCCTGCCCGTCCCGACACGGCGGCCCTTGCCCGAGGCACCGTTCGACGATCCGGCGCAGGCCAGCATCAAGGCCCTGGTCCCGGCCCAGTGATCCGCCCCGGTGACAGACCGGCAATCAGCGCCGCCGATACGAGGTGGTCGCCATCATCGACACGTCCAATCCTCGACCTCGATGCGCCGATAGATCTGACGTTTGTTCCCATCCTCCCACGACACTTCCGCGAGCGTCGGGACCCATCGGGTCTCGAAAAGACGATAGGCGCTGAATTCCATGGCCCAGGCCCGCGACTGGAAGCCATTCTTCGTTGCTACCGGACGATTGGCGCGAATGCGGGCCACGGCGCCATCGGCGGACAGGTCGATCGCGACCTTTGCGAGATTCTCGCCGTAGCGGAGGGCGGCGCGGATCCTGCCGCGCCCCCGGACATCCCAGATGATGGCGTCGTTGAAGACGATGCTGTCGGCATGCCAGGGGAGTTCGGCCAGGTACCTCAGGGCCGCAGCGGCCCATTGCTCGTCCTGCTCCTGGGTATCGACGACGCTCTCCGACCAGCCGGCCCGTATCGAACGGCCCGCCGACAGGGGCGTGAAGTATTCGTGGATGGCGCCGATCGGGAAACCGAACCACCGGTATCGCGATTTCCAGGTGAAAGCCGGCGCCGAGACGCCAACCTTCTCGATCGCCGCGAATGTCACCGGGGAAAAGCGCCGCATCAGCAGCACCTGCCCCTTCTGCAGCATCAGGACATGGGATGTCCGTTCGCGGGAAGCCCCCAGATCATCCGCAAGCCTTCGTACGGCCGCGGGCAGGACACGCGCTTCGGCGGCACGGGCCGCTCTGCTGCGGGTATCCTCCGTGGCCGCCCCGTCCTCTTGCTCGGTGGCGCACATGATATATCTTTGGATTTCAAGCTTTTTCGTCTGACCGGCATGCCTACTGCATGAGGATGTCCGGCTTCCCCCCGGCGATCGAGGCCGGCAGATATTTTCCGCCTTGCGCGACGAAAGCGATGGCCTTGTGCAGTTCCGCGACCGACACCGGCTTGACCAGATAGGCCATCGCACCGGCACTGAGGACGCCGCGGATGCATTCGAACCTGGCATCCGTCGTCAGGACGACCAGCTTCGTCTCGGGGGCGATCTGCTGGAGACGCCACGTCGCCGCTATACCTCGGAAACCGGGCATGCCGATGTCGATGATGGCGATATCGGGCTTCGCCCGCGCGATCATCTCGACGACATAGGCCCCTTCGGCCAGCGCGCCGATCACGGCATGATCGGGCTCGAGCATCATGCTGAGCAGTTCCATGTGAACGAGATCGCCATCGGCGAGCAGGATGCGCAGGCGTCGCCGCCTTGCGCGTCGCCAACTACTGGAGATCGTGCTGTCGCCGATATCTGCATTGTCATGATGAACGGGCATGGCATCGCTCCTCGGATGACGTTGAAATCAGGACGAATGATTGGCGCCCACCGCCGGCCCGAACAGGGGCAGGTGGACCGGGACGGAGAGCAGGATCTTGGCCGCCGGGGTATCAGGCGTGACGCCGATCCCGGCACTGAGATTCACGCTGACCTTCGGCGTGAGCTGATAGCCGAGGCCGAAATTGAGTGTTCCCAAATCATAGCTGGACCCGCCGATCGACACGTGGTTGCTCGACGAATTGAAGACATGCACTTCCTCATAGCTCAGGCTGAGCGACGCTTTCTCGTTGAAGGCGAAACCTAAGCCGAAATTGGCGCCGATGCCGTCGCCGGGATGCAGGCTGGTCGGCGTCGGCGCGTCGCCGGTGCTGCTTTGGACGTTGACGGTGCGCGGTATGTTGTGGATGTAGCGCAGATTGCCGAACAGGATGATCGGGTCGCTCGGATACAGCACCGTCATGCTCGGCTCGACCGAATAGAAGCCGGTGCCCGTCGGCGTCTCCTTCTGGATACCCTGCAGGAACGCACCGTTCGGATCGTTGATCGTGTAGATCGGCACGGAAAAGGGGTCGCGCCCGGTGATCGTCTTTACCCGCAGATTACCGACGAAGATCGGCCATCCCTGCTGACCGGAATTGATCTGGTAGCTGCCGCCGAATTCCACGTCGCCCAGCGAATGCCCTTCGGACTGCACCGTGATCGGTTGCGCGTTCTGGGTGATATTGCCGGTGGTGGTCGACGCCGTCGTATAGACGAAGGGCACGCGGACATTAAGCTCCAGCCGGTCGGTCACCCCGTAGCGGAACGTCATCGCCTGGGTCAGGGTGCTCTGCTGCGTCTTGGTGATGTTGATGTTGCCGAAGGTGATGCCGGGAATGATGGTGAAACCGCTCACCACGGCCTGACGCTGCGATTGGTAATCGTATTCGAGCGACGGCTCGATCAGCAAAGTCCCCTTCTGGGTCAGCACGCCGCCGGTGCGCGCCAGGCTGGTATTGGTCTGGGCGATGCGGTTCTGCTGCTCGCGCTCGCGTTCGCGGGCAACCTCCGGGTTCTCGGCCACTTGGGCACGCACCACCTCGGCAGATGGTTGCGGCGTGGCGGCCTGCGGGGACGGCGATACGACGGGAGCTGCCACCACCGCCGTGCCCGTCGAACCCGCCAGTCTTTTCCGCCCCTGGGCATTCGGGTGCCCCTGCAACTGGTCGAGCTGGCGCCGCTGCGCCTGGATCTGACGGGTTTGCGCCCTTAGCTCGTTCGATTGCTCGTGCAACTGCTGGGCCTGCTGGTCGATCTGGCGCTGCTGGCGACGCAGCAGCGTGCGCAGCTCGTCGAAATCCTTCGCCGTCACGGCCTGTGCCGACGCCGCTCCCGCCCAAGGAAGCTCGGCAGCGACCAGAAGGACAAAGGTGGCCCAACGGTGAATTTTCTTGCCCATCACTGTTCCCCCAACGCTCGATCTGGCGGAATGGCGTGAAGACGTCACCCATCCCCAGTAGGCATCGATTTCGGCTGTTTGACGTGCCCCGGAAATCAGTTCAAAGAGACGCTGAATTGCCCTTCTGGACAACGAATTGGGCTGGCTGTACGGCCCCCGAAGTTTCCACCATGGTCAGAACCCTGCCGTTCCAATAGGGCTGGAAGCACAGAATCCTGCCCGCACCGGCCTTTTGCCACTGCCAGCAGGCCAGCGAACCGCGCTCGGTCTGATGTCCGTTATCGGTACCGCTGCGCCCGTCGGCGGTGCGCAGCAGCATCTTCTGGTCGCCATCGGGGGCGATGTAGATCGCCGTCTCGCCGCCGCTGGCCAACGGCCGGAACAAGGTGTTGCCCGTGACCAGGAGACGATATTCGCCGATGGCGAGCTTGCTGCCGCGCTCTTGGAGCAGGCTCGGCCCGGACGGATCCGATATCTTCGCTGCGTTGGATGATGGGGCGGCGATGCGCCCGCTGTTTGCTTGCTGGCTCTGCTCAGAGCATTGGCAGAGCAGGAAAAGTCCAGTGATTGCCGCGAAACGCCAGATGTTCGTCGTAATCATGGCCAAGGTTCCTCTACGATCTTAATGGACCGTCATCGTTGTTGAATTGATGGTACCCTGATTGGGTAGGGCGTGGCTAATACTCACTTCATCCCAGAGCCGGATGGTCGGCTTGGGTTTCTCCTGCAGGACCGGCAGGCCCGGCGGGGTACCGCGCGCGGCCTGTCCTGCCAGGTCTTCGACAGGCACCGGCTTGTCGGTTATCGGCATCACCGGCGTGGCGACTTCGACCACGCCATCCGCCGCCCTTGCCGGCTGGAACGGCAACAGGCAAAGCAGGCCGAGCGTCAGGCGGGCGACCCACCTGGCGGCGTATTTGGAAATGTACGGAAAGCGCTGCATCTCGTCCCTCAATGACGCGGCATGGAAGCGGCCGCGAGCGCATTGACCATCATGGTGTGCGCGGCCTGCTGTGCCAGGGATTGCGTAAGCCCGCTGATCGACACGTCGAGCACGCGGGTCTGCTGGATGACCTGACCGTTCGCCTGGTTCTGGATGAGCGACGAGATCCCGCCGGCACCCAGCGTGGTGGTGATCGAGGTGAGGCCGGTATTGGCGAGCGAGGACACCGATACGGGCGCCGCGGAGCCAAGCGAGAGCTGAACGGAGCTCGACGCCCCCTGCGACAGCACGGATAGCGGCACCGAGGAACCCGTGCCCGGCACATTCGTCATCGGCACGCTCAATTGCTGCACGACATCGCCGCCGACCCGTGTGGCGATGTCGAAGCCGAAGCTGATCTCCATGCCGCTGGGCAGGGAGAAGCCGCCACGGATATCGCCCAGCTGGTCGGCCGGTATCTCGTTCGCCATCGCCAATTGGATGGGTGCCGATTGGGCAGGTGTTGCCTGGACGGGCGCTGACTGGACGGGCGCTGACTGGGCAAACACCGACTGGACAGGCGCCGGCTGGACGGATAACCGGGTACTCGCCGCGGCCTCATGGACGCTCGCCTTCGGCCCGGGAACGACACCGGGCGCGTAATAGTCGAAGAGATCGACGGCTTTGGGCGCCGGGCCGGATCTGCCTGGAACATCCGCATAGGCGTCGCGCATCACCAACAGGGATAACGCTGCGACCGCGGGATAGAGAGCATGGCTTATTCTCATGGTCTTGCCCCCAATCAGAATGCATCAGCGCTTTTGAAGCTCAGCCGCGCCAGGTCGAACGTGTCGCGGAACCGGTCCCAGGTGCCATGTCCCTGAAGCGACCAATCCTCCTTGAGATTGAATTTGCGCCTGGCGTCGTCGGCGCCGGTGAGGATCACGAAATAGACCCCCGTCCATTCGCGCTTGAACGTGTCGACATCGACGGTCCGGGCGCCCAAGGACGGGTCGGCCAGCAGCAGGCGGCCATCCTTGAACCCGTCGACCACGACGAAGTGGTTGTAGCCATTGTGGTTGATGAGGACGATGCCGGGAACGGCGACCTCGGGGATCTTGTCCAGCGGCAACCGGTAGCCGCCTGACTGCAGACCCTGCCGGGCAAGGTAGTTGCGTATGTCGAGCAGCGAGAAGCCCTTGGTCTGGATGACCTGCTTGTCGCCGTGGTCGAGCATGTCCTGCAACACGGTCCGCTCGGCCACGGGCTTGCCGTAGGAATATGTCAGCAAGGTCGCGATCGCCGCTGCGCCGCAGGAATAATCGACCTGCTGATGCAAGGTGTGCACGAACTTCAATTCCTTGAAGCTCTTCACGGGCACATGGAACGCCGTCGAGCCGGTTATCTCGCTGGTGAGGGTCATGTCGCCGGCATAAGCCGAAGCGACGATCCCCGCCAGGCCGAGACCGCCGCAAAGGCAGGCAAGCATGAGGCGTATCGGTCGCAGCATCGCGCTACCTCCTCAACCTTCGGCTAATGGATCGTGATGTTCATGACCGTCGAGGTCTGGAACAGCGAATTGTTGCCGGTATTCTGCAGGACGGTGGTCAGCCCGCTATTGTTGTTGAGTGAGCCGGCATTGCTGATGATGCCCGTCACCGTGTTGGTGCCCACGGAATTGGCCGAGACCTGTGCCGAGTTCAAATTGTCCGGCAGGCCCTTGGCGGCGCTGTCTTGCAGATCGCTCAGCGAGACGGGCGGAACAGGTAGAGGATCGGCATAAGCAATCACCGGAAGCTTCAGCATTCCCACCGCGACGGCCATGGCGGTGAGCACCCGGATGTTTCTCGTCATCGCGCCAATTCCTTCTCTCAGAACCGGAAGAGATACCCCGGCGGCCGAGCCGCCGGGGTACGCGGGAGCCTTCCCTTCTTCCGGCCCCGGCCCCTCGGGATCGAGGGGCCGGTGGCTGTGAAGGGATGCAGCCGAAGACGGACTTAGTGCGCGACTTGCGTGATGACGGCCACCGAAGCTGCATTTTGCAGCAGGCTGTTGGCGCCCGCGTTCTGCGAGATCTGCATCACGCCCTGCGAGCCGTTGAACGACCCGTTCATCGTGGTGGCGTTCGAGCCATTGGTGGCGCTGAAGCTGTTGTCGTTCACATTACCGATATTGGCGCTGAGGGCCGCCGAAGCGCTGAGATCGGTCGCCGCGCAGTTGCAGTATTCGATCGACGAAATCGCCGTCGAATTCTGCAGCAGCGAGTTGGCGGCCGCGTTCTGGTTGACGTTCGCAACACCCTTCATGTTGTTGAACGAGCCGTCGATGGCGCTCGTGGTGTTGTGCTGGTCGTTGGAAACCGCGTTGTCCGTGACCGAGCCGTCATTGAGCGCGAGGCCGAGTGCCACCTTGGTCTGGTCGATCGTGCCGGAGATCGGGTTGACCGAGGCCAGCGCCGTGGCGTTTTGCAGCAGCGAGCCGGCACCGGCATTCTGGTTCACCTGCGCCGCGCCGGTGAAGCCGTTATAGGCACCGTTGTTGATCGTCGCCGATGCCGAAGTCGGCGCCGAATGATAGCTGTGCGGGTCGTCGATATGGACACCACCGGCTTCCTCGATCGAGCCGAAATTCAGGGCCGCGGCAAAGGCCGCCGCATCGCCGATCGAACCGCTCGAACCATCCTTGGAACCGCCGCCGACGGTCGTGCCGCAGGCGCAGCCCTGGACATAGGCCAGCGACAGCGAGTTCTGCAGCGCGCTGTTGGCGCCGGCATTCTGGTTCTGGTTGGAGACGCCTTCAGCCCCTTGGAACGACGAGCCGATCTGAGCGGAGTTCTTCTGGCCGTTCGAGAGCGAATGGTCGTTGTCAGACGAATCGGCATAGTTCACCGCGACCGCGACCGAGAGGTACTGCTCCAGGCTCGGCGGCGTATGGCTCTTGCCGGGGTCGCCACCATTGTTGCCGTTATTGTTACCGCCGTTATGCTCGTCGGCGTATGCGGCAACGCTGGTCATAGCGAACACAGACACCGTCAAAAGAAAGAATTTACGCATATCGATTCTCCCATTTCTCCCGTTGAGTTCGGCGTCCTGTTCGGCCGGTGACCTACCCGCCAAAGTACGCTCGAAGGGAAATAGCAAGGGATATGCCAGAGCTTTTCGGAGAGTGACGCCGAGGAGATATTCTAATGGGATCAACGCATTAAGCGTTATTTTTCCATGTCGCGCATGGTGTCGCCGTTCATTTTTTCTTGTTAACTTTACATTAACCATTACGCCGCTGATACAGCGCGGCTCAGATGCCGTCGGGGCGTAGAAGCGGGTAGGACGGCTTGCCTTCGGCGCGCGTCGTCAACCCCATGGGTGCCGGGCGCATGCCGGTCCGGCCGCGGGCGAGACCGGGGCTCTTGCCCTCATCGCTGACATTGAGACCTTGGCGCTCGAGCATGCGATAGAGCGTCACGCGGGAAACGTTGAGCACTTGCGCGCAGCGCGTGATGTTCCACCCGTGGTCGCCCAGCGTATCGAGCAGCAAAGCGCGCTCCTCTTCCGATCCGGGACGCGGCCGGTCGGGCATGAGCTTGATCGGCTGGCTGGATGGCGCTTCGGCGAATTCCATACCGAGGTCGCCCGTCTCGATCAAATCGTCGTTGCAGAGCACGATGGCACGACGCAGCGTGGCGATCAGCTCGCGTATGTTGCCGGGCCAGCGATGGGCTTCCAGCGCGGCGACGGCCAATGGGCTTATCTGCGGCTTCGGCCGATGCAGTTCGCGCGCGATCGTCTCCAGGAAATAATTCACCAGGATCGGAATGTCCCCCGCGCGCAGGCGCAGCGGCGGCAGATGCAGGCTGAGCACGTTGAGGCGGTAGAACAGATCCTCGCGCAGACGCCCGGCCGCCACGGCATCGGCCATCTTGACGTTGGTCGCCGCGATCACGCGGACGCTCACCTTGACCGGTTCATGGCCGCCGACGCGGACGATCTCTTCCTCTTGCAGGAACCGCAGCAAATGGCCCTGGAGATCGAAGGGCATGTCGCCGATCTCGTCCAGGAGCAGCGTGCCATTCGCCGCCTGCTCGACAAGCCCGCGTTTTCGGGCGAGCGCACCGGTGAAGGCCCCCTTCTCATAGCCAAACAGCTCCGACGCGATCAGGGTGGCAGGCATGCCGGCGCAATTCACGGCGACGAAGGGACCCGACGCCCGGCCGGATCGTTCGTGGATGGCCTTGGCGACCAGTTCCTTGCCCGTGCCGCTTTCGCCAGTGATCAGGACCGGCAATTCATAGGGCGCAAATCGCCTGATGCGGTCGAAAACCTCGAGCATCTGCGGACTGTTGCCGACGATGAACGAGGGGTCGGATGTCGGCGGCGGTGGAGAACGTCGGGCTACGGCTTCCTTGATGTAACGGCTCGAATCATCCGCGGACAATTGCGACGGTCGCCGTTTATCATTCACCATAGCACCCTCTCCTGATCGCACCGCAACGGCGGGAAAGTCCTTTCTCTACCGATAAATCGGTTTCAATGACCCGCAAGGCGCGCACAGCTCTACGTTGCTGACGTATCAAAATTCATAGACCAGAGATCGCGAAAAATAGTTTCCTCCCGCACACAGCGGCGAGGTTTCGGAAGGCTGGATTTATTTCAGCATTCAAATAGTCGCGTTCCCAGGGACATCACGTTAACCACATTTTAATCAAACTATCAACCATGGAGTTTGCTCACATGGTTGAAAACGCAACAATTGGCGCTGAATATTCGACGATAAGCCTAGAAATTTGAAGGCGTTAACGATTTTTAATAAATTGACGGGCGTGTCGCAGGATTGACGGGAAAGGCCTTGGTGGCCGCGCCCTCGGCGTCATCGTGGATGATGGGAATTGGAAGGCTTCGCGCTCGCAAGTCCAGATCAAGATGGCTTTAGGTCATTTCAACCTAAAGCCATTTGATTCGGCCCACACGTTTAGAGCGAGAAAAGGCGACTTGCCGGGCAGGATGGGATGCCACCTGCCCGGCAAGGGCTCTACCGGGCGTTTAGAACGCCTCGGTCACGGGATTGATCTCCGGCGCACTGCCGGCCTTCGACACATGGAAGTCTTCCGGCCGCGTATCGTCCCGCCCGGCACCGATGCCGATGGCGGCGAGCAGCAGGGTGACCACCACGCTGACGGCCAGGTTCAAGGCCCCGGCGATCAGACCGATATAGACGCTGTAGCTCGTACCGCCGATGACCAGCGGATAGACCGGCTTCAGCCCGACCGCATAGGCCATCCACGTGCCCACCGCCATGCCGACCGCCCAGCCGAGCAGCAGCGCCGCCGGACGCATCCGCGTCTTGTAGAGGCCGAAGACGATGGCCGGGAAGGTCTGCATGATCCAGACGCCGCCCAACAGCTGCAGGTAGATCGCGAATTGCGTCGGCAGCCACACGACGAATGCCAGCGCGCCGAACTTGACCAGCAACGACACCAGCTTGGCCATGGAAGCCTCGCTCTCCGGCGAGATCGACGGGTTGACGAAGGTCCGCCAGACATTGCGCGCGAACAGGTTGGAAGCGCCGATCGACATGATCGAGGCCGGCACCAGGGCGCCGATCGCGATCGCGGCGAAGCTGAAGCCCACGAACCAATCCGGGAAGATCTTGAGGAACAAGGCCGGCACCACCTCGGTCGCCGACTTGACCGAGATGCCTGCCGCGATCGCCATGTAACCCAGCAGGGCGATCAGGCCCAGCAGGATGGTGTAGAGCGGCAGCAGCATCGCATTGCGGCGTACGACATCGCCGCTCGACGAGGACAGCACGCCGGTCATGGTGTGGGGATACATGAAGGCCGCGAAGGCCGAACCGAGCGCCAGCGTCGCGAAGGGCACGAACTGTGCCGGCTGGAGCAGCAGGCCGGTGGCGCCGCCCTTGGCCTGGAACGCCTTGTCCGCCGCATCGAACACGGCGCCGTAGCCACCCAGGCTGAAAGGGATGATCGCGATCGCCGCGATCACCACGATATAGATCATGATATCCTTGACGAAGGCGATCATCGCCGGCGCCCGCAGGCCCGAAGCATAGGTGTAGACCGCCAGGATGACGAAAGCGATGACCAGCGGTATATCGCCCTGCCATCCGCTGCCGCCCAGGCCCAGCGCCGCGATGACCACCTGCATGCCGACCAGTTGCAGCGCGATATACGGCATGGTGGCGAGCATGCCGGTCAGGGCCACGGCCAGCGCCAGCCAGGAGCTGCCATAGCGACCTTCGACGAAATCCGCCGCCGTCACATAGCTGTGCTTCTGACACACCGCCCACAGCCGCGGCATGATCTGATAGACCAGCGGATAGACGACGATCGTATAGGGCAAGGCGAAGAAGCCATAGGCGCCGACCGCATAGACCAGCGCCGGCACGGCGATGATGGTATAGGCCGTATAGAAGTCGCCGCCGACCAGGAACCAGGTGATGATCGTGCCGAAGCGGCGGCCGCCGAGACCCCATTCATGGAGCTGATTGAGATCGCCCCGGCGCCAGCGCGCGGCGACGAAGCCCAGGACCGTGATCAGCACGAAGAAGAAGATGAAGACAGCCAGCGCCGTCACATTGATCGAGGCGCTCATTTCATCTTCCTATAGCCGAGGTAGATCAGGAAGGACGTCACCGGCACCCAGGCGAACTGGTACCAGTAGAAGAACGGGAACCCGCCGAGCGACGGTCCCTTGAAATTATAGAAGGGCAGCCAGAGCAGCCCGATAAACGGCAGTAGCTGCAATATGTTCCAAAAGGAACTTGATGTCCGCTTTTCCATGTCCTTCATTGCGCCCTCCGATACCTTGGCGTTGCTTATGCTTATGCCAATGAGGGAAGGTCAATGTGTCCCGCACGGCCCGCATTGCAACGCGACGGCGAATTATAGGACATTCTCGGTAGCACCCGCGACGGGATGTGGCAACGGCCATCGTAACGGCCGAAGCGGCGGTACCGTAAGGAATAGAAAAAAGACGACCTATGGCCAGCCCACCGGAAGGATTCCGCGCCGTTCAGAGACTTTGGCGCGGCCGCTTCCGGATCAGGCTAATGGTGCCAACCACCGTGACCCCAGCCACCATGCCCCCAATAGCCGCCACCGACGACGACGTTCGGGCCGTAATAGCCGTAGTATCCCGGCGCATAATACCCTGGCGCATAATATCCCGGCGCGGCGTAATAGCCCGGCGCGGGATAGGCGACACAGCCGGACAGGGAGGCAATCATGAGGCCGGCGACCACGAGAACTGCAACCTTGCGCATCTGCGCTCTCCTCTCCCTAGGTGATAGGCCGCGCTGCGGCATTTCATCCCCGTAGGGGGAGGCGCGGAAGCCTCAATCGGCGAGGCAGATGACGGCCATGGGCCGGTGGTCCGAGGTTCCCCTGTTCAGGAGCGCCGCCTCCAGGATGGTCAGCCCGCGGACGAAGCATCGGTCGAGTCGCAACGGGATGATGTGACCAGCATTGTGCGTCGCCATCCGGGGCCCGATATCGCTGTAGCGCGGCAACAGCGATGGCCCGAGCATATTGCAGTCGCCGATGATCATCGCATGCCCGGGCAGGAACCGGGCGATGCGGTGGAGCTGCCGCCGGTTCAGGATCTGCCCATGGGACAGATGGACATTGGCAACCGCGAATTCGGGCA